>JAKPYU010000028.1 GCA_029568995.1 Candidatus Omnitrophota bacterium | reverse complement strand
GAATGTATGCGTTCCATTCTCAAAAAGGCCGAAGCCACTCAGGAAGTTGCACCGGAACCCCCTGCTGATCCTGGGAAGGAACAGAAACCGAAATTCACCAGGAGTGAATCCAATGGAAAATAAGCCGGTAATCGTGTGGGTCACGAGGGGCAAGGAGAAGGTCCAGCGGTGGCTGGTCGAGGATTTCGGCGACACCTTGATCGTCGAGGACGCCAATGGGTGCAAAGAACAGGTCCCTCGCGATAGGTGCGAAATTGAATCCAAGAGGGGTGTTCTTTTCGGCTAACGGAGAAATTGGCGAATATGCGCACGAACCAGAGCGCAGAAAGGATAGATTTACTGCCACATGTGGCAGTAAACAGGAGGTAGTTATGAACGAAACCGCATTGATTGAACAGGCTCCGGTTGTCGAGGTTAATCCCCGACCGTTGCGGGATTATCAACTGACATTCGAAGACCAGATCTGGCTCCGGAGTCAAGCAGAAATTGTCCGGCAACACGGGAAAACGGCCGTCCTGCACGTGATCGAGGCAGGGAAAGCCCTGCTGGATGTAACCGAGAGATTCCCAACTGAATTGTTTCTGTCCTGGTTAGGGGAAGATGTTGGTATTCCTAAGCGTACAGCTTACAGATGGATGGCGGTTGCCCGGAATGAAGATCGGGCGAAGCAGATCCATGAGGTATTCGGACGTGGAATTGAGGATATCCTTATCCTTATCTCCGAACAGTGGCCGGAAGAGGCCCGGATGAAACTCCTGGCCGGGGAAGCCGTCGAATTGGACGGCATGAAGAAGACCCTCCATGAATTGACCCGCGAAGAGATCCTCAAGGTGCGGAAACAGGCCCAGGAAGCCGAATCGCGGAATAAGGATCTGTCCACCCGGAACCGGGAACTGGAGGCCACCGTCAAAACCCTGCGCACCCTGGAACCGGAGAAAGTAGAGGTTACCCCACCGAATTACGAGAAGGTCCGGAAAGAGAATGACACGCTTCGGCAGTCGAATGAGCATTTGCAGAACCGCATTGCCAGTCTGGAAGAGGAAATCCAGGGCCGGAGGAAGTCGTTCGAGCAAGAGGCCAGGGCCGAGATTCTCCGCATTCAGGGCAGGATACTTTCCTCGGTCTGGCCCATCGAGCAACCGTTCCGGTACGCTGGTGATCCCGATTGGGCAGAAAGCACTCCGGCTCAGGTTGTCGAACAGATTGTCGCCCACTGGTCCGGGGAAGGCAATGTCGTTCTCGATCCAATGGCCGGTAGCGGAACAACGGTTGATGTCTGCGCGATCATGGATCGGCAGGCGTGGTGTTCCGATATCAGCCCGCGTCACGGTTCCGTTGAGGTTATGGACGCGGCCTCCCTGGAAATCAAGGATTGCGAGGTCGATCTCGTATTCCTTCACCCACCCATGCCGTTGATGGTCAAGAAGGATGTCGTCCCTGGCGAGGAGCGGGAAACCGATCTGTCGAAACTGGATCGCCCAAACTACCGCGTCGTGTTCGGCTCGATCTTGAGCGAAATCAAGCGGGTGCTTCGGCCTGATGGATTTTTTGTCGTGTATGCCCCGGAAGTTGATTGTCTGAAGACGGGATATTTCGATTTCTCCCGATTCCTGTCGGAGGAGATTGTACGGTCCGGGTTCCTGGAAGTCTCCCGGGCCGTGGTCCTACTTCCCAATGCGGGGGGACCACAAGCCTATGAGGGATACATGGAATCCGATGGGCTGCGGCCAGATCACGCGAATGTAATGGTGTTCAAAGGCGCACATGCTGTATGACCAGGACGCGATCAATAATGCGATTCGGTCGGGGGATGAAGACGCCTTTGTTGCGCAGATGTACCCCCTGGTCGAAAAAGTGTTTGGCGATGTCCGATGGAGTCGCCGAACCCGAGCATTTCGAGACGAGATTAAGCAGGAGTGCGTTCTTGAAGCACTCCTGCTGTTTCGTCGGGTCAATCTTGATCCCGATCGCAATTGTGTCGCGTACCTGTGGACCTGTCTGCGAAACAAGGCGTTCGCGCTCATCGAAAAAGCCGGTAGCGGTTGCGGAATTTTTGTCGGGGATCTTCCACCAGAAATGGAATATCAATCAGGAAATGGTGTGCTGGATATCGGCAAAATTGAGGTTGCCGAACAGTCGGACATGTGTGCGTGGTGTAAGGAGTTCATTGCTGAGGACGACCGGTGTGGGATCCACAATGATGAGATCTTATGCCAGCGGTGTTATTCGCTGGTGCAATTCCTTCCGCTATATGGCCCTACGCTTCGTCGGCAGTTGCGAATTGCGTCTATTGCAACCGGGGATAAGGCGCTGGAGATTGCTCCTTGGATTCTTGGGTTCTTTCAAGCGAACAGAAGATTGCCGGATAGATATAACCTCAAGTGCAGATTCCCCCTGGAGGGATCTGCGTTCTTCTGTGATGTGCTGTATTGCCAGCAATTAGCGATTGATATGGTCCGGCGCGAGAACGGTTGGACCGAGGCGATAGTCGAGAGACAGAACCGGGAGATGTACACGTGAACGAAGGTGCAACGACCAGATACGCCAGGGGATTCCTGATCTACCTATTGGCCTCGATCAGGCTCCGGAGAGGATATCCGGGATTTAATGCGTTATGCGAAGCACTCCAGGATCAACCGGAGTTATTGCGCACTGTTTCCAGGCGGTTGGCAGGGAATACAGTGCTGTTTCCGCCTCCCGCTTTAGTGGAGGAAATTCTGTGCGATGTCCGCGTATATCAAGCTACGGAACGACCCGATACGGTCGCTGTCGCCCAACTCCGGCGCGAGCTTGGTTTGACCGATCGTGAAATCCTGGAAAAAAGAGAAATGCTGGATCGCGAGATCCAACCGCATATTCAAGCCTTATTGGAAATGGAGGATCAATCATGTTAGAGGCCAATTCGCCGAGAGGACAGATCGACAGAACTGATCTCAAGAACGCATGGATTCGGATGGTAGTGGTGTTCTTCGCTGCGCTGCTGGTGTTCATTGACCAAATGATTCCAGGCGTCAGGGAAGTGATCCAGAGCATCGACTTCGATAGCACATTCGGGAATACGCTGGGGCCGCTGATTACGAGTGCAATCTTGGCGGCAATCACCTACGGTGGAACCCTTCTGAAGGGGTTCCTGACCAATCGAAGCAAGTCAATTGAGTCCAGTGACGATGGTGGCAGAAGTGTTTCCGGAACTGGTAGCTGAGCAACGCATTCTCGATCTTGGGGATTCGCTGCTTCTGACCCTTTGCCAATTGCCGGGCATCGGGAAAAGGAGAAATACTCCTGTAGTCTGGACAAATGGGTGCTTCGACATTCTTCATCACGGCCATGTGCGGTATTTGCAGGAGATCAAGCGGCGAATCCCCAACTCGGTTTTGGTTGTCGGGGTGAATTCAGACGAGGCCGTGAGGATGTTGAAGGGACCGGATCGACCCGTTCTGAAATTCCCGTGTCGATCTGGAATTATCGCGAGCGTCAAGGGCGTGGATCTTGTAGTCGAGATCGGTAAGGACGCGATGAAAGCATTGGAGATTTTGAAACCAGATGTGTATGCGAAAGGTGGTGATTATTCAATCGACACAATCAATCAAACAGAGCGCCGGTTCGTTGAAGGATATGGGGGTACCATTCTCCTGATTCCCAGCGATCTGGAAGACATGTCCTCGTCGAAGATCATTCGTCAAATGCAGGCGAACCAATAGTCAAGGCTTGGCAAGGCCGAGAGGTGGTGATTTTATGTGCAAGAAAAAAGGTGGACGAAAAGGTAAATAACCACTTGCAGTACGTAAGGCCGGGAGGTTGCTTTCCTCCCTTTCAGCGATCTCCCGGCCGTCCCTTTTCGGTTTGGAGACAAGCGCATGGAAAACGAAGTGAACAGATCGAGCATGTTGTACTGGTGGCCGAGAGTCGAGAACATCGACGGCATTCGCAAGCCGAAAACGATCCTCGTCCCGACCGATACCCTAAAGTGTCTTGAATTCCTCGACGGGAAGGGCTGGCCTCTCGATGTTGACGATCTGAAATCAGCTTGTGAGAGGATCGGATATCCGGTTTTCATGCGCACAGACCACTACTCTGGGAAACACTCCTGGAACAAGACCTGTTTTGTTGAAGGGCCTGAAAACTTACTCCCGAACTTCGCTCGCCTTATTGATAAGGTCTGCATGGTGGAATTACCCATCGACGCCATCGCCATCCGCGAATACATACCCATGGCGACGTTGTTCTATGCGTTCCATGGCAAGATGCCGATCAATCCGGAGATCCGGTTCTTCGTGCGGGATGGGCGTGTCGAGTGCTGGCACTGGTACTGGATTCCAGAAGCGATCAAGAAATCGGGTGCGCCGGTACTGGACAAAATGGCGAATGAGATTTACGAATCGGAATGGCGATCCATATTGATAAACGCACAGCAGTCGCCTGGGATTGGCCCGAATCATGTATGCAAGATTTGGGAAGTCGCTCCATTATTCCAGGGCTACTGGTCCATTGACTTTTGTCTCTCGGTGTCAGGCGAGTGGGTCCTGATCGACATGGCGGAGGGTGAGAAGTCTTGGCATCCGGAGTGCGAGTTCAAACCATGAAGCCAGAAACGATCACGCCTTACATGATGCGGCAACTGGTCGCCAAGTACCGGAAGCCGGAGCCGGAGATTCAAGCCATGGCAGACACGCTCGCCCGGCATCTCCGGAGATCGGCCTCGGTCCTACTTCATGTGAGAAGGGACGTTGCGCTCCGGTGGTGGGAAGCGGTGAAAGCGAGGTAGATCATGGACCTGTCCGGAATGTTATCAAATCTGTTCGCGTTCGGGAAGGCGATCCTGGAATGGATCAGGGATCCCAGGAGACAACGAAGGTCCGTTCTTAACCAGATCGAGCATGACCGGAAAGAAATTCTGAACAAGGTGGACAATCTCACATCTACCGACAAGTCGGATCGGGACAAGGCTCGGGCGTCATTGCTCAAGGAGATTCGGAAATGAAGATCATTTTTACCACCATTATCCTCGCGATTCTCCTTACCGGGTGTATCTCTACCGATATCAGCAAGGTCCCCGAATTGCCTGGCGATCTCAGTTTGACGGAGCCTCCAGAATATCCCGGATATCTTCTGATCGCTCCGTCCGATCTGTCTCGGATCATGACTCGGATGCACGATGCGGAGTTGAAACTCCAAGAGAATTACAAAGACGGCGATACAAGCATTCCGTAAGTTCTCCCTTTCATGCGGGCCGGGAGGCTCTCTCCTTTACTCAAGTCTCCCGGCTCAACCTTTTTCTTGAGGTATGGAATCTGTGGTAATCGAGTTTCAATGTGGGCATAGCCCGGTCCTCTTGCAAGAATTTCCAGATAATCATTTTCATTTGTGCATTACCAGTCCGCCCTATTGGTGCTTGCGCTCGTACCACACGGAACCACAAGTGTGGGGTGGGGATCCGGTGTGCGAGCATGAGTGGACGGAAGAATGGGGCATGGTCGCTACACGATGGAAAGACGGCACGAAAAGCAAATTCAGCGATATTGAGCAAGCAAATGCCTGCCGCGTTCGAGAGCCGGTCAGTTACGGATCCTCATGCTCGAAATGCGGTGCATGGCGCGGCGAGTTGGGCCTGGAGCGATGCCCGGATCAGTATATTGAGCACCTTGCCTCAGTGTTCGCCGAGGTCCGGCGTGTGCTGAGGCGGGACGGATCGCTATGGATTGTAATTGGGGATTCGTGGGTTGCGGCGCAAGGTTACAGTGACCCTGATGTCAGGATTAGAAACTCGAAGCACATCGGCGCTCGTGACGGATATTCTGCGCAGAGACCGGATCCATCGGAATCCGGCCTCAAGCCCAAGGACATGGCCGGGATACCATGGCGCTTGGCATTCGCGCTTCAGGCAGAGGGCTGGTGGTGGCGGTCCGTCAATGTCTGGCATAAGCCGAACTGCTTACCCTATAGCGGCAAGGATCGACCAACATGCGATCACGAATACTGTCTCCAATTCACAAAAAGCGCCCGGTACTATTGGGATGTGGAGGCCACCCGGGAGCCGCTTGCGCCTGATTCCCTGGCCCGATCCATGCGACGGAGAGGGAACGGGAAACACAAGGACTCGACCGTCCTTGAAATCGGGAACATTGCGAGGGGCGAGAACTACGGGCCAAGCGGATGCCCCGAAAAAATTGCCAATCCCCTCGGCCGCCAACTCCGGAGCGTGAGATCGGTCTCGAATCCCGGTACCAGACGGAAGCATTTTGCAGTTTACCCGGCAAAGCTCATCGAGCCGTACATTTTGTCCGGGACCTCGGAGCGGGGCTGTTGCCCCATCTGTGGTGCGCCCTGGGTACGGATTATTGAATGGATCGAGAACCCGGACGATGCGGCTATGCGGGGCGGGTCCTATCAACAGTCGGATTGTATGCGAATGGACGAGATGTTCAAACGCAAACTCAAGGCTCTACCTATTGAGCGTGGGAAAAGGACAGATCCCAGGGGCCGCAAGATTCCTATCCTGAAAGGTTGGCAACCCTCGTGCCGGTGCGGGGCTGGTGATCCGGTTCCCTGCCGAATCCTGGATCCGTTCGCGGGCAGTGGCACTACGGGGATCGTGTGTGAGCGATTTGCCCGGGACTCGACGCTTATTGACCTGAACCCGGATTTTATCACCATGGCGCGAGAGCGCATTGACGAAGAGGGGTTGCCTCTTTTCCGCTGAATCATACATCCCCGAATAGAAGATCATTATTTCTTGAGGTCCACGATGAACCAACGGGAAATCGCTGAAAACCGTGAGCATGTTGTAACCATTCTGTCCCAACTCGATTTCCGCGACCCGATATTTGCCGAAGCGATTTGCTGGCAGGAGGAACGGACCTTCAACCCGGCATCAATCCGGTTTGAGCCGGGATTCTTAGAGAAATATATGAAACCCATGTCTTTGCAGGATCTCGCGGCTCGAAATCCGCACTGTGTTTCGGGCCTATGTTCCTACGAAACCGAGCGGGTATTGGAGGCATGTTCCTTTGGTCCGATGCACCTTTTGGGTGCTACTGCACGGGAATGCGGGTTCCAGGAACCGTTTTTAACCCAACTGGTTCGATCCACACACGATGGGCTGTTCTGGTCTCAGCGTTACCTGGAACGGCTTATCAAGAGTGCAGGCGCAAAAGGGTATCGTGGCCGCGCATTGTATGAGCGTCTCGCCCTGGCATGGAACTGTGGACCCGTTTCCCTGTCGTGGGGTCAGATCCCGGAAGATCGGATGACGGGGTATGTGGTTCCAATCTTGCGGGAATATGAGCGGATTGGCGGCAATTTCGAACCTTTGAACAAGGCCGCCACTATCTAATTCCCTTCCCGACCTTTGAATCCCAACAGCCCATTCTCTCGCCCTATATCTACGGGTAACGGAGATAGCGAGAGATGGAAGTTCTTACCGACGACTCGAAACGGAAATTACCACTGCTGACGGAAGCGTATCGGCCCGGAGAGGGTGAACTCCAGGTTATCGAGGAATCTGTCGGATCGACCGGCAAGAAGAGGCTTGTGCTCAAAAGCCCCTTGGGAGTCGGCGGAAAGCTGAACGGCAATTGCCGCGTCTATCCAGCGCCGACCTACAAACGCGAAGCACTCAAGGTCAAAGCCCTGTGTGAACAGGGCGAACTTCTGGGCGCGGTCGATCACCCGACTCCCGATATGAGCGGACCCAGGATCATGGGGAGCGGGGTCCTATATCGCAAGATTGAGGTCAATGAGAGCGCAGACGGCAATGAGGTCTACCTCTCCGGCGAAGCGGTCGTTCTCGATAACGAGGCTGGTCAAACGCTCCGTTCGGTAATTGAAGCCTGTAAGGACTCAGGACTACCCCTGCGGGGGATTGGATTCTCGACCCGTGGATTCGGGACAGCGGTCAAAAGGGAATGGAATGGTGTCAAGGATGTCCAGGTAATCAATGACGACTACCAGATGACCACGATTGACGTGGTTCTTCGACCGTCCGAAGACACGGCTCGCGTATCCAGCATCGCATTTGAAAACCAACAGGGCCACGGCCCGGAGGAGATTGAGATGAGTGAATTCAAGAACTTCAAAGAATTCAAAGAAAAGTACCCGGATCTGGTCGAAATGCTGCTCAAGGATGCGGATTTCGTCGCGCTGGCCGCCCAGAGCGAGGCCGTGGTAGCCATCGTGGACAAGGGATTGCGGGAAGGGATCGAAGCCCAGGCGAAACAACTTGTCGATGCCGCCAAAAAGCAGATCGCCATTGAAGTACGAGCCGTCGCGGACGAGGAATGGGAAGCGAAACTGCACGAAGCCAAGGAACAGAATGCTCAGGCGCTGGCCGTTCTCGAATCGCTCAAGAAGATCCTCAGAGAGCACAAAATCCTGACGGATGAACCGGGTGATGGTCCGAAAGACGACCAGACCGAGGCGTTTCGGGCAGAGAACGCCGCGCTTCGGAAGCAGATCGAGGACACGCAGAAGCAATTCTCCGAAATGCAGGCGCGTCTCAATGAGAAGTCCATGAAAGAGACTCTCCAGGAAGCCACCAAGGAGTATGACCCGCACGTGCGGAAATTCGTCGTGGATACCGTGGCCGAGATGATTTCGGAAGGGCGGATCACCACGACTGACGGCGTTGTGGAACATGTCGGGAAACAGCTCGAAAAGGTGAAGGCGTTCATTGAGTCGAATTCCGGGAAACCGTCTCCGTCCCCGGTTCAGAAATCGAAATCCGTTGACCCGGAGCAAAAGGACCCGAATCCTCCGGTGGCCCGGCAGGATATGACGGAGCAGTGGAAACAAGGTGTGCAAAACGTCTGATTATTTTCAGACTCTAATCTGATTCGCGAAAACCATTACAGACCGAGGGGGTGTCTGGAGGAGGATAACGATGGGTAATACCCCTCTCGATCTCACTGAAAATCAAGCTGCCATGGCCCTCGGAATTGATGCCGGATTCCTGGCAAGCTGCCAGATCGGTCGTGATATGCCGAACCTGCGCAGCCGGTATGCTCCGCTCACCGAAAACGTCCAGATCTATGGATTCGACCGCTTCCGGAACACGGTTGCGGAAGGTTCCCCGAAGGGGATTATTCGAGGTCCCTGGGATACTGACGGCATCATGCGTCAGCGTGTTGTTGAAGCGTTGCTTTTGAACGCGGAAAAGCACATGAACAGCCGTCAGTTCATGGAGGGCACGTTCGCGGTAACCGGTTTGGATATCGCCAAGGTCCGGGGCACCTGGTTCCCGATGATTACCCGCGCCCTCGCGGGGACCATCGCACATCGGTTGTGTTCCGTACAGCCGATTTCGTCCGCTACCGGGCAGGTGTTCAATCTGAGTTGGTTCTACCAGAACTCGCCCAGCGCGAACAACCGGGTCGATCTGGCGTCCACGTTCAACAAGACCTATTCGTTGAACAACACAGAAGGATCTGCGGCCACGATTCGGCGGGTGAAGTTTCGCGTCCAGTCTCAGAATGCCCAGACCGAAGTGTGGAAACTCCTGGCCGCGTGGTCCATCGAGGCTCAGGAAGACCTCATGAATGTTCATGGCCTCGCGACTGCCGATATGGTCCCGCGTCTCCTGACTGACCTGTTGCAACTTGAAATTGACCGCCTGTGCGTCGATTTCATTTTCAACAATGTCGGCTACACGACCACCTGGGATGCCAGTGACGGCGGGACCTATTCGTCCAAAGCGGATCGCGACAAAGAGGCGTATGACGAGAGGTTGTACACGGTTGCCATTCAAAACGCCGCCGCGAACATCATGTACCGGAAGAATGTTCGACCGAACTGGATTGTTTGTCACCCGCTGACACTGCCGCGTCTCCAGCGCATCAAGAAATGGGATGGCATGGTCAACCTGAATGATTCCATTCGGCCCGGTGCTTCCCTTGGTGAAATCGGCCCGCATGTTGTCGGTCGGATCGGGGATGAGTACACGGTCATTTGCGATCCTCATTTCCCCGACCAAAACGCCCTGTTGCTCGGTTACCGTGGCACTGGCCCGCTGGACTGGATGCGGGTCGGAATCGTGCTGGCAATGTATGTCCCACCGCTGCCCAGCCCGGTGTTCATGGACCCTGACGAATGGGAACCGCGTCAGGGCGCTCGGTCGCGGGCCTGTTTCGTCAAGGCGGATGAGGGTGAGTACTTCTACGCTCTCATCAATATGACCAACACGAACAGTTGATCCTGGGCGGAGTCGTAGAGGGGGATCATGGCACTGTACGTAATCAAAGGCCCATCGGCAATCGGTTTCGAGAACGAGACCTCGCCGATGGGCCATATCGTTTTCTACCCAGGTACTGTTGTAGATGATACGACATTTCCGGTCATAAAGCAGTTTGCCAGATTTGGAAAACTGGAACCGTTCACGAGTGTGAAAGATCATGTGCTGAAAAATCCCGGGTGCAGGGTGGGTCTTGTCCGGACCTATGCGCTCGGTGATGTTCTGATCCTCCATGCGGTTGCAAAATTCCTTCAGAGGACCTTTCCTCAATCGACTTTCGATATTCTCACTGCGCACCGCTTGGTTGAGGCATTCTCCGGTTCAGAAATTGGTGTGCAGAATTGGAAACCGGATTTGCCGGGATTCAATATCATTTTCATGTTGGACGGATGCCTGGAGAGGGATCACGATGGCGGTGACCTGAGTTATATGCACCGGGTCGATATTTACCTGAAAGCGTTGGGGTGGTCGAAATGGTCCCCGTGAATGAATCGGTAACGCAGGTCAAGTTCTGCGGGCCGGAAGGTGAGGTCGATGTCCCAACTCCGGAAGGCAGGATGATTGTGTTTCGCCGGGGCGAAACGATTTTTGTCCCGACCGATTTCGCAAAATGCCTCGAACAAAAGCACAACTTCATTGTCGGCGACCAGCGGTTGTGTGTTCTTCTGAAAACGCTTCGAAAAGGATCCAGGAAGAAAGTTCTGATTTGGCGCAGCTACGCACTTGGCGATTTGCTCATGCTGCATACGGTTCTGCGGCGGCTGCGGAACTGTTACCCGCAACTGGATTTATACCTGATGACCAGCGAAGCGTATCACGATCCGTTTACCGATACGCCTGTCTTTACCCTGGCTCGGCCTGGGGATCGCCACTATGACCACAAGATTCTGTTGGATGGTGTCGTCGAGGTCGATCACACAGGACACAACGGCGCGAGGGTCCACCGCGCCGAGATATTTTGGAGAGCACTCATGGATGGAGTTCCGAACGCACCGCAACTTATGCCAGAAGACTGGTATTTGCAATTGCCGAAAGAGTCGCGGGACAAGGCGAACAAGTACATTACGGCCCGAGGATTGGCCCGTGGTGTTCGCGAGCGACCCCTTATCGGATTTCAGGTGAAGGGATCCGGCCCGAAGAAAACCTTTCCGTTTGATGAAGTGCGCAAATTTGTCAGTCTTCTGGTCGAGCGTGGATTCGATGTGTTTTTGATCGAGCGGGATCGCGGATGCGTATGGAATGGGGATCATGTGTTCTCTATGCCCGATGCTCCGACCAGTCAGATGATTGCATTATGCAATTACCTGGACGCGATGGTCGTTATGGATTCCGGGCCACTCTGGTTCTCACACGTAACCGAGCGAGCCGTTCCAATCGTCTGTTTCCTCGGCCCCACCCGTCCAACTGAACGGATCAATTATCATCCCATCTGGAATGAGGGCGGTGCGGTGGCTATCCGGTGCAATGAACGGATCGGATGCCCATCCTGTTTCGAGAAAGAGGAACGATGCGGGGACACCACGGCCTGCCTGCAACAGGTCCGCGCAGAGGACTACATCCAGGAGTTAGAGACGAAACTTCGAGATGTGATTACAGTCGGGAAACGGGTCTATGGCTCTTAATCGAACCACCCTCATAACGGAACTGAAAACCTGGTGGGCGCAGCAGGATACACAGCAGGCCCCCGAAGGTCTGTACGGGAAGGCTCTCGATCTGACCGCGTATGAATTGCTCCGGAAATGTGGTGGGCTGACGTTGCGGCGTGGATCGTTTACAACTGTTGCCAGTCAGCAGGCGTATGATATTCCTACCGATCGAGTGATTATTCGGATCCCCGGATGGACCGTAAGCAGTTCATCCTTGAATATGGAGTTCGGACAGGATATCAAAGAGAATGCGTATGACAGATCCTATCAGTATCCGGAGTATAGCCGTTCTTCCGATCTGATTGACGAGATACAGGCCCGGCAGATTCGCCTCGGCGATTCTGGTCGCCGGAGTTGGAATTATGTGAACGGCCAAGTGTGGTTATCCCCAATCCCGACCGCCTCGGATGACCTTGTGGTTTACGAGTATCATGACCTGAGCGATGGAGTCTCGCGGATCCCCCCACAGTATGAGTATTGTCTGATCTGTGGAGCGAGGTCGAAAGTCGCCCGTGCTGTGTCGAATTCATTGATGAAGCATGGGTTTCCACGTACCGATCATGGTCTCCAACTCAGTGATCGGGCCGCGCAGATTCAGAGCGTTTCCGATCAGGCAGCCCAGGAGTACCGAGATGAGCGCAGCAAGATCTGGCTCGATATGGGAGGAATCGAGTGATGCAGGCGAAGATTGAGGTATCGCAGAGTAGTCTCGATCTGCTTCTGAAAGCGGCAAATTCCGTTATTATGAAACTGCGTGGGGTTCGCACGATTGAATTGGAGGCAATTGGGGCCTACGCTGTGTCCAAATTGCGCGAGCGGACACCCGGTAAAAGAGCGCCGAAAACGTGGCGCATGGAAATCTCACACAATGCGGATGAAACGGCTCTCCGGATTTTCAGCGAGATGACGAAGGATCCGGAAACGGAAACGATTCTTCGTGTATTGGAGTATGGATCGAAGCCCCACCGGATTTATCCTCGTACACCGAATGGTGTATTGCATTTCTTTGTGGGAGATCCTCTCGGTGGGATGGTCGAGGAAGTGTTCACGAAACATGTCGATCATCCAGGTACCAAACCACATCGAATGCTCCAGGACACTGGAGATGATTTGTCCAATCTTTTGACCCGGTTGGTTAGGAGTAGCGAACTTGAGGTCCAGCGGGATTGGGAAAGGTAATAATCAATGGTCTCCCAGGTTCCCCAGGATTACCCGGTCAATGACCTTTTGGACAGTTTTGCGACACTCCTGTCCAGCGAACTCACAACGGATAACGGCTATTCGCAGACCGTACAGGAGGTATTTGCGGAAGCGGAGCGTGGTGATCCGGAGCATTATCCGTACCTGCGTATTGTGGAACTTCCCCAGGAGATCCATGAGACACCGCAGAACTATTCTGAGGAGTATGTCTCGTTTGAAAATGTTTTGAATTTCTCGGTTGTGGGGGAGTTGATTTATGCCGATGTTGAGGGAGGCGAACCGGATCGCCGGACAATTCTCCAGAAGTTCGCGAAAGATATTGTTACCGCGCTCTATCGAATCCATGAATTGCATGGGATCGGGGATGATCTCGATGTGACCCGCGTTGCCACACCGCCCGGGTCTGGGGAGGATGGGGCGTATGTTGGCAATCGTGGAATGTGTGTGATTCTCGCCAGGGTGTCTTATCTCGATAAGTCTTATATCGGTCCCCTCGAAGAGGAAGAGGAAGAGTAACCCGACGATTCGCGACCGCCTATATCTCCTGGTGAGGGGGGCCGTGCCTTTGCATGGCAGATACCCCACCAGGAGATAATCCACATGGGAACAAAAGGTCGCGGTAATCGCACTTATTTGATAATCGGTCCGGAAACGACGCAGGGAACCCCGGCAACTTCTTTCCGGCGGTTGCGATATGTCACCGAGTCCCTGAGTGAAGAAACCAACCCGGAAGTCAATGATGAGATTACGGAAGACCGGATGCGCCGCGAACCGGTCGATATGAATCTCCGCCCTGGTGGAGATATCAATTGCCGATTGCACATCGAAGGTGCAATTACCAGCCTTATCAAGAACCTGATGGGCAGCGTGTCATCGTCCGGGTCCGGGCCGTACACGCATGTGTTCACTCCGGCGGCCGATCTTCCGGAGGGGCTGACTATCGAGAAGTCGATTCGTAATTTGGGTGGCAGTGTCAAAAGGTGTTACCAGTTTCTCGGATCCCGGATTCCTGGCGCAACCTTCAATCTCGCCCAGGAAGGTGTCAGCCGGGTGACCTTCAATGTTCTGCCGTTGAAAACGGTTATTGGCACAACTTCCCTCGATGCTTCTCCTACCGGCAGCACAATACGCGATCTCGCCGGGAATATGGGTGCTCTCTATGAAGGTTCTGCCGGTGCGAGTCCGGCGACCCTGATCGGGTCCATTCGAAATATGACTCTGAACTTCAGCAACAACCTGGACGAGGAAGGGTATGAGGTAACTGGAAACGCCAACACTGCCAGGGAACGGCAAGATTCCAGCGAAGGGTATGCGGACGCAACCGGCTCCGTTGTGATCCGGGCAACAGAGAAGGCAACCGAATGGTTCGATGACTTCAAGGCTGGTACTCCTGCCGCGATTCGATGGCGCTCGACGGATCCGAACAGCAACTACTACATCGAGTTTTTCTTCCCGCGTGTCAAGTGGGCTGGCCGTCCGACCCCCCAGGTAGACGGAATGCACGAGCTGGTTCAGAGTTTCGATTTTCAAGCCTATTACGATTCAACCTTCGGATTTTCGCAGCGAATCACCATCTACAACAACGAGGCCAATGTGCCGTAATCCAAACCAGAGGGGGAACCCATGGATAAGAAAGATCTTCTCAAATTGGTTCAGCAAGGTGGCAAGAACCCGGAGATTCGGAAGTTTCGGATTTTTGGGGATGCCGATTTCATTATTGATCTGCGGTTTCTTTCCAGGTCGGAAGTCACCGCCATGCAAAAGCGAAACCAGATTATGAATTGTCTGCTGGCAAAGCGCGGTGATGAGCAACTCGATGAGGAGGGAATGCGGTCAGATTTGTGCAATACCGTGATTCGCGGATGGAAAGGTCTGACTCCTGAAGTGTTCCGCCGCATCGTGTATCTGGACGACGAGGCATACGCGATTGTCTCGAAAGAGAAGGAAATTCCTTATTCAAAGGAAATTGCGGAAATGATGATGCGGGAAGGTAAAGCGAACGGTGTGCTGTTCGACATGTTGATTCTCGGCATTGTCACAGACCCGCAAAACTTCTCAAGTGGCAAATTGGGAGATGAGGTAAAAAACTTGCCGAGTTCTCCCGATATTGGAACAACCCGGAAAGATTGACCGTATCGGACCAGGATGTATTTCGGGAGTTTGGAGAAGAGATCGACGAACCGGACCCGCCGGTCCTGATGCTGGAAAATTTGCTGGCCTGGGAAGTGTTCGATCTGTGCAAAGACCAGCTCATTGTCGGCGGGTTTGGAACCATCATCGGGATTTACGATAGCGCGATTGAGTTGGCAATGGACCGGCTCGGCGTTAGTGGATTTCTGGAGCGGATCGCAACCGTTAAGAAAGTCAAAGCGATAGCGAGCGTGATCTATATGGATCGAAACCGGAAGGATGCACAGGAAGATGAGACAGAGACAGATACAGATTGTGCCTCAATTGACTGAGGGGAAACAGACAGCAGCGATTCGTCAGGCGATTCGGGATCTGTACGATCAGATCTTCGGGGCCGGGTCCTATGTGGTGATCGGCAAGAACCGATTCGACAATCCCAACCCGGAAGATGGGTACGGATACGATTACCCGAAAGACACCGGGTACGAAGTCCTACCCGAAGATGTGTGGTATCGCTTCAATTTCGCAAAACATCGTTTGCGCCGGTGGGCCGGTTCCGAATCGACCGACGCTGAAGAAGTCATTGCGGCCGTTCGGGCGCAATTGAAACAGCAGGCTGGCGGAGAGTAATGGACCGCGATCGGATCCGTGAATACTTGCAACTCGATGAAGGACCTGCGGAAACGCGGGCCGAATTGAAGCGCATCTATAACAAGATATTCGGGGATGGCGCGTATGCAAAGATCGTAGTGCCGGAGGATGTGGCGAAAGGGGCGGATATTTGGAACGGGTACGAGTGGATGTCCGCTTCGGAGTATTACCGATTCACGCGAGCGAAGAAGAAATTGGCGAGCCTGGTTGGGACCAGGACTCATTACGCCACCGGGGTCATTGCAAAGGCGAAAGAATATCTGAACAGGAAAAGTAAATAGATTCCAACCGTTGAATGGCCTCAGCGCCCCCTTGCCACAACGTAGGAGATTGAAATCCGGGGCGCTGAGGCACTCTTTTTTTAGACGATGAGCAGAGATCTTGAACTGAACATCAAGGTACGCGATGACGGAACGGTCGTCGTGAACCGGTTTGCCCAGGGCACGAAGTCGGCCATGTCTGGTCTGTCGAGGGATACCGCGACACTTGGCAAGAGCATGGAGTCTTCATTCACCGGATTTTTCCGGCGCTCCGGGACCCAGATGTCAAACTTTTTCAGTTCATTCCGCAGTGGATTACAGGCTACATATCAGGACTTCCAAAGGTTATTTAATCTTGCGAAGGCTGGCGCACTCTATACCTCCGGTGTGTTGCTTGGTGTTGGCGCGGTTGTTTATGGGTTGGACCGGAAGGTCCTGAGTGCAGGAGAATCGTTCCGGCGTTTTGAAACGAGCATGAAAGGTTCGCTCGGTTCGGCTATTCGTGCGCGGCAGTTGACGGAGTATTCACTTGAAAAGTCTCTCAGATCTCCGGTGCAGATTGAGGATATCCAGGGTGCTGTCCAGGCTCTTGCGATGATTCCGGCGACCCGTGTGAAACTCCTGGCATCTGATTTCGCGTCTGTGCGCGAGGAACTCGACAAGTTGACGGATACCCTGGTTGGATTGTCGGCGATCAAACCGGAGCAGGGTATCCCAGGCGCGTTGATGGCGATTCGGGAAGCACTCGGTGGAAACTGGCGTTCGCTCATGATGCGATTTGAAGTCAGCCCCGATGTGGTTGCCGGGTCGATTGGAAAAACCCTTTCCGAATTGAAGGGGAGACCGGAAGAGACGATTCGTGCAGTCCATTCTTTCGTGATGGATGTTGTCGGGGAGGGAACCCTGGAAGCGTTGTCTCAGATGCCTTCTGTTCTGGCGGCCAATATCAAGGACGCCTTTATGCTCGGTCTGAAGAAGGTGGGAGATTTTGGTCTGTATGACTGGCTTGTCGGTCAGATCAAATCGGTCGAGGCCAGGTTGCGTCGGTTGGTGGAAGAGGACCTGGGTGGGGCAATAGGCGAGGGTCTTGCGGCGAGCCTCGCGATGTTCACTCAGGATTTCCAAGGGCTTTTTAAGACCGGCGGTTCCGAAATGGGCCGATGGTTTTTCCCCGATGTGATGAAGCGGAACGATCTGGATGCCTACCAGAAAGCCTTGCTTGCAATGACGCAGGGCTTTGAGGCCGCTGCCGGGGCGTTCCGGGCCTTCTCAAACATGATTCGGGAGAATGGTCCGAAAGTCCTTGCCGTGATGAAACCGATAGCCGAAGCGGGTCTTGGCGCTGGAATCGCACTTGGTGGATGGATCAGTCGGCAGGCTGGGAAGGTGTCAACTGGTGTCATCGAGGAGACGGCCAGGGGAACCATGCGGGATATTCTGGTCGGGATCTCCAGGTTCGTCGATTTGGTGTCCGACATCCCGAACCACCTGCGGCAATTGATCGAACAGATCCGGTACTTCGTGGAACGTTTTGATATTCGGTTCAGTCAGTTCTTTCAGAACTTCACGTTCGGTGGGGCGAATGGGAACGACATACTCAATATGTACCTGAAGTCTTCTGAGATTTCCACACTCGCAGGAAAGGCCGGTGATCTCGGCATTCAGCGAGCGGGTCCGAGCGGATTCGGATTCGGCGGGTATTCTTCCGGCGATTCGGACCTTGACCTTGCTCTGAGAGTGCTGCGCGATCCGAACTTCAGCACCCTAAAGAATGTCGGTGTTGATCCGCAAAAGATCGCGATGGTTCGGGAGAGGCTTGGTCTGCGGAACTATGATGCCGAATTGCTCCTGGCAGATATGGCCCACACGGAGCGAACGCAGACACTCCCGGAGACGGGTCAGCCCTCTGGATTAGGGTCCTGGATGCGCGGGTTGGGCGAGAGCATTGGGAGCGGGAACCTGATTCAGGAGTGGATCAATAATTGGCGATCATTCACGGAAGGCATGAAGGCGCAGATGGGAGAGGCGGCCGCCACCGTTAGCCGAAATTGGGAGGCGCGGAAACCGTATGAGGAACTGAGTGGGATCATCACAAGTGTTACCGGATTGAAGAGCCGTCCGAGCATGATGGATGAACGGGGGGTAACCGAATCTCTCAAGGAATCCACGCTCACGCCATTGCAGATCATTGCGGAATCCTATGACGAGATCTGGAGTAGTCTGTCGAGCAAGACTGAAGAACTCAATAAATTGAATGCGCAATTCGAAGAGTGGAAATCGAGCTATGCGGGTGGGGCAATCTCTCCGGAAGTGGCAAAACAGATCGAGGCGGCAACTACGGCGTTTGCGAACACGCGGGAAATGCTGGACCGCTATGGCCTCGAAATGGAGCAATGGAAAACCACTCAACTATTCGGAATGCTTGGCGGTCCCCAGGGAAAGACCGCCATGGATATGTTGAGGAGTCGCGATCTGTCTTTCCTGGGGGGAAACATAGCTGGTCCTGTGACCGCCCTACTCGATCAGATGATGGGGCGGGAGTTCGCTCGTGAATCCGGTGGATATGAGAAGATATTCGGCGATCCCCGGTATACCTACGAGGCGCGGGAAGCGGCCTTGGAGCAGTGGTACGATCATCAGAAGAGCGTGTACGACAAGATCCTCTCCTATGAAGGTTGGAGCGCGGAGCAGAAAACGCAGATCAACGAGATATTCTACGATGACCTGAACGATCTGGCCGATCAGCACCAAGAGTACCTCCAGCAAATTCTCGATGAGGAAAAGCAGCTCTGGACCGATTACTGTCAGGACGTTGTAGAGATCTATCGGGGGAGTATCTCCGATGGGTTGTTCCGTCTCATGCGTGGCGAAATAGATTCCCTTCGCGATGTGCTGGACAGTTTTGTCTCGTCTATGCAGAAACGGCTTGCCGATCTCGCAACGGACTGGATCTTCAACAGTATGGGAATCGGGAAAATCACGCCGGGGCAATCTGGCGGTGGGTTCATGAGCATTCTCCAAAGCATACCGCTGATCGGGAACCTGTTCGGAAATGGAAAGGCCGAAGGGGGATTGGTCGGCGGTCCCTTTGGTCCCGCCATTGCCGGGGAACGAATGGGATCCGTTGAGGCAGTCATTCCGCTCAAAGGCGGGGCCGTACCGGTCCGGATGATTGGGGGAGGGCAATCGGCGGCACCGATCTACGTTATCAACACAATGGATCCACCGAGCCTTGTGGCGGCTGGATTGCCGTCGAATGCGAGGATCATTACGAATCAGGTTGGGTGCGATCTTCGCCAGGGCGGGCCGCTGTCCCTGGCGATGAGTGTTGCGAGGTAAGATATGACGAAGGACCTTGAAGTGACGCAGATGCGTCTGGCTGATTTGAATCCGCATCCCCAGAACCCCAGAAAGATTTCTGATTTGGCGCTGAGTCGGTTGCAGAAGAGTGTGGAGCGATTTGGTCTTGTCGAACCGATCGTGTACAACAAGCGTTCCGGGTGCATTGTCGGCGGTCACCAGCGCGTGAAAGCGTTGAAGCAGTTGGGGGAGAAAGCGGCAACCGTTGTTGTGGTGGATCTCGATGAAACCGACGAGAAAGCACTAAACCTGGCCTTGAATAATCCCGGCATGATGGGGGAGTTTACGGAATCAATTGATTCTATTGCCGCCGAGATTCGCGAGCATGATGCCCGCATGTTTTCAGATTTCGGATTCGACAGATTTGCCGTGGATTTGCCCGGGGCTGATGGTGATAACGGCAAAGAACTCGAAATGAAAGAATTGGAAGTCGTTGTTCCTGTTCAACGGGCATGGATCCTCATCGGTATTCCAATCGCGAGATATGGAGAGTTTGAGGCGGCGCTTCGGCAGATCGGGAATGACCCGGAAGTGTTTCTTGAGATGACCGCAAATAATGGCTAACCGGAGTAAACCGATAGACAATTCGCGGTTCGATGAAAAGATCGAACTGCGTTCCTATTTCATGGCGAAATACCATGCGGATGGGAAGGCGCGGGTCTTTGATGCCTGCCAGGGCGAGGGGCGGTTGTGGAACCGATTGCGGCAGATTTTTCCGGTTGCGGAGTATTGGGGCGTTGATGAGAAACCGAAAAGGGGGAGGATCTCGATTGACAGTCGAAAAGTCCTGGCGAATCCACGGTGCGATTTCGATGTGATTGATGTGGACACATACGGGAGTCCATTCAAACATTATTATCTGATCCTCCGGAATCTGAAAAAGCCAACCACGATTTTCCTGACCTTCGGCGCGAGGGGCTTGTCAGGAGGATGCTGCGATTTCATGCTTCGGTTATTGGGTATTGTGTTTCGCGGGCAGGATCTTCAACCGATGTTTCGTTGGAAAATTGCTGAGCATTTAACCGATGAAGCCATTTGTTCGACCCTTCGGTTTGGTGTGCGCATTGTGGAAGGAAAGCAGTTTATTACCGATTTGCACAGAGGTCGTGTGAGGTATATCGGACTTCGGCTCGAACCAGTTGGAGGTAAGGTGTGAATAAGAATATAGAGATTCAGGTGATGCCGATTTCGGCATTGAAGAATAACCCTCGGAATCCGCGCCAGATTTCGGATCTGGCGCTGAGCCGGTTGCAGAAGAGTGTGGAGCGATTCGGTCTGGTGGAACCGATCGTGTACAACAAGCGTTCCGGGTGCATTGTCGGCGGTCACCAGCGGGTGAAAGCCTTGAAGCAATTGGGGGAGAAAGAGGCAACCGTTGTTGTGGTGGACCTCGATGAAACCGACGAGAAAGCACTGAATATCGCGCTGAATAGCACGAGCCTGATGGGAGAGTTCGTTCAGGAAAGTGTGGATGCAATTCTGCAAGAGATCCACGGGCAGAACCGTCAGTTAGCCGAGGACATTGGATTTGCCGGTCGTGATATGGATCTGAATATGCGGATCAAGGAAGAGTATGGCGAGGTTGGGGAAAAACTCAATGAGGTAATCAAGGAAACCCCACATTGGTCTGATTTTTCCGGGGATAGACCGACGAAGGAAGAATTGATCGAGGACAACCCGAAACTCGTGAAGTTCCTGGAAGAGCGCGAGCGGGCGAACGTGCGGATGCAGGATGCCGATGATCCGAATTTCTGGTTGTGTCTTGTGTTCCAATCGTGGGACCAGAAGCAGGAATTTCTCGAACGATTTCCGGATCTGGTGACGGAGTATGGGATGTATGTGGACGGGGAAGCGTTTGCGAAAGCAGTTGGTGTTCCGGTGATTCCGAATATGCAGAAACCACTCAAGGTGAGTACCGAGAAAAGATTGGAAGCGATGGCGATGGAGTAATCCTATATCCGTTGTGATGAGTGGCATATCGAGGGAATAGATCCAATGGCAAAAGCATCGAGCGTCAAGAAAAGCGCAGATTCCGCGTTGAAAAAAGCGATGGCGAATACTCCTGGACGGAGAAAACTCAGTGGGTTCAATGCCGGAGTCAGAAAAGCCGCCACCGATATAAATAAAGCCCTGAATCGGTCTGCGAAAAAGAAAGCCGCTGCGAAAAAGGGTGCGGCGAAGAAAACCGCCAAGAAGGGCGGCAAGGGCAAAGGCGGTAAAGCCGCCGGGTCTCGGAAGGGTTGACCAGCATTAACCATAGATGAGGGGATGGTTCGAGAGTACATCATAAAGTGAACCCAAGCGGTTCACGAAAAGACCAGAAGGAGATTCACGATGGCTGCGAAAAAGAAAGCGGCGGTGAAAAAGGGTGCGGCGAAGAAAGCCGCTGCGAAGAAAGCGACGGTCAAAAAGGGTGCGGTGAAGAAAGCCGCTGCGAAAAAGGGTGCGGCGAAGAAAACCGCCAAGAAGGGCGGCAAGGGCAAAGGCGGTAAAGCCGCCGGGTCTCGGAAGGGTTGACCAGCATTGGAACAGAAAAATCCCGGAAGGTGTGTGAAGCGGTAGCCGAAACATCTTCCGGGATCTGTTTGTTTGGATTTTCACGCGGCAAGGATTCGATTGCCGCGTGGCTCTATTTGCGAAACTTCTTCCACCGCATCATTCCATTTCATTGTACCAGCGTTCCACATCTGGGTTTCATTGACCGGTCCCTGGCCTATTATGAGGAGTTGTTCCAAACCAAGATCTATCGTTTCCTGAGCGGTGAGTGTTCCGCCGCGTTGGGGCGCTTGGTTTGGCAACCGCCAGGGTGTGAAGAAGAAATAGATCGCATGGAATTGTGGGAGTACAGTAACCGAACGATCTGCGAATTCCTGGAGCAGGAATTGGATCTACCGGGTGTGTGGTGCGCCTGGGGAATGAGCATGTATGACAGCATCCAGCGTCGGAAATTTGTCGGGATGTATGGAGGGGTGAATCCGAGGACCCGATCTTTCTACCCCTGTTTTGATTGGCACAAGGACCAGATTCTCGCGTTGGTCGAATCGTCGGGTGTGAAGTTGGCTCCGGACTACCGTATGCACAACCGGACCCTTGCCGGGGTTCCTCATTATTCCCACCTGGACAAGATGGAAGAGTTATACCCGGAGGATTTCAAGCGCCTTCTGCTGATGTGGCCCATGATACGGGCAGAGCAAGCGCGGCAGAAGTTCCGGCGAACCGCATTCGAAGGTCGGAATCCCTCCCAAAGCGAACCGATGCCGCACTAGGCAATTTTTGCCGGTTTGTCAGGTAGTCTTTTGTGGGTTTCTTCCCTTGGCGTATGCGGCAATTTTTGCCGGTCTTTTCCCTCATTCTTTCCCTGATCGGCGTATTTTCGTTCTCTTTGGGCCTTTATTTTCGCTTCTAAGGCTTTTCCTTGCTTGACAATAGGGGATAAAAGGGATATTATATCTTTAGATATAGTGAAGGTTTCCAAAGGGAAAAGGGAAACCGAAAAGGGCGGGCGGCCCGAAAACGCAGGAGAACCGAAATGGCGATATGGACGGTGAAAGTTGAAATGGAGAGAGGCATCGGCAGGAATGAGATCACGGACCTTTTGAAAAGCCTGAGAAGGAACCTGAGATTTGAGGTCAATTATCGAACCGATCGCGTCTTTGTTCGAAAAGGCAAGATGCGGATTTTCTTCATGACCGTTTTCGGGCGGTGGACCAAGGGTGAGCTTTCGCACGTCAAACAGTCGGAAGCTGAGACGACTGGACCGGCTATCAAGAAGTGGGCGAAACGGAACAGGTTAGGGAACCCGTGGATCAAGGGGTTTCACAAAACACCGGAACAATTGGCTTAATCCGAAATGGGTCGGGCCGGGCGAATACCGCCCGGCCCTTTTCTCGAACCGTGAGTAGAAAGGGAGACCGAAATGTGGAGCGTGAAGATCGGAAGACGAGTAATTGTCGCGGACCATCGGACGGTTCGGCTAATTGCCAAGGCATACCGACGAAAGTACGGGAAGAAAATCTGGATCAGTGGAGATGTGAAATGATCGACTACGCGCAAGTTCTTCATGATGCAATTAACCGCCTCCAGTCTTCCTGGGGCGAGATTCTGACTAACCCAGCAGGCCCGGAGATCGCCGATGACATTCAGGCGACCGTGGATGAGATCGAGGCAGGAAACGGGGCGGCGGCTGTGACCGCTTTTATCGCACGATGGCTACCGGAAGAGGTAGCGGCATAAGGAGCACCGAAATGTACGTATCAGCCGAAGAGTATGACCGGATAGTGCGAAAAGCAACCGAAGGATTCGATTGTTTCTCGACCAAGGCGTCTTACGAGATCGCGAAGCACAAAGAGGAAGAACCGGAGTATGAGGATACCTGCAAGCACTGCGAAAGCGGTGATTGTCCATTTGCGGATGACCCGGATGTCGATTGCGAGACCTGTGAGCAGTTCGACCCGGAAGAGGTTGAGTGGGAAGAACCGAGTGAAGATCCGTATTTCAGTTGGACCCCGTGTGCGATCTGCGGATGTGACTTGGGCGGTAATCGCGTGGACCTGGTGGCTGTCGAAACGGCTACCGGGGAGACCGTTGAGTTCGAGGGCGTGTGCGAGACCTGTGCGTATACCGTACAGGCGGGAACCCTGCCTGATGATGTGGCCGATGCAGGCGAAGTGGAGATATGACCATGATGATCCGAAGTAATGGAACCGTAGAGTTGGATGGTGTGGCCGTCGGTGAGTTTTTCGGAGACGGCTACATGGTGAACGAGAAAGGCGTGGAGTTGGGCATTACCACGGAGATGATCCGTGAATCCGCCCAGAATTGGATACCGGCGAATGATGGTACCGAGACGCCGGTCCTGACCCGAACCGGGCGCAGGATTTTGTACTGCTGGCAACCGGCTACCGGGAAGCATCGGTATCTCGATATGGGAACCGACCTGTTCTTAACCGATGACGAAATGCTTGCGTACCTTGGAGGTCTATTATGAGAATCACCACTGGATTGATGAAGGACCGAGTTGTGTTTGTGGCGATTTCGGAGTACCGCGAGAAAGACACTCTGAAATCGGCTGGCTTCTGGTGGGACCGCGATGGGAAACGGTGGTACACGTATGACCCTCTCGTCGCGGCGCAGTTGATCGACCACGCGGATGATGTGGTCAAGGCGGAGATCGAGAAGGCGAAGGGAACCCTGGCGGAATCCAGGGCGACCGATGCCGATGTGGAAATACCTGTCCCGGATGGCCTGACCTACATGCCGTTTCAGAAGGCCGGGATCTCCTATGGAATGAACCGGGATGCCGTTCTGATCGGCGATGAAATGGGTCTGGGAAAAACCATTCAGGCCATCGGAATTATCAATGCGATGCCGAAACCGAAAAGAGTTCTGGTGATTTGCCCGGCGTCCCTGAAGATCAATTGGAAACGGGAGATGCAGAAGTGGCTTATCCACAAGATGCCCATCGAGATCGTGAACGGGGGTGGCCTCAAGAAGACCGGCGTGAACATCATCAATTACGATGTGCTCCGAAAGTACCCGGTCGATGAGGTTGAGTGGGATGTCCTGATCGTAGACGAATGTCACTACCTCAAGAACCCGAAGGCACTCAGAACCCAGGCGGTTCTGGGTACCGAGAAGCGGAAAGATGTCGAGGAAAAGAAGGGGATCACCGCTCGAAAGCGGATACTGCTGACCGGGACGCCCATTGTCAATCGCCCGGTGGAATTGTTCCCGATCATTCATTATCTGAACCCGGAAGAGTTTCCGAAGTTCTTTCCGTATGCGTTGCGATATTGCAACGCGATCCAGACCCGATACGGGTGGGACATGTCCGGGTCGAGCAACCTGGGTGAGTTGCAGAACCGTCTCCGGCGCACGGTGATGGTTCGGCGTCTCAAGAAGGATGTCCTGACGGAGTTACCGCCGAAGGTGCGGCAGATTGTAGAGATTCCGTCGAACGGATGTACCGGGTCTATCGAGAAGGAAAAGGCTACATGGTCCAACATGCGGAAACGGCTGGAGGACCTTCGGTTTGCGGTGGAGATGGCGAAGGCGAAGAGTGAGGCGGCGTACCAGGATGCTGTTAGCCGTCTCCGGGAAGGAGCACAGGCGGCATTCGAGGAATTCTCGGCGGTGCGGCTGGAAACCGCGATGGCGAAGATACCGCATGTTGTGGATTTCCTGAATGAGATCCTCGAATCGACCGACAAGGTGGTCGTGTTTGCGCACCACCATGATGTTGTGGACGCGCTCAAGGAGGCGTTCCCTGGAAATAGTGTGGTCCTGACCGGGCGCGAGAACCAAATTGTCCGGCAGGAAGCCGTGGACCGCTTCCAGTCGGATCCCACCGTGAATGTGTTCATCGGTTCGATCACGGCGGCAGGTGTCGGAATCACCCTGACCGCATCGAGTCATGTGGTATTCGCGGAATTGGATTGGGTACCGGGGAATATGAGTCAGGCCGAGGACCGGTGCCATCGTATCGGGCAAACGGATTCGGTCTTTGTTCAGCATTTCGTGCTCGAAGAGTCCATCGACGCACGAATGGCCCGGACCCTGATCTCGAAACAGGCAGTGATTGACGCCGCGATGGACGCGGATGTCGAGATCAAAAAGATTCCCGTTCTCCCCTTACCGGAGATCGAAGAGTGCGCGACCGCCAAGCGGTCGAGAAAGGAGATTCAGGAAGAGGCGGTGAAGCTAACCCCGGAGCAGATTCAGGCTGTGCATACCGCGTTGCGGATCGTGCAAGGCGTCTGCGATAGGGCGCAGGAGTTGGACGGGATGGGGTTCAATCGGTTCGATGTTCGGATGGGTCATGCCCTTGCGTGGGAAGAGTCTCTGACCCCGCAACAGGCGGCTATCGGACGCCGAATCGTCATGAAGTACAAGAAGCAGTACGGGCAGGAATTATTCGACATTATCAAAGGCGAAAAGGAGTGACACGACCATGGTCATCATCGAGGAAAACGGAATCAAAGTAGAAGCGGCTTCCATGGCGGAAGCCAGACGGGAGTACCGGAAGGTCAAGAAGGAGAAGGAGGCCGCTGAAGCACGTGCCCAAGAATCACGTCTGGTGGCCTATACCTTGGCGCAAGCGAATGGGTTCCGTCTGATCGAATCGGGATACCATCGGAAGTATGACCGGAAAAACTCGTACTTTTCGGAGATTGTGCGTGTGAAAGACGGTCAATTCCGCGTGGACGTAACCACGTGTTTCGAGATCGGGGAGCATACCGGGGTAATGACATTCTACCGTGGTGTGGAAATTCAGGCCGTGTTGGAAGCGAAAAACTCGGACATTCTCGGCGTGATCGTACTTGACCATGGGAAAGAGTATGTCTACGCGGTCGCGGCATATCACGGGGAGACCGCCTCAGTTCAGGTCCTAACCCCGATCAAGGAGTGAAAGCATGAAAACGACCGAAATAGTCGAAATGAAGTTCAGTGATGACGCCGATGGGTATCGACAGATCCGGGAAATGAGGCGTAAGCATCCCGGAACGTACTGTGCTATCACCCCGATGCTGGATGGAACTGTCCGGCTGGTGATTGCCGATGACCGATTTGCGATTTCCGAGAAGTACGGTGTCTCGCCGATTCAGATTTTGCGAAACACATCTCCTGCCGAGCGCGAAGATATCGTGAAAGGCTACGTTGGGATACCGATCAGTCGTTTCGGCGGTGTGGCCTACGGCCCGGAATTGCTTCCGTGCGATTTCATGGAGGATTCCGATGAATGAGAACCAGATCGCTAAGCAGCACGTCTACCCGATGCAAACGATTGAAGGGGTTTATGAATGGCGGGGAGAGTTGACCGTTCCGTTCGCGAAGTGCGTTGGGGTGCAGGTTGATTCCCACGATTTTCACGACCGGTGGTTTGATACGGAGGATGAAGCGAAATATGACGGGGTGGACTGGTTGGAGATTGTAGAGGATGTCCTCTATGACCTTCACGAAGGCATGACCCCTATCCGGGGTGAGCGAGAGTGGTGGTTGACCCGGGTGAATGGAATTACGGTCGTCAACCTGGATGAGAATGCTGAGAATACCCGGTGCGCATCCGCACCGGCCAAATGGGAAAACCGGCGGCGACTGTGCCGCAAGGAAGGAGACCAGTCATGATTTACCGATTCCTGAATATCAGTAATCACCCATCGGACAAGTGGCCCAAGGAGCAGGTAGACGAGGTTCGGAAGATTGTCAATGCTATGTTCGACAACCCGATAGCGGACCGGAAAATTGGGATCGTGGATATTCCGTTTCCGCAGATCCCGCCGGACGCGGATACCCAGGCTGTAACCGATATTGTGACAACCGCCTGGGAGTTGGTGCATGACAAGTGCGGTACGATAATTGGAGTTATGGGGGCGATGGTTCAGGGGGAGATGACCGCCGTAGTCGCGTTCCTGAAGATCCTTCAGCAGTGCTTGATCCCGGCCTATGCCGCAACCGGAGAGGTCGCCGGATTTCGAGCATACCCGGCGCTCGTCGGGAACGGCAATGGGACCCCGCAATGTCCCGGATGCAATTCCACGCGCACGAAACCGGTCCGGAACCAGGTTCATGAATGCCTTGTATGTGGCGGCATTTTCGGGATCTGTTCCCCAAGAGAGTACCGGGAATATGTCTCCCCTGAGTGGCATCAGGGACCGTGTGACCTGAAGGACCGGCAGTATTTCGATTTCGAGATTCGCGACCGTTCCCACGGATGGATGCACCGGCAAACCAGAAAGATCGTGCAGATCGGATAAGGAGAAAACCCATGAAAGAGTTCAGTGCGGCATTACCAGTTTCGATGTTTTCGCTTTCAGAGATTCTTGGTCGAATGCAGATCGAGGCGAGCGCCTTGAATCGAGGTATGGTGTGTTATGAAAAGAACAGGCGTTTACCCGGCGAGAGAAGTTGGATTCTGTGGTATGCACAGTCGGACGATGTGCATCCCTGTGAAGCGCATCGTTTCTACCGGGTAACCGTAGATGGCCGCGTGTTGCGGCACGATTGGGACGCTCACAGGAAACAGTGGACCGAGAGACAGATCTCCGGCGGGAAATGTCTCTGCGGAAGCCAGTCGATCTACCATGAAGATCATCATCCCGCGTGTCCCTTTATCCTCTACCGTGGGGCCATCGACCGGCTCTCAATGTTCCGGGAATGGTGGACGAGATTTGAGGCGGCAAATGCGGCTGAGCATGAGCGATTGAACCGAGTGGCGGCGCGGTGCGGGGACGGAATCCCCGGCGGGCCGATATACTGACCAAAGGAGAAAAAGAGCATGTCAAGACCTCAATGGAAAGTTATTCGCGAATGGGAAGAAGTTGACAAGGATCTTCCCGATGTGAACCCGGAGACCGGGGAGCCGTATGCTCCTGAGAAGCGTCGTGAAGTTCTGTCATTCGCCTACAGCTTCGAGGAAGCCAAGCGTTTGCAGATCGACCATTGTGATAAGCATGGCTATCCCTTCGAGCAAATGCACCTGGAGCAAGTCGGTGTGACGCATTCTCCGGGACCGTGGTACGTGTCGGGGGACAGGAAAGATGGGTGGAACAACACGAAGGTTGCTGAGATTCCTCCCATCGAAACCTGCATAGTGATGGAGCGCCGGGACGATGTGACCAAGGCGGAAATGGAAGCAAATGCCCGATTGATCGCCACCGCACCGGAGTTGTTGAACTGGTTGAAACTGGCGGTTGGTGTAATCGAAGAGGGCCTTGACGATTTCGATGTGGAAGATGCGAAGAACGTTATCAAACGAGCCGAAGGGTTCGACGAATAGGAAGGAGAATACCAAGATGAGAAAACGGTATCAGTACAGGGTAATCGTGACGGTTGACCGGGTGGATGTCCAAACCGGATCCCCGGAGGAAGTCGAGCATTGGGCGTTCGGTGTGGAGGACGAGTCCCCACACAATACGTTCAAGGACGAGAATGAGGCGATGGATTTTGCTGAGGGTCTCGCGGCGTATGGGGAGAAGATCTTAGACCCAGAATCGGGAGAGGAATGGGAAATGGTTCGGGTGAAGAAAAGTCGCGAGGCTGAATACCTTCAACGGATGAAGGTTCCTGGCGGGTGGCTTGTTCTTCACAGCGATGCGCTCGCCAGACATGACTCGGCGTACTATACGGAACACCGGGAGTCGATGGTGTTTCTTCCGGACCCGGAGTACAAGTGGGTGGTGGAATCATGAACCGACGAGGCTTTCAACCCATTCCTTTGCCTGATAATATGGGAAATAGTTCCACTATTCCATATCGAGGCAATGAGATGGGAAAACGGTTGACGGTTCATATACCGAGGGTGCTTGCGGAAAATGTCAGGCAACTGGTCAATGCAGACCCGGATCTGACGATTACCGCAGTGATGGCACGGGCGGTCGAGACCCTTGTGTCTCGGCTGGAGCAAGAAAACGGGGGGCCTTTCCCGCAACGGAGAGGCTCCCTGAAGAAGGGCCGTCCCTTCGGCGAGAATCGCGGGGACCAGTTGGAGATTGTCACCGGGTATGTGGACGAGGCGATATTGGATCGGCTTCGGAACGCGGTTTATTGGACTCCAAAGATCCGCCTTTTCCCGTCTGTTGCGGACGCCATGTCTGAAGAGTTGAAGCGCATAAGGAAACTCCCCAGGTAAAACAAGGTACTTCTGCACAACGCATCGGGTACGCTTGACAATAGGGGAAAAGATTGGTATAGTTACAATATCTACAGAGAAAGGATATCGAAGCCATGAGAACACCATGGGGTATGTCAGACAGTCAAGAGGCGTATGGGCCGGGGATCACCTTCTATGGGACTCCGGGTCACGGTGGGTTCAAGGTTTTCAAAAAGTTGAACCGGCAGATTCATGAGAGTTGCCGGATCGAGGACGGCTGGTATGAAGAGGATTGCGATTGGGCGATTGTCGCGGTCCATTTTCCGGACCGGTTTCCTTCCGATGTGATGGAGTCGGCGTGGAAGACCTTGCGGAATTGGCATCCGAAAGCCTATGAGACGATCACCGGCAAGGAGATCAAACCTGGGGAGTCGTACAAACGGGACGAAGAGATTTTCTTCCGCAGTCATGAGAATGATTGGGTAGAGGTTAGCCATGACCGCCAGGAGGGTGGGACAGTCAAGATGCTGGCGGTGAAAGGTGGTCGAGGACTGTGGCCGAACCCGAAGTATCCGCAAGGTGTGCATCATCCAAGTGTACCGAAGCGAGAGTTCATTGTCAGTGAAGAAGAGTTCGAGTCAGGGTGGAACCAGTTCGGTTACGTGTGCGAGCGATGCGCGTAGGCGCGAGGAGAACAGAACCATGAATAAAAGAGATCGAATGCTAACTGAGAAGTCGCCCGCCGCGAAGAAGCGGGCCATGAAAGAAAGCACCAAGGCGGTAGTTGTTGCTCGATTGAAGCAGAACCCCGCTGTGCAGGTCAAGTTGGAGCGGTTTCGGTGTGTTGGTCGGCAGCATACCCGCGCACGAATTCGTTTCGTGGAGAATGCGCGGGAAGCGAGAAAGTTTCATGAGCGCCTCATGAAGAAGGATTACGGCTATGAGGTACATTCCTATAGTGAATGGGAAGTGGGACCGAGGCGGAAGATGAACTGGTATGACGTGTTGATTACCGGGAATAACCGGCGTGACATCGGTGCCCTGGTCGAGGATTTCCTGAAACAGATGGGCTACGAAAATCCAAAACTTCAAAAGGAGGCAATTGCCGCATGAAAGCATTATCCGTCAAACAACCGTGGGCAAACAAGATTGCGTCGGGTGAGAAGACCATTGAAGTCCGGACCTGGTATACGCATTATCGGGGTCCGTTGCTGATCGTCTCGTCAGTGAATCCCCCGATAGCACCGGCAGGGTATGCGTTGGCCGTCGCGGATCTGGTCGATATCCGTCCGATGAGGAAACGGGACGAGAAGATGGCGCTCTGTGAGTCTTTCGACGGGGCTTACAGTTGGGTACTTGAAAACATCAGGCCGATCAAACCCTTTCCCGTGCGGGGACAGAAGGGCATTTACGAGGTCAAGTACAATGGAAAGTAAAATCGAGTGGACCCAGAACACATGGAACCCGGTTACCGGATGCACGAAGTGTTCCCCTGGCTGTGATAACTGCTATGCGGAACGCATGGCGAAACGGCTACAGGGGATGCAGCCAAAGTACCGGAACGGATTCCGGGTAACCCTCCACCCGGAGTGTCTCGATGAACCGAAACGATGGAAGAAATCGCGGCTGGTGTTTCCGTGTTCGATGTCAGATCTCTTCCATGCGGAGGTTCCGGACCAGTTTCGTGACCGGGTATTTGATACCATGGAAGAATGCGAACAGCATATCTTTCAGGTGCTCACGAAGCGATATGCGATTGCGGAGTTGTACTTGAAGAAGCGATATGCCCGGAAAGCGGTACCCTCGCATATCTGGGTCGGGTTGACCGCGTGGGATGACCGATCGAGCGTTGCAGCGCAAAAGGTTCTGATGCGCATGAAAGCGGGCATCCGGTTCCTGTCCCTGGAACCGCTGTTGGGGCCAGCGCGTGTAACCCAGCCGGTCGATTGGGTTATCATCGGCGGCGAGTCTGGCCCGGGTGCCCGACCAATGGACGAGGCGTGGGTCCGGAACATCGTAACCGATTGCAAACGGCTCGGTATCCCCCTGTTCTACAAGCAGCGGATCGCGAACGGGCGGAAGATCTCCATGCCGGAGATTGACGGCAAGACCTATGGAGAGTATCCGATAACTGAGGACCAGAAAGAGAGGCTATTCGCATGAAGGTAGAGATGACATATCGCATGAAGGTAGAGATGACATACGGTGAACTCAGTACCATCCTCGCGGCGCTTCGGCACGTGCAGGGAATGGATCAGGAAGAGCGGGAGGCGTTCGGTGGGATGGACCATTTCGTTGATGTTGACCCGCTTACGAATGAGGAAATCGACGGGCTGTGTGAGCACCTAAACAGTATGTCTGTCTGGATGGGTGCGGTGAAAAAGACGGATCAACTCCGAGAAGGATGAAGTCGGATATGGACCTCAAGAACTTGGAATTGCGCAGGAGTCGGATGGAAAGGCGGTGGGCGTCCGCAACAAAACGGATTGATCGGGCACGGAAGGAGGCCCGGCCCACCGCCGATATCAATCTGATGATTGCCGAGGCGAATGTGTTGACCGCTCGTGTTCAATTGCTGAGTATGCAGGTGGAATATGAGCGTTTGCTGGATGCCACCCGGGAGAATATGATCTCTCAGAAAGGAAGCCTTGAAGATGGCAAAAACCATAAAGGTGTATGAAGGAAATCGAGCCGGTCGTTACCGGGTCACCGTCAACGGCGCTCCGCTCCGGCACGTATGCAGGCATTCCCCGGACGGATTCGAGTGGGGCTATGGCGGCAGCGGTCCGGCTGACCTTGCGCGGTCGATTCTGATAGACTGCCTGGGCCAGGATCGGGCAGACCGACTGTACCAAGACTTCAAGTGGTCGTTCGTGTCTCGATTCCAGTTCAAAGGATGGAAGATCACGAGCGAACAAATCGAGTCGTGGGCTGACAAGTTTGAGGCGGACTTGGCGGCTGAACCGGGGCTGGAACCGGACGGCTTTGCACTGGTCGCGCACATTGAAGGAAAGGACGGGCTGGAATGAATCATGGAGAGCAATAAACCCAAAGGGCCGTTGTCGATAATGATTTCCCTCACGGATCACCGTGGCAAGGTGATAAGGTCGAAACGATTTCACTTTCTTGCCTATAGAAAGGATTGGAGATATCCGAATCGCAGGAAGTCTGCTACGGCAATGGCAACCCGCGCCCTGGAATTGTCCGCCCAAGCAGCGATCAATGAACTTTACGATTGGCCTATCGTTTCCAAGGAGCCTGACAGAATGACCGGAGAATGGGAGCAGATTCGTATGCTGGAACGGAAAAGGAGATCAAGCCGATGACCATAATCGGACGTTTTATGCCTGTAAAAATGGACACTGTGCCGTGCAAGATCTGCGGAAATGGAATTTCGGGCCTCAACATCCCGACTGGTCTGTGCGACAACTGTTGGGAGCTGGATAGCCATTACACATCCCTACTTGCCGGTAATACCGGGCGAGCCGCCGCCCGCGCCTGGCTTGAGGCCCGGCTCCGGGAACTGGACGAGGCGGAGAAAGGAGACTGAGGCGTAACCAGTAGAATGTTGTCGGCACCGTCTTCTACATCCCATTTTAGAGGACGGTGCCGATTCTTTTGAGAGTAGCCCTATATTACCATACCCGTTGGCGAAGCGTTGTCGATGCGTTTGCGGAAGGTATTCGCCGGTTCGGTCACGAGACCGAGGTTAGAGATCTTTCTGATTACCTGCTTGTTCCCTGCGATTACGTTGTGCGGCTTGGGGCGGGAACCCCGACCAAGTTGCTTGATCGGGATCTGTCGGAATACCAGATCCCGTTCCTGTGTATCTCCGATGGGTGCATTCGCCGGTGGAGGGATTGGTTCGGCACGGAGCACGGTTACCGAAACACATACAATGATGAGCCGTTTTGGACCATTGCCCGGAATGGTGCCCACGCCTATGGGGAGCATGTTCCCTTCTCGAAGCCCGGACCGGAGCGATGGGAGTCTTTCGGTATCGAGGTTGCTCCTTGGCGCGAGACCGGGGATCATATCATCTATGCGCACCAGTGCCACACGTACCCGTGGACGTATTCCAATCCTCCGAAGGACCGCAGGCCCTGGTATAAGCATGTTGCGGCGACGCTCCAACAAGTAACCGATCGCCCCGTTATCTTCAAGCCGCACCCGAAAGAGCAATTGGATGCCAAGGAACTGCACCGGCAATTGGAAGGAGTTGCGCCAGGGAGGTTCCTCTATTCCGAGCGGTCCTTGCGGGCGCTTCTGATAAATGCGTGGGCGCTGGTGACTTATGACTCGAACGCGGCAGTTGAGGCTGTCATTAACGGGGGTATCCCGATCTTCACCGGGAACCGCACCATGGCGGAACCGGTTGCAAACCGGGATCTCCTGTTCATCGACGAGCCGGAACTTCCGGACCGGCGGCAATGGTTGAACTGGTTCGCGTGGACCCAATGGACGGTTGAAGAGATGCGGACCGGGGAGCCGTGGGCGGCTCTGGTAGAATCCTGACCGGGTTTTCCCTGCCTGTCGTATGCGGCAATTTTTGCCGGTTTGTCAGGTATCTTTTGTGGGTTTCTTCCCTTGGCGTATGCGGCAATTTTTGCCGGGTCTTTTCCCTCATTCTTTCCCTGATCGGCGTATTTTCGTTCCCTTTGGGCCTTTATTTTCGCTTCTAAGGCTTTTCCTTGCTTGACAATAGGGGATAAAAGGGATATAATATCTTTAGATATAGTGAAGGTTTCCAAAGGGAAAAGGGAAACCGAAAAGGGCGGGCGGCCCGAAAACGCAGGAGAACCGAAATGGCAAGGAATGAAAGCGTTAGAGTCAGGGCAGGGAGAGTGACCGAGAGTGGAGCGAACCAATTGCAGTGGATCATTAGGAAGTTGACCGGGTTTGCGTTCGGGATGACACCGACTGCTGGATACAACCGGGAGAAGGGGACGTTCGAGGGATTCCTGATGACCTTGTGTGGGAAATACCAGGGGCGGCGGATGGTGGAAAAGCGGCGATTATCCCGGACCGATCGGGATGTTGTGGACCGGATCATCCGCACGTGGGCGATGACCAGTGGCCGCCGCGACGAGAAGGTAACCCTGATTTGGCGAAGCGTGTGAACCGAAGGGCAGGAGAAAACCGATGAACGATGAAGTGACGAAAAGCATGAGAATTACGGCTGAGACAGAGAAACGAAAGTGGGCCTATTTTATCTATACGCCTGGCAATGATGTGTACCGAGTGGAGGGATTCAAGACGCCGTTAGAGGCGTGGATTGCCCTTCAGGAGCACAAAGGACAACTACCGAGAGAATGGAGGCATCTGGTCGAAACAAGCATTGATGATATGTCGGACCGGCGACGGTACGCAACCATCGTCGGGCTTGGGGCGAGTCGGATCATCTCATAACAACAAACCAAAGGGCGGCGGCCCGAAAACGCAGAAGGAGTTCAACATGAGCGACAAAGTGTACCAGATCGTCACCGACCGAATCATTGAATTGCTCAAGCAGGGAACCGTGCCCTGGCAGCGACCGTGGAAATCGAACATGAACCTCGTATCGAAGAAGCCCTACCGGGGGATCAATACCTTCCTCTTGGCGGCAACGAGGTTCGCATCACCGTATTGGGTATCGTTCAACCAGTGCAAGAAGATCGGCGGTGCGATCAAGTCCGGCGCAAAGGCGACCATGGTCATCTTCTGGAAGGTGTACGAGAAGGAAACCGAGGACGATGAGGGGGAGTTGAAAAAGAACCGCCGGTTCGTGCTTCGGTATTACAATGTGTTCAATACCGACCAGTGCGAGGGGCTGAAGGTACCTGCCATTGAGGAACACGACCATGAACCCATCGAGGTCTGCGAGACCGTTGTGCGTGATATGCCCAAGCGACCGGAGATTCGGCACGGCTCGAACGGAGCCTATTATTTCCCTGCCGAAGATTCTGTTTCGCTACCGGGGCTGAAAGCCTTTACCAGTCCCGAAGAGTATTACTCGACCCTCTTCCATGAACTGACCCACGCAACCGGACACGTGAGCCGTCTCGGTCGTCACGGGACCGAAGGGTATGCGTCTCACAGATTCGGATCACCGGATTATTCGCGGGAAGAACTGGTGGCCGAAATGGGCGCGGCGTTCCTGTGCGGACATTGCGGCATTGAGAACCGGACCATCAATAATTCGGCGGCCTACGTGAAATCCTGGATGTCGCGGCTGAGTTCGGAACCGCACTTGGTGATTACCGCAGCGGCACAGGCGCAGAAGGCATCGGATTTCATCCTGGGAACCTTCCAGGGTGACGGCGGCGAAGAGGAATAAGACCAGAGGATCAGAATCTACCATACAGGAGAATAAGACCATGTTGTTGTACCCGAATCCTAGAGTTGATTTACCGATGGATGGAATGGACTTTGCGCGATTGAGACAGGCAATCGAGGACACGACCGGATTCGCTTACGGATATCTACCGGAGCGAATGTTCGACACGACCACCATGTCCTTCACGCTGACTTGCTGTGGCCGGTACGACGGAAAACGAAAGCTCAAAAAGAAACGTGGGCTGACCAGTTCAGAGCGGATTCTCATTGGATCTGTGATTCGCGCATGGGCGCTCGGGACCGGAAAAGGAATGCCTACCGTGACATGGCCGGATTATCCAGTACCTCGGAGGAACTCATTATGAACCTCAAAACTGTCTGGACCGAAGGTGATTTCGCGCTGCTGATGAGTGAGGAACCAGAGGGGTATTCGGGAAACCGCAAGTATTACGGCTATGAGTTGCGGTACAAGGGAACCCCGATTTTCCAGGGAAGTGATTATTCGCCGTCCCCTCTGCATGGACCGCATTCCAAGGAATCCATCGCAAACCTGTTGGGATTCCTGTCGGTGAAACCCGGCGATGTTGATCCGGAGTATTTCGAGGATTACACGCCCGACCAAATGCGTTTCGTGACGGAGCACGGGGAAGAATTGTCCGTGCATGTGTATGACCTGGAAGCCTTGGTGAATTCATACCTAGGCCGGGCAACCGGGTGGCTTGTTCTCTTGAATGGGAAACCCGTTGCTAGGTTTCCCAGGACAGAAAGTGGATATTTTCGGGCAACCGAATATGTCGAGCAGCTTTCTCCTGATGACCGAAACCGAGGTCGTTGGGAAATTGATTGAATAGAAAGATCTAAACCGATAAGGAGACCGCGATGAACATACAGGTGGAAATTATTCGACCGGTGGCAATTCATTGGGAGGACCTCCAGGAAGAGGTTCGGTACGAGAGTTGGAAAAAGTTTGGGGCAAGTCGGACGGTACAGGAAGTGGTGCCGAACCTGTTGTCCCCTCGGAATCAGGAAGCCGCGTGGTACGTCATGGAATGGCCGGATGGACAACCGGAGGGGAAATACGAGCGATTAGCGGGTGCTATCTATTCGGGGCCGATGACGGAGTTTGAGGCGTGTTATGGGAGACCGGAAACGAGAGTATTTGGGCAGTTTACCTTCTGGCGGATGGGGGAGACCGAAAAGTGCTGCGAAGGATTGCTTGGTGGAGTGAGCGGTTGCTGGTGGTCATACAAGGAAAACCGATGGGTGAAAGAATGAGCCGGTCGAACCGGAAGAAAGGGCAAGACTATGGAAACGTGGACGAAATCACTGTACCGGGATTTTCGATGCGTCGGATGGAGAGCAAAAGACGCGCTATGGGCAGCGAGGACGGTGGCGGAGTTTGATGACCTGGAGGATGAGTTACTGGTACGGATTCGGGTCGAACCGGAAGAGGAAAATTATTTTGATGTGTATGGGAAGCCGGATACCGAGAAGGAGCGGAAAGAGATCATTGAGATCATTGACCAGCTCGGATGTTGGGTAGTGTTTACCGAGTACCGGCTACACCCGGAAGGCAAGTGGGAGATTGGTGGGGCGGTTGGAATGTGTACCGGATACCAGAATCCGGAATCTCCCTTTGAGAACGAGTATGTCCCGGGCCTCATGTGGGAGGCGATTGAGGCGTATCGGAAAACCTTGTGGCGGAAGTGTGCCTGAACGGAGCAACGGCGATGAAAAGAACCGGACCGAAAGTCAAGAAGCGTTACCTGCGGCAGGATGGTGTGTTGTTCGGCGGATATTCTGCGGGCCATGTGTACCGGGTGAATGCCTACCCGGACCGTGAGGAAGTTTCTGGAGACGTGGCGCGGGACGTGATGGACCGAATGTTCCCGCATCTGCAAGAGGCGAAGATTGTTGACGATTACAGCGGACCCGGATGGGCCGTGGTGGTTACCGCATAAGCAAAAAGGAGAATGACCATGTACGAAATAGTCAGTTATGAGGAAGTGGTTGATCGAATCAATGAGGACCCGATTTATCAAGACGAGGATATCAGTATGCCAGAGGACGAGGACGGGGATGAGATCTGGTATGTCCTCAATCCGGACGCGCAGTACGACAAGATCAACGGACCGTTCACGAAAGAAGAGGCTCAGAAAGAAGTGGCGGATGCGCAGAGACAGGACGCTTTCTTGAATAAAGCGATTGCCCAGGAAGAAGTCGCGGCGGCGGTGGCGGCCATCCTGGGTACGCCATCGGGTCCCCCGCTTCCCGAACCGGAGCCGGATCCCGAACCGCACCTGGATGAGTTGCTCGAAGAGTACCCGTTCGAGATCAATTGTTATGTCTCGCGGGTGGATACCGATGAGGAACAGTGGCACATGAACCTGCTCGGCGTGTTGAGCGAGCAGGAAGCCAGCGACATTCAGGACGCGATCATCGAGTTGGTGAACCAGATCGTTACCTGTGAGGGTCTGGATAAACCGGTCCACAAGGCGCTATTGAGACTGGTAAAAACCATGAAAAAGGCGAGTGACGGCAAGCGCAGGTCTGCGCATCTTGAAGGTGTGCAGGACCGGGAGGAAGTCAAATGAACTTAGATCAAGCCTATCAGGACGGATATGCGAATGGTCTTCGGAGGGGCAAGGCGATGAACCGGCACATGGTCGAACGGGCGATTCGGGACTGCGAGGAAATGGGATGGAAAATCCTGCGGTCCTATTTCGTCGGCGAGTTGGACGGGATGGAAAAAGCACTATCGGAGGACGTGAAATGAGAACCCTGGAAATGAACTATGACCGGCTGGAGAGATTGATCGGGCCGAAGTTGTTCCGGGATGGGTCCGGGACCTGGTATCTGAGAATCGAGAACCCGCCGTATATGCGGCTGAGCATTCACGGTCTGCCAGATGACCGGATTGCGCTGGCCCATTACTCGGAGCAGAACGATGAACTCATGGCGGATCCCGAGATGACGGTTCACCTGATTCATGAGATGCGGGTGGCTGTACCGGAGTCCTATCGGAATGACTTTGTGGGCGTCATGGAGTACACGAAACCGAAACCCGGTTTCGTGAATGTTCAAGCGCAGAATGGGCAGAGTTCCTTTCTGCGCCGGTGGCTTATCAACCTGAAGCAGCAGGGGTTCCTTAAAGGAACCAGGACCGAGAAAAATCTTGCCGACAATAACGCGGCGTGTGGAGGTACAGCATCATGACAGACAATCAGTATCCGAAAGGAACCAGGCAACACGTGCTCCAGGAAGTCGCAAACTACACCTTCGGAAGGTCCGATGCGCACTCATTACCGGGGGAGTTTGCCCGCGAAGCCCTTCGGCTGGTCGAGGCCGATGTCATTGAGGACGGGAAGATCCCGGCAGATGCGGTGATCGTGGTGGCGCTGGAGAACCTGGCCGCCAGGGTCGGAACCGACGAAACGAGAATGACCGATGCGTACCATGCGCTTCGGGAAATCTGATGGAGGTACGGAACCATGGTTGTGATACGAGCCGAATTAGAGATACGGGTTGAAGACGTAGGCCATATCGGACGGTTGATCGGGCTGATTGCGGCGGATCTGACGGCTTTCCCTCCGATATCAGAGGAATTCGACAGGCGTCACGAGGACCCGACAGGGACCAGTGAGTCGGTGTGGATTATTACACCCGGAATGTAAAGGAGGCACAGCGAGATGATCGGAACCGGAATCGGATTCAACAAATGGAACTACCGGAATGGATTCCTGGAGGAATTCAAGGCTCACGCCAAGAACCAGATGGGCCTTGATATTGAGATCAGGGAATACGGTGGCAATACCGGAATCTGCGAGATTATGGCCCCGGCACCATTAACCGATGTGCAATCGGGATGGTTCAACGGATTTGTGGACGCATCTGAATATCTGGAATTGGAGGCTTAAGACCATGGGATATACGCACTACTGGTACCGACCGGAAATAATGGAGGCCGACAAGTTCAAATTGGCGGTCGCTGATTGCAAGAAGCTGTGTGACGTTCTTCCCATCCCTCTCGGTGACGGATGTGGAGAAGGGGAACCGGAATTTTCGGAAGATTGTGTGTGGTTCAACGGGAGCGTTAATAGCGGTTCCTTTGCCCATTGCGCAGGGATTACCTGGCCGGATGACCGTGCGGAAGGTGTGGGACTGGCGGGGGAAAATGTGGTATCGGGGGAAGGGTGCGCGGGACCTCTGCTCATCAAGCGGGCTGTCGATCTGAAGGGCAATGGGAGTTGTGAGACCTTCGGCATATTGCGAAACATCCGTGATGACTACCCGAATGCCAAGGCGGAGGAAAACGGGTTGTTTGGATGTTGGTGCAAGACGGGGTTTTTGCCCTACGACCTGAATGTGCAGTGTTGCTTGATAATTTTCAAGCACCATTTCGGTTCGGACTTTCTCGTGGAGTCAGATGGAACGAGCGACCAATGGTGGGAGGCGCGGGAATGCTGTCAGTATTTCCTGCATTACGGACTTGACTTCGAGTTGCATGTTCAGCGGACCGAAGCCGAAGAAAGCGTGGAGGTATAAGGCCATGGATAGAACCATCATGGGGCACTTACCGATGTTTGTGTGGGAAAACGGAAAGCCGGTCGTGCAGGTGTCTTTCGGGAATGCGTCAACAGGGACGGATGATATCTCTTTCATCCCAGACCGAGAGATGTGGGGCATTGAGTCCGCGCTTTCGGAGCCGGGGGCGCAGTTAGTTCTACGGCATCCGATGGGTATCTACCCAATTCGGGTGCGGGGGATGGCTCGCATCGAGAACGTGGTGATATTTGACCAGTACAAAAGAATGCGAACCATGTGCAGGGAAATGGTCTATGTGATCGAGCATGAGCCGGGACCGGATGGATGGGGCGTGTTCATTCGGCTCCCGATGGAGATTACGAAATCGTTTCGGGACCTGGATGGTGAGGCCGTGAACTATGACGCACGTACCGGGAATTGGAGTTGGCGGTACGGGTTGCCGATTGCCAGGGAGCAGGTGGCCGAGCTTCTCATGCGCTCTTTGGATGAGTTGGAGGAAGCCGAAGATCGGTTCGATGAAGAGTTTGAACGGGACCAGGCGGAAATCGAGGCGGAGCGGATCATTGAAGAATCGAGAAGGCGGGATACCCGCCAGGAAGTTATGGAAGGCATCAGAAGGTTTGGAGGTAGATAACCATGAAGAACGTGGAGAACCGGGACGAGAGATTGACCAGTGTCGAAGTTATCGGCCTGGCGTGTGCGGCAGATGTGCTGGTCAACGGATGGATGGGGCTTTCGGAGATCCAGGAGGATGACCCGGAAGCGCAATTGAGGGCGGACCGGCGGTTTTTCGACCGTAGAGAGTCGATGGTCTACGGGGATACCTTTGCCGGTCTCGAATACAACACGGAAGTCTATAGCGCGGCGGGGTGCTTGGTGACCCTGTTTGTGAGCGATGAGACTACGGAGGACCAGATCGAGCGGGCAAAGAGAGCGGCCCGGGCATGGAGGGACGTTGTGGAGATCCACCTGCGAAAGGTTCCCCATGACTGGCTCGACAAGGTGGAGGCCGAGAAGGCAATGCGCCACGATCTTGACCATATCAGCAAGCGTCTGGGGATCTCCCGGAGAGAAGCATCCGAGCGGCTGACCCGATTTGTCCGGGCATTCCGGGCGCTTCAGGAATTCGATATGGAGAATCCGAAACCGTGGCCGGGATGGATGGTGTCCATCCTGACCGGGGACCGAAACCGCCTCTACCGCGAGGCGCAAGAGGCCGGGCAAGAGATCGACCGGAAGTAACCAGAAAGCGAGGACAAAACCATGAATACAAAAGGCATGTTGGCTTGGGTTTATCGGTGTGCCAATGGAATGGATTGCACCCTGGACGGCATATCGTCGAAGCACGAGACCCTGATTCTCGTCGGGGAAGGTGTTCCCGAACTTTTTCGACCTTCAGAGGAAAGCCCGGCTGTGTACTTGCGCCGGGAGATGGTGATGGGTGAAGAGAATGTTTATGTGTCGCCCGAACCGCATGGTAATCAACCCTGGCGGATGTTCGGCGGGAATTTTCTGTATTCGAACGATTCGCGATTCCCGACTGGACAACCACTCAAAATTCACGACAGAACGGAGCCTTGAAACCATGAAAAGCGCATGTGATGTACGAACCAGTATTCAGCGACACCGGACGATGTTGGATGGAATGAGAATTCCTGTCCTTCATCATAACAGATGGGCGAAGAGGGTTCTGGAACGGATTATGGAAGATCTGTATCCGGAAACCGGATCCATCGAGGAAGGGCAGGGGATGTTCTACATAGACCCTCATCTCGGCCCGGATGCGTTCACAGCAAAGTGTGAAATGGGCGACTTCACGTTCCATGTCACCACGCTTGGGAAGGAGCAAGCGGCGGACCGATTATCTCCCATTGACTATGAGGCCAGCGATCAGAACCCGCACCAGCCAGGGAGCAAGAAGTTCGCTCTTCAGCAGCTTGTCAATGTGGCCCAGGATCTCCCGTTGCTGTTTGAACGTGAGGGACTGCGGCTGATTGAATCCGGAGCGGTGGAAGAAGGACAGATCCCAACGTCAAGCCTTATTCGGGTCGCTTTGGAGAATGTGGCGAAACGATGGGGATACCCAGGAACCGAAGCGTACCGCAACCTCAAGCGTTTCTAAATAACCGTGGAGAAAGCGAGGAAAACCGATGGTAGATTACAGCACTATGACAAATGAAACGTTCGATACGATCTTGAGAGAGGTCGTGGAGGAACACCGACACACGCTTCTGACTATTCCCGGTGTGTACGAGATTCTCTCCGAGCATTTCAACAATGAAGTCTTGGAGCGATGGGAACATGGAAAGCCAGACGCTGATCGAAGATTTGTTGACGGGTCCGAGATTGTCCTGACCGGGCCATCCCCGGAAGCATGGGAAAACCTGGACTACGAAACCCAAGACGATCTCCTTTTGTGGTACAACCAAACGGAAGTCGGTCCCGAAGACATGGAGCGGCTTGCTGACCTCCACAACGAGGGACAGTTTCATGCTTTTGGTTGCGGGTGGTGTCAGAAGCGCGTAGTAGAGGGCCAGCCGGACGACTGGAGCAATTTTCAGGGTGTTTTGCAGATGGAGTCCATTGGTCAGTTGTGCGAAGAATGCGCGTCGAAATACCTATCTTTGAAGGCATTCGCGGAAATGGAGTGAATTCGATGAGACTGACGAGAACCGTACTGAAGATGGTGAAGGAAATCGCGCCGGATTTCGTGGCATCCGACCGGCTCATTTACGTGAACACCGGGGACCTGGAGAACCCGTATGGGATCCCAGATACCGATTGTCCCCTGGCAACCTCGAAAGAGGCGAAGGAAAAACTGGCGTCCGGTGAATGGGTAGTCATGAATGCTCCACGCCCGATCGCCGGGGATTACTTCTGGAAAGGCGAGTTCCGTCACGGCATCTTCTATGCCGCCGGGAGCATCGAGGAACTGGCAACCGACTGGCGGGATGACCATGCGTGGCTGGTTGTGCCGATGACGAACATGCACTTCCTGCGCTACATGGTCCAGAAGACCCGGGACGGGATAACCAGTCTCGACACAATCAAGGAAGCAATCTCCCACATGGGAATCAAAAATCTCGCGGCATTCTATAACCTGCCGTGGAAAGGATGAGAACACTATGGATAAACGAATCAACAAATTTCGGGAATTGGCAAAGACGCTGGAAGCGAAGATCGAGGGGTACCGGTATCCCAGGATAGCGGACCTGCGCCGGACGAGAAAGCGGGCAACCACCGTGGCGAACATGGCGAGTGAAGCTGACCGGCTGGAAAAGGTCAAGCAAGTCCTGAATGGGATGGCCGATGCCATCGAACTGAACCGGCTCCCGGCGATCTTGGAGAAGGTCACCAGCAAGGTTCAGATCGAGGAAATCCTGGCATGTCGGGAATGGGACATGTTCCGTCCCACGATACACTTCCGGGATTTATACGCGATTATCATGATCGCGGACCAGATGAGCCTGGGAGACCAGTTGGATGACGCCGTATATGAAATGCGGCAAGGCATCGAGCATCGGGAACGACCGGGCAGCGGATGGTCGATGCCGATTGCTCCCGCAGAGATCCCGATTATCGAGAAGATCACCAAGGCGGTCCAGTTGAAGGGCTGTACCGAAAGTCCGTCCCCGGATTATGACTATGTTCTGGCAGGATGCCGCAGGGCCAAGAGCCTCTTCGCCACGGGCGCAACCTCAGAGGCCCAGTTCAACCAGATAAAAGCCGCCATGCTCCAGATGGTCAA
>JAKPYU010000027.1 GCA_029568995.1 Candidatus Omnitrophota bacterium | reverse complement strand
AGGGAAAGAATAGAGACTTTATACTTGGAGAATAAAAACGTAGACCGGCGTCGTCCTTGGCCGGATTTGATTGTCTTTAAGAAATGGAATTTTGATCGAGAAAATAAAATACTCTGCATGGGGAAGGCGATGTCCCGACGGTAGTTGGAACTGGGGAGGTAGCGGGATTTTCATTTAAGCCACCTGGTCCAGTATAGCGTTTTCGGAATAGGCTTGGAACGCCGCTTCCAGCATCCATAAATCCTTATACCCTCCAATCCGGTGATAGTGCTCTTCGGAATCCATGAAGGCCACCGCCATCCAACGCATTACCATCTTCCCATCTTTCCAACGCGTCACGTTTCGAGTCCTGCGACGCATGAGCGAATTGGGATTTTCGATGATGTTGGTCGTCCCCAAACTTCGGCACAAGCCCGGCGAGAGATGCAACCGCTTCACCGTAAACATCTCTTCCAATCCCTCCCGCAAACTGGCCGCCGCCGAGGGGTACTTTTTCTCCAGCCAATCGGCATGTTCCCGAATTTTCGCCATCCCTTTGACCGCCTCGCATTTCCACGCCGCCTTGAGAATCCAGCCCGTCCGCCGTTGCTCCTCCTTGGGCAAATACCCCATCACGTTGCGCTCTTTATGCAGCCGGCAGCGCTGGACCGGATGCTTCGCTCCAAACACCTGGTGAATCCCTTTCCGCAACGCTTTTGCCCCGTCGATCACGAATAATTTCGGCGAGGCGGGAGACACCCCGCGTTCCACCAGATCGGCCAGCAAGTCCTTCACCAGTTCCGCGTTCTCCGTCGTCCCTTCCCGCAATCCCAGAACGTGTTTGACGCCCGTTTTATCGACTCCCAAGGCCACCAACACCTGATAGTCCCCCACCCGTACGCCGTCGATATAGATCACCAGAATCGGGATTTCTTCCCAGCGCCGCTCCGCAAACTCCCGCAGTCTCTTTTCGCCGATTCGTCCCGCATTCCGGCTCACGCTCGATTTCGATATTCCCACCGACTCCGCCATCTGCGGCAGCACTTCTTCATACTTCCGCGTAGAGACCCCGCGCAACATCGACGCCAGCATGTGCTGGCCCACATCGGTACTCTGCATCTTCCGGTAGGCGGGAATTTCCACCTCCGCTCTTCGACCGCCTTCTTTCTTCCGCAACCGGGGGCGGGTAACCGGTATCTTTCTCTCCTGCAAATGAATCACTCCCGCCTGCTGTCCGTGCCAGTAGATCCCTTCCCCTCGTTTTCCACGTTGTTTCTTCCCCGCCAGTTCTTCAGCCGAAATCTGTAGCAAACTCTCAACCAAGGCCTGGCCTGCGCTGTGGATCAATTCGTTCACCATGATACGGCCCGCATTCACGATTTGCAGCAGCGGTTGTAATTCTTCCCCATTCTTCTCCAGGATTTCCTGGATGGCTTTCTTGTTCTTTTGTTGTTCCTTCTGTATTCTCTTCTTCATAGCGGTTCACTCCTTTTTTAGAGTTTTTTACCCGAACCGAGTTTACAACTCGGATGGGGTGAACCGCTACCTCTTCTTCAAGTTCCAACTAGGAATGGGACAACGCCTTTCTCGATGGATTCCAACAAAGACGATAATGGCGATCCAAAACCAGAAGTAATGATGAAATACTCAATTTTAGTTGAAAGAGACCACGATGAACCTAAACGATTTCGAACAATTGGCAGTAACCCGCCGGGCCGTTCGCCATTTTA
>JAKPYU010000793.1 GCA_029568995.1 Candidatus Omnitrophota bacterium | reverse complement strand
CCGGTTTTGCCGAACTGACTGAATTCCCCATCCCATGAGGAACCGGTCTTGAATATCCATGCTCCCTGCACAACCTGAAACTCCTGTCGCTCATTGAAGATAGACTCGGCAATACTCTCGATTAGATGGGGCGCGAGTTTGCCATCCACCTCCAGGAAATCAGGCGCAAATATCCATGCCGTAAAATAGAATGCCTGATTTGGCAGAATCGGGGATCGCGAGCATCCGATAAACAACGGGATCGCTTTCTCCGGCTCAATCAGAATCCGACACGCACGAAATCCGCCCATAGTCCTCGAGGAGAAGGTCATATTGGCCTGCCCTCCCATCCCGACTTTGTCGCCATACTCCGTTCCAAAGAGTACATCGACAGCGACTACCGAAACACCTTGTGTTGTTGTTCGCCCGAGCATCCGCACGGTGTAAGGCACTCCCTTCGCCATGCTGTGCAACGGAGTCCAGATCATCGAACCAACTCTCAGCGGATGCATGCCCCCTTGATCGACGGTGTACGATCCAACGTCCTCCGTCTTGCCCTCATAAACACGGGAAAGCGAATAGGTAGCCGAAATCGAGCAGGGCTTGAGCCACGGCTGATTCCCCTCCAGCATCCTGGTTACAAGCACCTGAGCATCCTCGTCGGAACCGCCAGGGACAAAAGTCGGCGTAGGTGTCGCTTCGACAACCGGATATTGCGCTTCCTTTCGAAGGAGCCAAACCGCGATGTTCTTCGCCAGGGCAGGGTGATGTGCAAGGGTAATGTTAGCCGACGGGCGTCTCTCAACTCCATCATAGAGTATCTCCACATTGCCAACGGCGACCACTCGCCCGTGGCCCCGTTCCGAGACGGCAACCGCAACGGCGCCGTTACCTCCCAATATTAAGGGTCGCGCACGCTCTGTTACGAGCAGCTTTCCGCCACCCTCGCTCGCGCGCGTCACTCCGGACGTGACATAATGCTTTCGGATATCGACTAGCTCGTCCGATATACGTGTGGAGAACTGAATACCAAAGGGAATAGTGACTGAATTGGCATAGAGTGTTGCATCATTGAGTATGTATTCATCCCACTGGCGCCCCATAACCAGGATGGACCCGCCACGTTCAACGTATCCGGCCAGGGCTTTGGTCTCACTCTCGGCAACCGGGGGCACTTGTTGGGTATCGCCGAATATCACGGCCTGATACCCAGTGAGCAATTCCGTTGTGACGCTTGCAGAACCGATTATCCCGGCCTCATTGGTTGCACCAAGTTCTGTGAACATCGCGGCGAACTTGTCGAACCGGTCACTGTCATATTCATTTCCAGGACCCAGCAGAGAAATGGCACTTTTTCGAACCAGCCACAGCACCTTGGGCGATTCCGTATATGGCTTGGGAGTTGGAATCCCGGCTTGTGCAGTCGGCCAGGGGGTGGGTGTCGGATCGACGGAGACCTCCTTGCCCCACCGGACAACGATCCTGCAATCCAGCGGGACGGGCGAGCGACTCGGCTGCAGGATCACCGTGGCCGTGAAATCGTTCCAGGATCGCGGCTGGTCAATCGTTTTGATTGTGGCACCTCCCGAAGTCACGGCTACAGTAATGTCTACCGCATACGCGGGCAACGGTTCGGAGAATCGAGCGGATGACGTGGAGACGGAATCCACAGCATATCGTGACTGCAATGTCACTGCCTCTCCGCGAATCTTCATCTCCAGCATTCCCTGCGCTTTCAGGTTGCCTTCCCAGATCAGATACGGAGTGGGGGGTGGTGTGGGTGGTGCCGATAGCAGTTCTTCTTTGCGTAAAAGCCAGGCTGTGATATTCCTTGCCAATTGCCGGTTGGAGAGTTCAGACAGCCCCCAACCCGGAAAGCCTCCACCCGTACTGAAGAAAGTGGTCTCGTCAGTAAACGCGGCCACCCTGCCATAGCCGTCCTCCGCATAAGCCAGAATGGCCTCGCCCTTTTCTGCAAATCCAATTGCCTTCGCCGGGGGGTCGACCACAAGGATAGCCCCACCTGTGCCGGAAACGGCTGCAAGATTGTAGGTAAGGGGGTGAGACAGGAAATTAGTATACGTACCCCCGATAGAGGTCGAGAAACGAATGCCGAATGGCTCGGTAATGGAAGAAGCGTAAATCGCTGCCGGATCGAGGAGGACGCGGCTATCCTGCTGCCCGATTACGAAGATCGATCCACCGCCCCGGACAAACCGAACCACGGTCTCCTTCTCCGGTCCCGTTAGCGGCGGGACATTTCGTGTATCCCCAAAAACAACCGCCGTATATCCTTTGAGTAGTTCATCCGTTACCAACTGTTTCCCGGCAATCAGCGCATCACCGGATGCGCCGAATTCGGCGAACAAATTGCGAAAGTCAATCGAATCATCGCGAGATGGATGATTCTCTTTCGGAAAGGTTCCTTCCTTCACAATCCACAAAACCTTCGGCGCTCCCTGGAGCGGCGTAGGTGTAGCTGCACCGGGTTCCCATTTGGGGAACGGGGTGGGTGTTGGTTCCGGTTGGACTTCCTCACCCCAGGAAACGAGAATGGTGGTTGTTCCGCCTCGCGCAGTAACGTCGCGTGTATAGAACATCCGAGCTGTGTAGTCATTCGTTGGACGGGGTTGTTCGATCTTGGCGATGACTCCAGTCCCTTTGATGACCGTTCCCGTAACATTCACAGAATAAGCAGGCAAGGGATCGGTGAATTCCCCCGTGGCATTCCATTTGTCTCCAAATGGTGGCTCCTTTAATGTGGAAATGGATCTGCCTTTCATAATGAGGACAGCCGGATCGAAGGGATGCAGTTCCCCGGTAATTGTTACAATTGCCTGATTCCTGGGAACGACGGTTGGAGTCGGTGTAGATGTGGGAATGCGTGGATCGAGCGTGGGGGTCGGCGTGAATGTCGGTTGAAGGACGTCCGCGGTGATTTGTGTGAAAGTAACGGAAGGATTCTTGCTTCCCTGCTCCACACTGAATACAACAAATCCCTTATCCGTTAGAACCGTTGCATGGTTCACCTGGTCCAGAGGTTTGTCGTTGATCTTTAGCGGTTCCCCTGTGGGCTGGCCGGTGCTGTCCAGCAATCTGGCCCAGATATCCTCTTGGCGGCCGGATCGTTCAATGCCCTGATCCCACACTGCAAGATACTGGCTTCCGGTCCAAACCAATTCGGTGCTGAAATTAATTGCGCCATAGTACCCTTCCGGGGGGATGGAACCGATCACTACCGGTTCTCTCACCATCTTCCCGTCTTCATCGAAGAGGAAGGAGATAATCGAAATCCCATCGCCCGTATCCTCGCGCCCCGCGAGGCAGACCAAGTTGTTCCCGTTACGATGAAGAGACCTTGAAGGTGCCATACTCAAGTTCGCGATTTCCGTCGGCATACCGATCTGTTGACCTTCGGCGTCGAACACCTGCAAGAAACCATACACTCTCATTCCTGCCTGGAATGAGCGCACCTTGGATAACACAGCCAACTCCTGTTCCAGGAACACGGCTCTTTCAAATTCTCCCCTCAGTTCCATCTTCACCGGCTCGGAGAGCCGCTCACCATCTATTGAGAAATCAATCCATTCCGCCCCGGAATCCCCGACGCGCCGTACCAGATGGATGACATCATCCTGACGCATGGTTACGAAGGATACGTCTTTGCCGACGGATATGGGGAGCGTTTTTTCAGAATCGAGATTCCCATCCGGGAGGAACCGCTTCATTTGAAGTGCGGCGTTCTGCACAAAGAGACAAACATACGCTTTGCCATCCCAGAATACTTCCGAATCACTCCAATCCTTGAACAGGTGAATCGGCGGGACTACTGGTTTACCATCCGAGTCGATTAGCAGGAGAAAACATCCCGCCTCGCCTTGTTTCGGCGCATAATCCCAGTAGATCAGCGCGAATCCTTCTTCCGACCAGGCGAGGGGCATGTGGCTTTCGCCGCTGTGCTGTCCTTCGAGGGTCACATCGCCGCCGGTTACGTGGACCTGTCTGGCAATTTTTAGCGTTGTCTCTGTTTCGGCGGCTGTGGGTTGCAGAGTGGCAAGAGGTACAAGGAAACAGAGGAGTGCCACCAATGCCATCGCAATGGAAATTCGCGTGAGACCGCGCCGGTTCTTCGTGTGGTCCAGAATGGCTAATAGCCGTCCCTCAATCTGGGAACGTCGCGCCATCGCCACGGCGGCCACATCCGCACACTGGCGACGGCGGGATGTACGGGCGATTTCCAGCAAGTGAGTCGCATATTCGGACGGTGGTTCGCCTTTACTCAAAACATAGTCGTCACAGGCTCGCTCGCGTTCGATTCGCAATTGCCGGGCAGCTAGCCAGACAAGCGGATTAAACCAGTACATCGCCCGCGCGATCTGGGACAGGAAATGGGTAATGTAGTCGCCCCGCTGAATGTGGGCCAATTCATGCAGCAGGACAACGCGAAGCCGTTCCTGCGTCCAGCCATCCACTTCGCTGGGAAGCAGCACGATCGGATGTAACAGTCCCCAAGTGATCGGCACAGAGGTCTGGTTATTCACCAGGAGTTTCACCTGCGATTTCACCCCAAGGTTTGTTGCCAGACGCGCCATCGTGTCGGCTCTCTCGTCCGTGAGCAGATCTGCACGCCGCACCAGCCGCCAGATACAGGCTGTGCCGACCAGGAGCGGGATCAGGAACAGAGCTACGCCTGCAAGCCAGGCAAGGATGACCCATGCCGACCAATGGAGAGGGGACGAGACGATCTCAGGCTGCTCAGCCGCAACAGGAAAACCGACAGGCTGCTCCGGCTGGTTCTGCACCGGGGGCGGGGGAGTAAATGAAACCGCCGGACCTGGTTCGGTGCTGACCGTCGCACTGCCGCCCGGCTGGAATTGTGCAGTCATCGGCAAATGGAAAGGCGGAACGGGAGGCGACACAGTGTCGATTTGCGCCATATCCGCAACGACGGAAAATTCCGGTACGACAGCCGACTGCCAGCCCGGCAGAACAAAAGACAGGAGCGGCAGGAAAATCAGGCCCGTCAATATCAATGCCCACAGCATGTGACGGAATGCCGCTGTTCTTCGCCGCAGCAGAAGGCTACCTATTCCGGCAAGCGTTAGAAGAAGCGTGCCTTTCACCGAGGCATCCACCAGCAGTCCCAGCAAATTCAGTGAAAAGGCCGAAAAATCAATCGGATCGATCATGGTCGTTACCCTCTCGCTTTTGTGATTGCTCGATCAATTTGGTTAAGCGATTGACATCCTGCTCGGAAAGATCGACATCACCGACTTCCAGCAGCGCCAGAACGGCTTGTCCGACCGATCCATCAAAGAAGGTGTGTACGATCTGCCGGAGAGCGGACCGGCGCGCCTTGTCGCGTGACACAGTGGGACGGAAGACGAATCTCGGTCCCTGTTTTTCATGCCGGAGATGCCCCTTTTCTTCCAGGATTCGCAAGATGGTGCGAACCGAGGAATAACTCGGCACATCCGCCATGTCTTCCATAACCTCTGCCACAGAGGCCCGGCCTCGACGATAAATGATGTCCATCAACTGACGTTCGCGGCGACTTAATTTTGCGTGTGATTCCATGGTTGTGATTCCTCCTTGGTGTTCAGTGAAGAATTTAACAAAAATTTTTCTTTTTGTCCATAAAAAGTTTAATTTTTAACAATTCAACAAATCAAGAGTGGTCACCTGCAAAAGATAGCGATAGATAATAGGTTGATATAATTAGACTTAAGGGATCAGGAGAGTAAAAATGGGACGAATGGGACCCATAGGACAGATACCTGGAATCAGGGAAATGAAGAGCCTACTTGGTGGAGTACGCCGCAAATTCGCGAATCCCGGGAAGTGGCAGGGTGTCGGTGACACGCAGACGGAGTTTCGGGATCATCACCGGCTCGAACCGTTGGACGCGCTTCCGTCCGATGGACTGTCCATCCGCGACAGTCTCCCATTTTCCCTCGTTCCACGCCTGGATGCAGTAGGCACGAATCCGTTGGCCGTACCGGATGTCCTCTTCCACGACAACATTATCCGCCTGGCGCTCCCCGCCCAGATCCAGTTCCAGGACATTTCCCTCGAGCCAGCGCCCGTCGCTGTCTGTCCGTGCAAGAGGCGTGTGAAACCGCCGTTCGATCTCCTCGCCGAACGACCGAAGACGGTCCACTTCTTTCTCAGGAATCAGTCCACGCGAGTCGGGAGTCATGTTGACTAATAGATTTGCTCCACGGCCGATTGACTCATAGTAGATGTCTACCAACTGTTCGGTGGTTTTTAACGTATCGTCCGTATTCGGCATCCAGAACCAGTTCGAGCGTGTATGGACATTCGCCTCCGCCCCGATCCAGCCCTGGACATATGGCGGCGCCCACAGGGGAATGCCTTCGCCTCGACGAATGACATTCCAGATCGGATAGGGCGCCCAGCCCTGCTCACTCCCGGACCAGCGGATGTCCGGCCGTGAACCGCCGAAGACCGCCGCACTCGGCTGCAAATCACGAACCATAGAACAAATTGCATCGCCGTAAGATGTACCCGCCGGTTTCCCATTCGCTCCTTTGACATCATAGCCGAGCGGATCGTATGCACCGTCAAACCAGACAACGGCTAATTCACCGTAATTCGTGAGAAGTTCGCGCAACTGTTCCATGAATACCGGGAAATAGGCGTGGCGATCTCCGATCAATACTCTCTTACCCAGCGGATCACCTGTGCTGCTGCATGGGAAATGCTTGTCGCAAGCGGAAAAATAAAGTCCCAACTCGATGCCGTTCTTGCGTGCGGCCTCCGCCAGGTCGCGTACGACGTCCCCCTGGCCGTCTCGCCAGGGTGTGTTCTTTACCGAGTAGTCTGTTGTCTTTGTGGGCCAGAGACAGAATCCACTGTGGTGCTTGGCCGTGAGGACAATATGCTTTGCACCGAAGGATTTCGCTGCCCGAACCCACTGTTCCGTATCCAATTCTTTCGGATTGAATACAGACGCATCCGGAGCCGCGAGAAAATCGCCGCCGGTAAATGAAGCCAGACCGAAGTGGACAAACGCGCCCAACTGATTTTCCTGGTAGTTCTGTTGCGGAGCATTGGGTACATAGAGCCGGGGTTCCTGGTAAAAATACTCAAGTAATTCTTTCGGTTCGCCTTTGTATGTCGCCAATTGTAAATCCCCGGCAACGTGTTGGTCACCGCCCGTGTAGAATATGTACGTTGTTCCCTGAAACTCGCACAGTTCTGCATCGGAGGCGTTTTTCTCGCGGATTTCCGATGGCCGCAGAGGATGCACGGGATTCTCCGGATTGAACGTGACAAACGGACATTCCGCCGGGGCATCCTGCCAGTGAATCAGGTCTTTCGACCTCGTCAGCCGGGTCTCGTAACGGCCATTGCCAAGAGATTCAAGATAGAGTGTGTAGAACATGTCGCCGTAATAGTAGAGTGCGGGGCCGCCAACATATTTCTCGCACCCGTAAAGGGCGTCCGGGACCTGCTTCCAATGAACAAGATCCGTGGATTCGAAATATTTGAATGTAAAGGCGGGCCACGTTTTATCATCGCTTTCCACAAGCATGACAAAGCGATCGTTCGCCCGGCAGACCGAGACATTGAAGAAGTGCTCATCCGGCTGTGCTCGAAGCACGGTTACCGGGTCGGACCAGGACCGCAGATCGCCGGAATGGACCATGGAGATTTCTCTGATCTGCCATTTCTTTTCCGTGCCCCAGTTGCCCGCAAACACATATACCTGGTCCTGCCAGACCATTGCCATCCCCAATCCGTGACCGATGAACGGCGTAGAAACGATTTGGCCGCCGTCGAGATCGCCCGGATTATCCTGATTCAGCAAGCGAATTCGAACTTCGTCCTTCTGAAACCCGGCCCCGTCTTCGGAGCCTTTTGTCTCCCAATGCTTTTGCCAGTTCTCCAATAGAAAGAACCGGTCTCGAAAAACAAACGGTGTTACCTCAACTAGCGGGTTGTTCAGTTTTCCCTTCTTGACAAGGGGATAGTTCCAGTCTTCCCCGATCACCGCCTGGTAGGACCCGCCGGAGGAGATCGGGTCTTCCGGCGCGACAATCATCGGTGTCCGGTCTCCGCTGTCGTCTACAGAGTTCTGCGCATCTGTTGGTGTGGCTGACAAAAAGCACAAGATGAATACGAGTGCTGACATGATTGTCATTGTCCTTCTCCTGCAAAGCGGGAATCCCGGAAGACATGAAATGAGAATCCCTCTTTTCTCCGGGATAACCATACTCGCGCTCATTCGACCCGTCAATCAATCCGGGAAGGGATATCTCCAGTTCGGAGACTCAGGAACGTTGGCTTGTCGGGCGCAAATCCGAGGGGGCATCGAACAGGGAGACACCCGGTTTTCGCCTTTACTGTCTTCGAAAAAACTTGTTGACCTCTCGATCCGAGAGGGAGTATCATAGTGTGGTTGCTGATGAGGTTGGAATGTATGAGACGTAGGCCAAAGGTCAGCTGGGAGAAACCCAGTGAAACGGAGAGAACAAAATGAAACACACGGCATCCATACTCAGCAGCAGTACGACAATTCTCGTGTTGTGCCTGGCGGTCAGCGCTGCCCCGCAATTGCCTGATGAGATCTTGCTGGGACTGCCTTTCATCTCTCAACCGAATGATCAGCGTACTTTGACGATGGAACAGGCAAGAGATGTGCGAATTATGGAGTTCTTATCTTACTCCTCCCGCGTGACATGGACGTATGACTTCTCCGATCCCGATCCGGTTTCGAGTGGTGTTCTTATCGCTGCACCGGCAGGACATCTTTTGGGGCAATTCTCATCCGGTCACGGAGTCCCCGGAGATACCTCCACGTACGCCTTGTCAGATGGGGTGGGGGCAACAGCCGTCCTGATGAAAGGGCAAGGGGCTACTGTTTATTTCCCGGCGCAGCGTGTGGAGTCCAACAGTGCGCTCGTCCGTGTCTCCGTGTGGGCCACAGATGTGGGTGCACAGGTGGGATTAGGGGCACTCGATTCCGATCAGGCAGCCGGTTTGGACGGTGTAGACGGTTCCATCGCGACACGAATTCTGGCAAATAGTGAGACGCTTCAAGGAGGGTGGCATCAACTGGTGTTGTTCATTGATTCTTACAGGGAATCCATTGTGCCCGTAGTTCAGGTCGTGTCGGATGGGGATGCCATTCAGACTGTGTTCCTGGACAACCTGGAGATTCTCACTCCCATTGATTGGGTGCAGGAACCCTCGGCACAAAGTCCTGATCTGGCCGTGACAGGTCTGACTTTGGTCCCCGAAACATTGTGGCCCAACGACGAGACGCGGATTGCAGCGATTGTTGCGAATACGGGGGAGGCTTTTGCAGAGTCAATCTTGGTGCGGTTTCTTGTGGATGGAGAGGAATTCGCTTCAAGGACGATCACTCGGCTGGAGCCTGGCCGCGATGTGACGGTTGACGCCACTTGGGCAGCAGCCGGGGCCGGGGATCATATTGTCCAGGCTCAGGTAGATCCGGCAGGAACAATTCAGGAGAAAGACGAAGGCAATAACACTCTGCGGAGAGTCATTTCCGTAGAGGGCAGCCCCAAACCAATGCCGGACTTGTTGGTCGGAGAATTTCGCGTGACTACGCGGGACGCTACCGCCGCAGAAACAGAAACCCTCCTCCAGGCGTCCATTGAGAACATAGGGAACAGGACGACAGAAGAGGTGGAAGTTCTCTTTCAATTCGCCGATGGAAGCGAACGCAGGTATTTCATTGGTCAAGTTGCCTCGGCAGGGGCGGAAATCGCCATAATTACGGACACTATACCTGCCCCAGACATGTATCCGCTGGTCGTCACCGTCGATCCTGAGAATCGAATTGAAGAGCTGGTTGAAGACAATAACCGGATGACCACATTTCAACCTCTGGAGCCGGTTGAGGATCCTGTGGATACTCCGAACGTTCCCGGTCCTCTTCGTCGCATGTGGCTCTTCCTGCAGGAGCGGGGTTTTGATTCAGGCGAAATTCCTGAAGGTTTCTGGCCGAGGGCCGTGCAGCACAAGCAGCAAATGCGATCACCTAACCCGGCGGAATACGATCCGGGCGGAACGGCACCGGAGGGAGACTTCCCGGTCAGCATTCACTCCGACGAGGGTATTGAACTGGCCGTTTCCGCCGTGGGGGATCCGGGTGCGCCAAGTCTCCTGGGAAATGTGGGACCGTTTGTCAATGTGGAAGCACGGAATTCCTTTGGTAGCGCCACCCTGAAAATCGGATTGACACCCGAAAACGCGCGTGACATAGATCCAATCACACTCCACCTTTTCTACTATCACCGTCCGTCAAAATCCTTCCAGCTGGTCCATCCTTCGGGGCTGGGAAATGACGGCACTTATGTCTGGGGACAAATCAGCGAGCCGGGGATCTACGCTGTCTTCGGCCTGCCGAGGGATCAAGCCAGGCTCGCACTATTCAAGTCTCTTCGGGAAATGCAGCCGCTGAGCGCGATGTACCGGGAAATCACCGGTCAGCAGGAACCTCGTATCGACAACGAAACCACTCGCCTCGCTCTCACCGGGGATTCTCAAATGTCGGCGGCTCTCACGGATCCCCTGCAAATGGATCTCCTCGGATTTCCGGATCTTGTGGGAAATGCTCAATTATTGGAAGGAGATATTTTTGGCGAAATCCCACGGGATGAAAAAGGCCATCCAATCGGTTCTCGTCCCGTCGTAGACACTTCGGTGCCGGGGACCGGAATCGACACCCTGCCCGGCGCTCGGCAGGCCGGGGACTATCTCATACCCGACTTGAGCGTCTCCGGCGATCATCTTCCGGAATATCAGATCCTCGATGAGATTGGATCAATCGGTGCGAAAGGCATACCCGTAGCTACTCCAGCCCGTGGAGGGAATTGGCAATCGGTGGGGCCAACAAATCTGGCCGGACGAGTCAAAGCATTGGCGATTCATCCGAAATCAAGTTGGGCATTATACGCAGGTGTGGCGGAAGGGGGATTTTTCCGCCTGATCGGCAACACATGGTATCCCACAATGCATGATGAGGCACGCCTGTCCGTGGGGGCCGTGGCCATTGCAGCCAGCAATCCAAAAGTGATTTACGTCGGAACCGGCGAGTACTGGACCACCACGGTGCACGCACCGGCTACCACGTACGCGGGTGTTGGAGTGTATCGGTCGACAGATGGCGGATGGAATTGGCAGTTAATGCCCTCCAACAATAGCTTAAGTGACCGAATCTCACGGATGATTGTGCACCCGAACAATCCCGACATTGTATATGTTGCCGGGAACCGGGGGATTCACCGTTGGAATGCCGGGAGTCAAACCTGGACGCGCATAGCGACCTCCGATACGACGGATCTGATTATGCATCCCAACGATTCAGAGAAACTGTACGCCGGGATGGAGGATTTGAAGGGCGTTCAGTGGACAGCGAATCCCAGTGCGAATAATCCGACCTGGACACCCATGAATGACGGTCTGACTTTGCCACAAAATGTGGCGAGCTTCGTCAAACTTGCCATTTCTCCGTCGCATCCCGACATTTTATACGCTCATCTCAACGGTGAAACATACAATGAGGCAAGCCAGAAATGGTCCGCCGACCAGACAAGTACCTATCGATTCGAGAATAATAAGTGGGAGTTTAAGGCCGCCAATGTGGCAAAGCATTCGCAGACCTCCTGGTGTTCATTTATACGGGTCCATCCTACCGATCCGGATCGCGTATTTGTTGGTGGTGTCCGGTTGGTCTGGAGCAACGACGGCGGCAACACGTGGAATGAACTCAAGCCAGGCCATGCCGATTGCCATGATCTGGTTTTTGATCCTCTCGATCCGAATCGAACCATTGTTGCCAATGATGGAGGGGTGTGGGAACACACCCAGACTCCGGGAGAAACGACCTGGGACTACAGCGATTTGAACAAAGGACTTGTAGCCGTGCAATTCCACAATGTAAGCGTTTCGCAGAAAGGCCCGTTCACTCTGGGGGGATCAACGCAAGATCAGGGCATTCTGGCGACACACCAGTCGACCAATTTTGACGGAATGGGAGGAAATGAAGGCGGGATTTTTGAAGTGGATCCCAATAACGGCAACATCATTTACTGGGATCCATGGGACGGCAACCTGAGGCGGACAGAGAACGGGGCAGCAAGCGGTAGACACGAAATCACCGAGGGCATCGAAGAGGTTGATGGCGAGATTCCTTCAATCAGTGCCCTGGCCATTGGTACCCAGGAATCCGATTTGCTTCTCTGTTCCGCAAAGGGGCCGGGCGGTACGCGTCCGATTTATCGTTCCGTTGATGGGGGGGAATCCTGGCAGAAGGTTCTCGCAGACGCGGGCGATGCCGTGACCCGTATCGTCTTTGCGCCAAGCGATCCATTCTGGGTTTATGCAATCACCCAGGACGGCAAGGTATTTCGCTCGACCGGTCTGGGAACTGTCTGGGCACAAATCTCGAACAGTAGCCTTCCCAAGGCAAAACTGTACGGGCTGGCCATAGATTGGAATGACAAAGAGCGAGTTTATGTGGCGGGGAGAGAGAGCTCGTCAGGCAGCATCGTCTGGCGAAGCAAGGATGGCGGGCAAAATTGGGAAGACATATCGGGTCCCCAGAACGCTCCTCAACTCAGACTTCCCGACGCCCTCGGCAAAGCCATCATCGTACACAAAGGCAAACCGAACACCTTGTATGTCTGCACCGAGGTCGGTGTATTCCGGACTCAGAACGCTGGGATTCTCTGGCAACCTTTTGACTTGGGCCTTCCGAATGCCGTGGCGACAGATATGGATTATCAGCCTCTTACGCAGACGCTGTTCGTATCGACCATCGGACGAGGAATGTACAAAGACGATCTTTGATGCCGCTGTTCCTGGGCCTAGAGTTTATGCCGTCGTGTCAGATCCCGCCAGTCCAACCCCTGCCGGTGGACATGTGCTACAGTTTCGAATAATTGAATCCATACTCCCATTGTTTTCCCCCTGGTTGTCAGTCCTCTATTTTCCAGGCCTGCCATTGTCTATCAGAACAAGACTCTGTTTGTCAGAAAAAGGAAAAACCTGTCGTGCCGAATGATAGTCGAAAATTCGTGTGTACGTTCGTTCGACCCAAGTCATAAGCGGCCCAAATATCACCGTTGGAATTCAGACCATTTGTCGGATGATAGGCGATTGACAGCCCACCTCCATAGTTGACATCCAGTTCGTCGCCGTCCGGCCCCGTGGCCATGAACGCCCACATCGACCCGTTCTCCGTATTCGGACAGTCACTCGTCCCGTAAGCGTAGAATAAGCCATTCGCGAACGGGTCAATCGGGATTCCACTCAGATAGCTGACCGGTGTCGTGAGCAAAGCGTACACTCTCCCGTCATGGTATGGCTCGTAGCAGCCGGGGATCCGCGAACCCACGCACGTCTGGCCGAAATAGTTACCCTGCAGACCGCATAGTTCGATCGGCCCGACTCCGCTGTCGTTCCCATCCTGCATCCACAGGTTGGTGTCCATTTTCCGCGTGACATTGAGCTGATGCAGCATTCTCAAATCCGACATCGACCGGGACGCCTTTGCGCGGATTCGAGCGTTCAGAAAATTCGGAATCGCAATTGCCGCGAGAATCCCAATAATCGCCACGACAATCAATAGTTCGATCAGTGTGAACCCATTTTTCTTCATAATGTGGTCCTTTCGCGAAATTGCATCGATTCAGTGAACGATACTTCCCCAACACGACCCTCCCCTCGGTCTTTATTCGACCTTGGAGTATTCAATCCCTCTCCTCCCATGGCTGTCAAGCCTCTCGAAACCCCATCATTCAGTCCCAGCGCTCTGCCCTTCCCCTCGGCGAACCGTCCAGGTCCCGATTGACGCTCGCCCCATGGATGTATACACTACCAGGTTTATAGCAAGACAAATCCCAACAACTGGCGGACAAACATGAAGAAATGGCTTCTTTTATTCCTCGCAATCTGTTTCCTTTTCACTTCCGGCACGATTCCCGGCCCATCGGCACCCGACACCTCTCAGGGTTATGCCTTTACCGATAAAGTCGTCCTGGCGTACTACTACATCTGGTTTAAGGAATCCAGTTTTCTGAAAAGTCCTGAAGACGGAGGCAGCAGCGAGAGGTTCGCCGGTTTGCATCCGGTCGTGGGCGCATACAATTCCTGGGAACCTGCCATTATTGAAAAACACATGCAGCAGATGAATCGTGCCCGGATTGATGCACTCGCCGTGTCCTGGGAATATGAACCCCAGGAGTACGGGCGGAACGGGACGCTGGACATCATTTACGAAAAGGCGGTCGATCACAATCTGAAGATTACGGTTGACTATGAGAAAGGTCGTATGCCCCTCGACACGGTGTACCATGATCTGTCTTATTTTTTGAATCGTTACAAAGACCACCCGGCCATGCTGAAAGTGGAAGGCTGTCCGGTGGTCATGGTCTGGACAGCCTATAATCATACTCCGGCCGAATGGCAAGGAATATTTGATAAATTAGAGAAAGCCGGAATCATCGCATTTCCCATTATGTCCGGCAGCTACCAATATGGTAAAGGAAAGGCGTACCTCGGTCCATTCCGTGCTCTGGAGGAATACACCCTCGTGGATATCGAAGACTGCCAACTTGCGGATTTCATGAAAACCATGCGTGGCCATATCGACGACTACAACCAGACCGAGGGCTTCAAGAACGGCAAACCAGCACAGCACCACGCAACGATTTCTCCGGGCTACGATGAAACCAGGAATGCCGGACGTAAATCCGACAAAGGGGGATTCAATGGGGCCGGATGGAAAGACCGGACCAAATTCGGCACAAATTACCCCGATGACCCGGCGGGAGCCTATTACCGCGGAACGTTTGAAGCGGCGATGGCCTCCAATCCCGACTGGCTGCACATCTCCACGTTCAATGAATTAGCTGAGTTCAGTCATATCGAAGCCACATACGAGCACGGCTACAAATATCTCGATCTGACCGCCGAGTTCGTCCGAGAATTCAAGGCTGGGAAGTAACGATGGAGTATCTGTCGGAATTCCCGGGAACGGCCTGCAAGATCCTGAAGGGAATTGAGTTCGTGTTCCTCCTTGAACCGTGCCAGGTATTGAAGTATTGTCAACCGGAAGGAGAAACCGCATGAGACGATTGTTCATCGGCATTGTCCTCGTCATGCTGTGTCTGGTGTTGGGCTATTTTGGGCCGGCGAAAATCGGCTTCCTGAAGAACCTCTTGCCTGGAGAAACGGAATCCGGAGAGATTCGCCCGCCGGATGTCCCGTACATTGTAACACCGCAGGCTGTCGTGGATAAGATGCTGGAGATGGCCGCGGTAACAAAAGACGATCTTCTCTACGACTTGGGCTGCGGCGACGGCCGGATTGTCGTCACGGCTGCAAAAAAATACGGCTGCAGGGCGATTGGTTATGATATTGATCCGAAGTGTGTGAAAGAGTCTCTGGAGAATGTCAAAAGGAACCAGGTTGGACACCTGGTCAGCATCGAACAGAAGGACATCTTTACTTTAGATCTGAGCGAGGCAAGCGTTATCACGCTTTACTTGCTTCCCGACTTGAACGTCAGGCTGATCCCGCAACTCGAGAAACTGAAGCCGGGTTCGCGGATTGTCTCGCACGCTTTCGATATCGAGGGGGTCGAACCGGAGAAGATTGTTGACGTGATATCGGATGAGGGCAAAAGCACGATCTACTTCTGGACAACCCCTCTGAAGAAGGCGGAAGGGACCGACCCGGAGATCGAACAGCTTTGCCGATCCGTCGACAGCGCAATCTCAACCTTTCAGTTCGAGATAAAGTGTCGAGAGACAATCCCGCCGGTAAATTCGGTTGCCCTGGAGAGAATGGTTACCGTTGTCGTCACAGGTGGAAAGACGCATGTCGAGGAGAAGATCGTTCCGTCCGCAGGAGATAATAAACCGGCTTCATCATCCCCACAGGTTCATGCGGAAACAGAACCGAACGGTCGCCTGTTTGACGGACAGCATCCTCGACAACGCACGTTCGATCTGGACAGTGAGAACATCCCGTCTCCCCTGGAATTTGTTACTCACCTGTCGTTCGGTCGCGGTCTGAGCTATTATTCCGGTTTCCACATAGAACGAGTTCCACAACAGGGCGCTCCGCACCTGGAATCGCTCTTGATCTATCCATCTCGCGCCGAGGAGAAGCCCATGGCTACTTTCCTGCTCGATGGAAAGAAAGGTCATTGCTGGACACAGGCCAGCGCATTCGACAGCGAGGGGAATGTCACGGCCTCTGCAAGCACCTCTGACTTCCGAAACGTGGATGGAGTATGGATCCCATTCCGAGTGATGTATGAGCGATTCCGAGAGGGGCATCTAATATACCACCGTGATGCGGAGATCCTATCGGCACAGCGGATCCGGGATGGCAAATGATTCTCGAAATCCGTACCTGTCGACCCGATATCCTGTGACGGACACAGGAAGAAGTTCAGACTACATGGCGCGGGTGAGAATCTCCGCAATTCGTTCCACCCGGTGCACATAACGGTGATTCCGATGAATAACTTGCCGGACCGAATTTACCCACTCCATCCGCTCATTAGACGATGACAATAAATGTTGGGTCTGTTTGACTATTTCCGTTGCATCACGGAAGGTTGGACTGCGGATTCCTTCCCAGTACGGTACACATGAAGCAACCGGTTGAGTACCCAAGTCGGCGGACAATAAGAATCCACCGGCGGCAGGGATATTGAAATCGCGCTGGGTCGGCGCGGTGAATCCCTGAAGGCTGCGTAAGTTAATGGATATTGCAGCGGATCGATAGAAATCGGGAGTCTCGGTAATGGGGTCCAGGATGCCCCGGTAGCAATGTTGTAGAGCGGAATGTTCCACGAATAACGGCCAATCGCTGCCGCCGTACAGCTGCAATCCGAAAGGAACCAATTGCTCCAGCAATTCAATCCGAAACCGATTGTTCGCCATGACATAAAGGTAATAGGCGAGCGGGCCATCCAGCGTCACACGCCGTCCCGGAGCGAAAGGTATTTCCTGAAGGAGTTGCTCGAATGGGACAGCGGGGCGGCGAACTTTTTCGGCAACAATTCGGTCAAGGTAATCTCGAAGGTCGGAAGGGACTTTCCTGCTCCAATCCTGCATGTTCTTCACCGAGCCGACATACCCCACCGGCGCGGCGTATTGGTCACGGATTGTGCCCGGCTGCTCGATATCGGCTGCAACAGGCAGAAAGTGGACCTGCACTCCACCCCGTTGCCGTACGGTGGTCTCAAACGCAGGATCGGCAATCAGGATGATGTCCTCCGGGTGAAACGGATCGTTGCCGAGGATGAATGGATCGTCCAGAATCCAAACCAGCCGTCGATAGGGCAGGCTCTGCCATTCATCGGGGCGAAATCCCATGCGGGCATAGTAGAGGCCGGGCGGTTGATTGACAAAAAAGACGCAATCCGGGGAAAATGCCTGAAGGTCGGATTTCAGCGAGGGCATTCCGGCAGCGGGATCGAGGCGTGGCGCACGGACATGCCAGCCACACTCCTCCATGCCCCGCAACGCACCACAGACAACGGTGCGCGCACCGAACGACTGGGGATCATCGAATGACCAGATTTTCATATTGTCGAAACGACTCCCTCGCTCTATTCCTGTCGATAGTCTGCCTCTACTCTCTCACCTTTTCGGGGCATTTGTACACTGCGGATGGGGTGTTGGCTTACGAGACCGGGCGAAGTCTTGCGTGGAAGGGATCGCTGGAGATGCCGCACTCGGGATTCCTGACCCCGATGAACACGGAAGGCAAGCCGGTTTCACCCTACGCCTGGGGGCAGCCGATTCTGCTGGTTCCGTTTCACTGGCTGGGTAAGGGGCTGGGCCAGTTGTTTGCCGAGACTCCCGATGGCGTGGAAAAATGGGTGCTGGCGTGTGTAGCATTCAGTAGCGTTCTGGTGGGGGCGTTTCTGGTTTTGGCTGTGCGGAACCTCGCCCTGGCATTGGGAACGGGCCAAAAGGGCGCGTTGTTTGCCGCACTTGCTGCCGGATGCGGGAGTATTCTCTGGGTATACAGCCAGGACCTGTTTCGGAATCCCCTGGCGGCATTTCTTTTGACGCTATCGGTGGCGGAACTGCTTCGGATTCCCGAAAAACCGCGCTCCGTCCATCTGTCCGGCCTGTTTTTCATGCTGCTGTTACAGGTGAGAATCGACGGTATTCTGGCTGCACCGTTCATCCTTCTGTGGACCGTCAGATCGTCCATTGAGGATTGCGGATTACGGATTGCGGATTACTTCAAATGGGTGAGGTTACGTTTGGTGGTTGTATGGGTGATGTGGTGTTTGGGTGGATTGGGTTTGTGGGGATTGAATAACTGGATTCGGTTCGGAAATCTGTTTCAGCACAACATGCCGGGAGTCGAGTTCACAGAAAGCCTGCTGATTTCTATTCCGGGATTTCTGTGGTCGACTGACAAATCCATGTTTCTGTATTCGCCGGTTCTTCTATTGAGTCTGGCCGCGTTTCCGTTCCTCTGGCGCAGGCGGAGAGCCGAGGCACTGTTGATTGCAACGATCAGCATGGTTTACCTGGTCTGGTACGGGAAATTTCATCACTGGTTCGGAGGGATTTGCTGGGGACCCCGATATACAATCCTGTTCACGCCGTTGCTTGTGGCGATGATCGGCCCCTGGCTGTCGGAAGAGGGCGGATCAGCGCGATGGCGCTGGATTATATCGTGGACATTTCTGGCGGCGGGGATGCTGGTGCAGCTTCCTGCCCTGCTTGTGGAACAGAACGCACACCCGGGACTGCACCATTTCGGGGCGATCCGGGAGGATATTCTGCTTGGCAATCTCGATCCGTGGTGGGCAAGAACGTGGGGATCGTATCCGTGGTGGACAGCCGCTGGCGTCGTCCTATCGGCCACGATAGGAGGCATCGCCGCAAAGTGCTTGATCGGAGAGAAGGAGGGCGATGGAAACGACTGAGATTCCTCACATTCGTTCGGAATGACAGACTCCCTGCCCGAATGACAAACTCTCTGCCGGAATGACAAATCCCCTGCGGGAATGACAAACTCTCTGTCATTTCGACCGAAGGGAGAAATCTCGTGGTGAGTTCCAGGACTCTAGGATTTCCATTCGGAGACAATACAATCGGGGCAAACAGACGGGAATGGGCACAATGAAGGAGAATGGACAATGACGCAGTTGAATCGCAGGCGATTCCTCGAAAAATCGGCAAGTGCGGGCGCGGCGCTGGCGATCCTGGCCCCCGGTCTGAAAGCGGTTGGGGCCAACGAACGAATCCGTGTCGGCATAATGGGGGTCGGCGGGCGTGGAAGCTATCTGGCCCCGATGTTTGCGCGCTCTGAAAACGTCGAAATTACCTGCCTCTGCGATGTGAATCAAAAGGCGTTCGGGAACTGTATCGACAAGATCGAAGAGGCGCAGGGTAAACGCCCCCGCACGGAATCCGATTTCCGCCGCATGATGGAAGATCCCGATATTCATGCCATTCTGAACGCCACTCCCGATCACTGGCACGCCCTGGGGACAATCGCCGCCTGCCAGGCCGGAAAAGATGTCTACGTGGAGAAACCGGCCTCGCACAGCATCTGGGAGGGCCGAAAGATGGTCGAAGCGGCAAGGAAATATGACCGGATTGTTCAATTGGGCACACAAACGCGCAGCGGAGAGTATGCCCGTGAGGCTGTGGAGCTTCTTCGATCCGGCAAAATCGGGAAAATCCATTTCGCCCGGGTCTCCAACATCCTCTCGAAACGCCCGCTCGATCCGCATCCCGATGAGCCGGTCCCGGACGGGCTGGATTACGATGCCTGGCTGGGAGCCGCGCCGCTTCGACCCTACAACCGCAATCGCCATCATGGCGGATGCTGGAACTGGTTCTGGGACTATTCCGGAGGGGACATCATTAACGACGCGATCCATCAAATCGACTTCGCACGCTGGGCCATCGGGAAGACATACCCCAAGTCGGTTTCCTCAACCGGCGATCTTTTCGTCTTGCAGGACGGACGCGATTGCCCCGACACCCAGGTCGCCACGTATGACTTCGACGACATGACCCTGGTGTTCGAAATGACTATGTGGACAAAGTACATCGAAAAGACACCGCTCGAAATCCGCAACAGTACAACGGAAATGCCGGACTGGCCGCATAATTCAACCAAGATTGAGGTATACGGCACAGATGCCATGATGACATTGGGCCGTCATGGCGGCGGATACGAAATCTACGGCCTTGATGGCAAGAAGGCGATTTCTCATCCCGGCGATGAACCCACGAAGGCGCACATCCGTAACTTCTTCGATTGTGTTCGAAACCGCAAGAAACCCAATGCGGATATTGAGGAGGGACATTTATCTACTAACCTGAGCCACCTGGGAAATATCTCGTACCGCGTGGGCGGCAGAAAACTGTGCTACGATGGAGAAACGGAACGATTCGTCGATGACCGTGAGGCGAATCGGCTAGTCAAGCGCAAGTACAGAAAGCCGTGGGAAGTGCCGGAGAAAGTCTAGTGTAGTGGAAACGAATGGTCTTGACATATATTGTCATTCCGAACGAATGTGAGGAATCTCCGTAAGGCATGACATCGCCACGTCGCTTCGCTCTTCGCGATGACACGGCGGAACAGAAGACTCGGTAAAAAGACCAATCAGTTACAGGACACTGGGAGTTTATCTCGATGGCACTTAGTGTCTTCTCCCTCTCCCTCCGGGAGAGGGCCGGGGTGAGGGACGCATTGGCCCTCCCAACCTTTCCGTAGATCGGAGGCCTTACGAATATGCAATACCGCGCGCGAAAATCCACCCGGCAATTTACCACCGTCCTTTCTTCCACGCTTGCCTGTCTCCTGTGTCTCGGCAGTTCGGGTTACGCACAGTGGTTCGATCCACACGAATTGAAACTCGGGCCGCAAGTGGAGACAGGCCCGATTGCGGGCGCCATCTTCACCTACCCCGCCGCCGGAGATTTCAACGGCGACGGGGAAATCGACCTCATTGTCGCCACGGCCCATCATGGGAAAGGCACCTTTTTCTACAAAGGATTACGGGACAACAACGGGAATCTCATCTTCGAACCAGGAATCGAGATTGACATCCCGTCCACCGCAATCACGGGAATCGACTACAACAGTGATGGCTTGATGGACATCCTGGTTCGCGGCGTTTCGTTGTTCCTCTGCCAGGGTGGGAATCCCCC
>JAKPYU010000771.1 GCA_029568995.1 Candidatus Omnitrophota bacterium | reverse complement strand
GATCAAATCTTGTGAACGGGCTGTTTGCGCGTGTGAGGTACTGATTCGCTGATCCGCCCTTTTCCGACTGCTCGAGTCTCCAGACCGGCGACTGAGATTACCGAATTCGGAGGCGGCCATGTGTCCGACGCTTGATGAGACCTGGCGGGATCATCTCCGGACCGGCAAGATCCTGGAGGAATTCACCCTCGGCAACTGTCGAGCGGTCTTTCTGAAGGTGGAAAAGCAGTGTTCGTTCATGCGCTATTACTTCCGCTTGATCGTGTTTCCTCCGGGTGCCGACGAACCGGTCGTGTCGCTGAATCTCGAAAGAAATCCATTGCTCAGGACGTATTGTCTCGGCGTGCACATCGACAACGGGCATGAGAATTATGGTGAGGCCGAGGGCACGATATCGGCGTCGGATTTCAAATCGTGGGCAGTTCAAACTGCCCAGAAGTATATCAATCTGAGCGATGGACCCTCTCCGGATCCGTTGAAACAAATCAGCATGGGCGAATCCCGCGACGATGATGGCCCCAGCTTCCGACCGGCGGAGAACTTCTCGGCCCATGCCGTGATTCTTGCGAAAGAACTCCAGGCGGAGCGGGAGAAATTCTTTTCCTCCTGCCTGCAAACCATGCAGCGGGCGAATGTCCAGCTTGGATTCAAAAAGATTCAGATGAAGCATCAATCATTGGCTGGAGAGCCATCGGTTATCATTAAGTCATTTCAGGCAGTCCATGTGGCAGTGTTCATCGAAGCGCAAGGATATGTGATTGCCCCATCCACTGAATATTATATAGATGAGTGCGTATCGGTTGTATGCACAGAAGACAAGCAACGCTGCATGCCTTTTTTTCGTAGATATATGGAAATTCAAAAGCCATTATCTGATGAACGCGGAATTGAGCAATTCAGAGTGTTTTCGGAAGATCTGGCCTTGGCCATAGTCGGCGGGCATATGGGGATCTTGTTGGCTCCGGCCATCATTTTGAACGCTATTGAGTTCTATTGGCGCAGTTTGTTGCGTGTCTCGAAGGTGTTCAATGATTGGGATACTGCTGAAAATTTAATCCAAAAGATAATGAAAATGAATTGAATTGGCTCTGTTGAAATTGAATCCACTGAGTCCCAGTGAATCCGGTGTGATCGCCGCGCCAGGGGGCGCCGCCTCGCCGTTTCGCCGGCTCGCCGGTTCACTCCCTCCCCCCTCGTCTTTCCATGGACAATAAAAGTCTGCTTCGCGTCTTGGCGCCTTGGCGCGCCCCTTTTCCCGCGCCCTATTCGGTGACTCTCTCCCGTGAGCTGGGTCACATTCCTCCTTATTTCTCCTTGCCCTTCTATCGCCGGACGTTCTATCATGGGATGCGTCTAGGCAACGCCATTAGCGAGGACTCAAAGGGGGGCGCATGTTCGTCATCGCCATCCATCCTGCTTCCACGTCATCGTCCGGATCTCTCTCTGCATCCTCAACTCTCAACGGTTCGCGAACCTGCGAACCTTCGAACTTGCGAACCTTCGAACTGATCTTCTGCCCAACCCTCAACCCTCAACTCTCAACGATTCGCGAACCTGCGAACCTGAATTCTTTAGCCGCTCAAAAATGCAAACCGCAGACATATCTCTTCAACGGAGGTGTTAGTCCATGGCCCAACCGCGCCGTCTGGCCATCAGCGTCCGTCAGCCGTACGCGGAATTGATCCTGCGGGGGATCAAGAAGATCGAGTACCGCAGCATTCCCACCAACATCCGGAGCCGCGTCTATGTCTATGCATCGCTGCATAAGCCCGACGCCCGCGACTGCG
>JAKPYU010000765.1 GCA_029568995.1 Candidatus Omnitrophota bacterium | reverse complement strand
AAATCGCTCCGGATTATATTCTGACAAATAAAGGAAATCATTATGCTGAAGATTATGGTGTTTATTGACGGAACCTGGTTGTATGCAAACATGCCGAAGCTGGCGCAACTGAGGGGAGATCCCGATTTTCATATCGACTATGGACTTCTGCCGAGAACCCTGGCGGATTCGGTAGCCGAACAGATGCGCACCTCGGAACCGGACCTGGTTCGGACCTACCTGTTTGGAAGCATCGCCGATAACTACGATCCGCGCGATGAGGACGCCGTGCGTCGTCGCAGGGATTTCTACCGGATGCTCAAGGAAGAGTTCCACTACGATGTGGAGGTGTTTACGGTCAACTACTACGGAAAACGTCTTCGCCCCGATGACCGCGACCCGAAAGACCGGTTCGAGCCGAAAGAAAAATGTGTCGATATCGCCCTGGCCACAACCGCCCTGTTCTACGCGGGGATGCCCTACGGTTACGATTTTGCAATTGCCGTGGTAGGAGACCGGGATTTCATTCCGGTATTCCAGGCGATCCGCCGCCTGGGGAAACGAGTCGCCATTGCCAGCATTCGCGGATGCTGCTCCGGGGAATACATCGACCAGGAAAACAAGGATCGCCTCAGAGACCTGGATATGATCTGGCTGGACGATCTGCTGGAGCGCCTGGAACTGCGTTACGAGAACCAATGGTTGGACTGCGAATCCCCGTATCACAAGGGCGACCGAAAGGTATTGACTACTTTCCGTCCGAGAAAGGGACAGCGGTTCTATTGCGAGGAATGTCGCAAACTGTACCAGGCGCAACACGAGAATTCGGTTTACGGGACCGTCAGACAGAAAGAATCGCCTCCATCACTCGATTCCATTCCAGCGGTACAGGAAATCCCCACGATGGAGCTGCGGACCGGCTCCATCAAGACGATCAAACGTGATAAAGGTTACGGATTCATCTCCGCCGATGACGGGAACGATTACTTTTTCCATGCATCCACGCTTTGCGAGGGAGCGGACTGGGAGACACTCAAGGAGAACACGCCGGTTCAGTTTGCGGTAAAGACGGTTCCCTCGGTTGAGAAAGCCGGGGCGGCGATGGATGTATCACCACGTATGGAAGATTCCGAACAGGAAAACGGGAGCGAATCATGAGCCAGCGACTTGGATACATCGGCATGGGGATCATGGGAAACCCCATGGCCCGCAATCTTCTGAAAGCCGGATTCTCCGTATCCGTCTATAATCGAACACGGGAGAAGACAAAAGACATTGAGGCAGAGGGAGCCTCGGTATGTTCTTCACCACAGGAATTAGCCAAACGGGTAGATGTTATTTTCACAAATGTGACCGATACTCCCGATGTGCGCGCGGTTCTTCTGGGCAAAGACGGGGTAATTGAAGGTTGTCGGGAAGGGCAAGTTGTGATCGACAACAGTACGGTTTCTCCAAGGGAGACTCGCGAGATTGCCGGGATTCTGGCAGAGAGGGGTGTCGCGTTTCTGGATGCGCCGGTCAGCGGGGGAGATATCGGGGCGCAGAAAGGAACGCTGACGATTATGGTCGGGGGAGACAAGGCGGTCTATGAATCCTGTATGCCGTATTTCCGGGCGATGGGAAGCACGATTACCTGGTGCGGCGAGTCCGGCATGGGGCAAATGACCAAGCTGTGCAACCAGATCCTGTGCGCGGTGAACATGGTGGCGACCTGCGAGTGTATCTCCCTCGCAAAACAGGCGGGCCTGGATGTGCAGACCATGCTGGAGGTGGTCAGCAAAGGCGCGGGTGGATCCTGGGCGTTGGCCAACCTGGGTCCGAAAATCGCACAGGGAGATTTGCGGCCGGGATTCATGGTGCAGTTGATCCAGAAGGATTTACGCCTGGTGATGGAGGCGGCGCGAACGGCCTCCCTTCCCCTGCCCGGCACGGCCCTTGCGCAGCAGTTGTTTACGGCGGTGGAAGCGGAAGGTGGGGGACAACTTGGAACCCAGGCGATGATCCGCACATTCGAACGCCTGGGAAAATTCAACATTCCATAATCCAATGCTTTCCGATCAAAGAATATTTCCCTGGAATTGCTGTCGGAATCCGTTTCTGATTCTGTCGGCAGCGGCGGCGGTCATGATTACCTCTTACCCCATCGGTGCGCGTCTGGGATTCGGATTGGTGGATGATGCCTATATCAGTATGCGATATGCGCGGAACTGGGCCGATGGTATGGGGCCGTTTTTCAATCCGGGGGAACGGGTCGAAGGATACACCAACTTTCTCTGGACATTTTTCTTATATGCAGGAGCACGGATTGGAGTGGAGCCACCGCAGATGGCGGAGATGTTGGGGCGTGTATGCCTGGGGCTGACTGTCCCCATGGTCTTTGCCCTGGGATTCTGCATCGCACGGTCCTGGGCTGTTGCGTTCTTCGCGATGGTGCTTGTGCTGAGCGATCCGGGAGTGTGGGCCTGGTCCCTGTCCGGCCTGGAGACTCCGCTGCTGACATTGTTGTTCACGGCAGTGTTCGCACTCCGGATGCAAGAGAGTGAGAGAGTATTGAGGGAATTGTTGTTGGCCTTGTTGGTATCCGCTGCGGCATTGACACGACCGGAAGGGGTAGCGGTTTTTGTGTATTTGTTGGTTGTTGAGATGTATCCTTCACCGCAACCCTCTCCCGGAGGGAGAGGGGGTATCATGAATGGCCACCGGCAAGATGCCGGTGCCACCCCGTCAGGATCAAGGATTCTCGTTCTTATCGGTGTGTTCGTCGCGATTTGCGGCTCGTACTTGTTATGGCGGCGATGGACTTATGGATTGTGGCTTCCGAATTCCTTCTATGTGAAGCACGACTTTGCAGGACCGGAGTTGTGGTGGCGGGGATTGCGGTATGTCCTGGATGTCTGTGTGGCGCATCCGTTCTGGCTGTTGATTCCGCTGGGGTGTTTCGCCGGAGCGTGGTCGGACCGGTCATTTCGGAAGTTGCTCGGTTTCTCCCTGTTCTACCTGGGAATCGTGGTTCTCACGGGCGGCGATCATTTCACCCTAGGCCGGTTCTGCGTGCCGGTGGTTCCGATTCTGTGCGTACTGGCCGCAATGGGTCTTCAAAAGGCTTGTGAGCAAATATCCATTGTGCAGAGAGTCATCGCGCGACCGGTTTGGAAATGGCTTCCCGCAACTGCGGCCGTTTTGTTTGCGCTACTGTGCGGCGTACTGAACGCAGGCTGGGGATTCGAGTACCGGGACGGAGGATATTTCCATCGTTCCGAGGTCGGTTGGGCGGAAGGATGGGGTCGGATCGGAGAAATCTGGCGAGAGGAAGTCGAGCCGGATACGGTGATTGCGGTGGTCACCGCCGGGGCGATTCCGTACGTCTCATCGCTCCCGTCCATTGACATCCTGGGGATCAATGACCACCATATTTCTCAGAGAGATATGCCGATCGGGGGCGGAGTCGCCGGGCATGAGAAGGGCGATGCGGATTATGTGCTGCGGCGGAGACCGCAACGAATCCAGATCGCGCCCATGTTGCTTTTCCAGCGGATCCGAACAAGGTATACGGAAGTTCGGCTCGAAGACGTTTTGACCTATCCGGCCCAGATTGAGTTGGCGAATCACCCGGTTTTTCAGAAGTCGTACTCCTTTGCCACCGAAGAGACCCGTTTCGGTTATCTGTCTTATCATCGCTATTCCAATGAAGGATTTAAGAACTGATGCACAAGCGATACCGGACGTTCGGCGATTGGATTCGGGAACGATACGGTTGCCGCGTGCATAAGGTCTGTGTGGATGCCGGATTCACCTGCCCGAATCGCGATGGAAGCAAGGCCGCAGGCGGCTGCACCTTCTGCAACAATGAGGGTTTCAGTTACAACACCCGGCGCGGCACGCGAAGTGTGCGGGAGCAGGTGCAGGAAGGCATGGAGTTTATGCGCCGTCGCTACAAGGCGGAGCGTTTCATCGCCTATTTTCAGCCGTACTCCAATACCTACGGGCCCATCGAGGTACTTCGGAGCCGCTATGAAGAGTCCTTGTCATTCCCGGAAATGGTCGCGCTCTCGGTCGGAACCCGCCCGGACTGTGTTTCTCCTTCAGTCTTGGACCTATTGGAGGGATATGCGCAACAATGGGATGTCTGGATCGAATACGGGCTTCAAACCGTGCACAACCGGACCCTGGAGCGTGTGAATCGCTGCGACACCTATGAGAACTTTGTGCGGATTATGGAGCAGACAATTCCGCGTCCGATCAACATCTGCATTCATGTCATATTGGGGCTGCCGGGAGAATCGCGTGAGGATATGCTCGAGACAGCGCAGCGGATTGCTGAATTCCCCTATCACAGCCTTAAAATTCACTTGATGCACGTGATGAGAGACACAGTGCTGGCAGACCAGTATCGGCGCGGTGAGGTTTCGGTTCTCACCCGTGAGGAGTATGCGGAGCGGGTCGCGGATTTCCTGGAGTACGTTCCGGCGGATGTGGCGCTTCAACGTCTCTCCGCCGATGCACCCAGAGAGGTGCTGGTTGCCCCGGAATGGTGCCTGGACCGAACCGAGACAGTCAGGGCAATTGAGGATACCCTGGAACGAAGAGACACCTGGCAAGGAAAGAAACTCGGATTCCCGCCACCCTGGGAAGTCGCACTCGACCACCTGGAGTTATCCGGTATCGTTCGATGAGCAAACAGCCTAAAGCCCTCGTGATTGAAGACGATCCCCTGATTTCTCGACTGATTGAGAAAATCCTTGAAATGGAGGGATTTCGAATTGAAAAAGCCTGGAATGGTGTGGAAGGCTGCTCCCAGGCGGATGAGGGAGATTTCGACTTGATTATCCTGGATTTTCATCTGCCCGATATTGACGGAACCGAGGTGCTGCAACGTCTCAACAACGCTCCTCGTGCTATGAACACGCCGATTATTCTCACCACCGCGCATATCAAAATGCCGTTCGATCCGAGCAAGATGGGTGACCGAAAGATCGCATTCATTGAGAAACCGTTCGAGCGCAGCGATTTGGTGCAAAAAGTCCGCGCGATCACCGGTCACCGGGACTCTTGCTCTTCCGATCCCAATCTTCAATAGTACATCCTTTGGCGTTGACTGCATTCACGATACCTCCCAATGGAGCAGGAATGGATCATGGAAGAAACATCAAAGATCCCTGGGTATGAACCGAGTCGCCTGGAGAGGGCGGTTCGTTCCGGCCAATTTGTGGTTACCTCGGAACTCGGCCCGCCGAAATGCGCGGATGCCGAATATGTCCGGCAGAAAGCGGATTGCCTGGTGGGTCGGGTGGAAGCGATCAATGTGACGGACAACCAGGGCGCAAATGTCCGCATGTGTAACTGGGCAACAGCCCTGTTGATTCTGGAACGGGGGGGCGAACCGGTCCTGCAATTCACCACGCGCGACCGGAACCGGCTGGCGATTCAGGCGGACCTGATCGGCGCATCGGCCCTGGGGATCAAGAATGCCTTTGTGGTTTCGGGAGATCACATTACGCTCGGTCTGCATCGAATGGCTCGCCAGGTCTCGGATGTCGATCCCATGCACGTTCTTCAAATAGTGAAGCGTATGGGGGATCCGGGTGTGCTGGATTCCGGGGAGGAGTTGCGCAACAGCCCCAAGCAGCCTCTTTGTCCGGTGCGGTTTTTTATTGGAGCGGCAGAGAATCCGTTCGCCGATCCGCAGGAGTTTCGGATCATGCGTTTGGCAAAGAAAATTGCGGCAGGAGCGGATTTTATCCAGACTCAGTGCGTATTCGATATCGAACGGTTTCGGGAGTTCATGGCGGATGTGCGAAACAAAGGGCTGCACGAGAAGGCTGCCATCCTGGGCGGTATTGTCCTTGCCAGAACCGTGGGCGCACTGACATTCATGAAGACGCGCGTGCCCGGAATCAGCATCCCGGAAGAAATGGTGCAGCGGATGGAACGGGCCAAGGAACAGAAGCGTTCCGAGGAAGAGGGAATCGCCATTGCAGCGGAGATGATTCAGCAGTGCCGGGAAACCGAAGGCGTCCGGGGAGTGCATCTGATCACGCTGGAACGTGAGGAACTGGCCGAACCGACGCTGCAGAAAGCGGGATTGCTGCCAAGACCATCCTTCTGAAAGTCACATCTCCGTCCGCAGAGACAGCGCGGCGGCCAGGGTGGATTCATCCGCGAATTCCAAGTCGCCGCCGGTGGGCAAACCACGGGCAATCCGCGAAACACGGATCCCGATAGGACGAATCAGGTTCTGCAAGTAGAGCGCTGTCGCATCTCCCTCCAGCGTGGGATTCGTTGCGAGAATCACCTCGCGGATATCGCCTCGCAGCCGTTCCAGCAGGCTTCGGATGCGGATCTCCTCCGGGCCGATCCCATCAATCGGGGAAAGCGCACCACCCAGAATGTGATACACCCCATGGAAATCATTGGTCCGCTCGATGGCAAACACATCCTGCGGCTGTTCCACCACGCAGATCACATGACGGTCTCGACTGTCGGAGGAACAGATGTGGCACGGGTCGCTTTCGGAGAAATAGCCGCAAATGGAGCAATGTCTGATCCTGGCATGGAGATCCTGAAGCGCACGAGAGAGACTCTCGATTTCGGAGCGGTCGCGCCGCAACAGGTGATACACCAACCGCTGCGCCATCCGTGGGCCGATGCCGGGGAGTTTGCACAACTCCGCCACTGCCCGGTCCACCGAGGGTATCCCCACCGAACTGCGATTGCCGCTCATTGCCGAACCTCTTTCATCGCCATTGCCCACAAACAGTCCGTGATTCGCTTCCCTCACCCCAACCCTCTCCCGGTGGGAGAGGGAGAAAAAAACGATGGCAATCGAAAGTCAGCGACTGAGGTGCCCGGCCTCTCGCTGCCATTCAACCGCCTTCCTGATCCCCTCCGACAGGGGAGTCCGGGGGTGATAGCCCAGCAATTCGCGGGCCTTGGTGACATCCGCCACATACCGGGTCACCTCCCCCGCCTGGCTTGACCGGTACGACACCTGAGGCTCCACTCCCACTGCCTCCGCAATGAATGTCACCAGCTGGTCCAGGCTGTTCCCCTCGCCATACGCGAGATTGATCGTCTGGTTCTTCACCTTGCCGGAGTTCAGTCTCTGGATACCGGAGTAGATACCATCAATGCAATCGTCAATATAGGTGAAATCCAGGACCTTTTCCTTGCCGAAAATGACGATCGGTTCGCCTTGGGCGATCTTGCGGATAAACAGGGGTGTAACACGCTCCATCCGTTCGAGGTCGTTGTCGTATCGCCCGTACACATTGCTGAAACGGAACACGATATACGGCAGGTCATAGCATTGCGCGAACGAATAAATAAACGCCTCACCGGAAATCTTGCTGGCGGAATACGGGCTTTCGGCAACCACAAAGTCCGCGCATCCCTCGTTGGTCACATGGCGATGGATGTCTCCGTACACTTCACGGGAGCTGCTGAAAATGATGGGAACTCCGGCCAGGCGGGCGCTTTCGACCACTTTGAACGTAATCACAACATTTTCAAGCGCACGAGACGGCTCAACAACCAGTTCATATACTTTGGCATGGGCCGCCAGATGGACCACGATGTCTATCTCGAATCCCTTGATCAGCTCGACCAGGCGGCCGATGCAGTCTTTTCGCAAGTCAATGGTTCGGAAAGGGATACGGTCGGTCCAACTGTTGCTCCGATGGTCCACCCCCAACACCGTGTGACCATCTTCCATCAGGCGAAGCGCCAGATTGGTCCCGATCATGCCGCTCGAACCGGTAATGAGAACCTTCATGGATTGTGTTCTCCTCCAAAACCACGTATTTTCAAACCTGTCATCCTCTCACTTCGGGGATTTTCTTTCCAGGGAGAACGGAAAAGAACAGGGAACATAACATCGTCCATGTATCTTGACCGAGTCAATTAAGATTCGCGCTCCAAAGGTCGAAAATAAGGAAGTTGAACGAAAAACCTATCACGGGGAATGATTCCATGAGCACAGCCAGCGACAAGAAACCCGATGTGAAAATCAATCCATCTTATCATGAGCTGCGTCCGGCGGATGGCGGCATGTATCCCTGGGAGAAAGCCTATTCCGATGCCTATTGGGAGTATCGGCGCAAGTGGGCGGAGAATCCGAAGAATTTCGTCGTGGAACGGTTTCCGATCCACCTGGATATCGAAACGACGCGGGTCTGCAACCTGCGCTGCCCCCACTGCCCGCGCACACAAGCCCTCGAAAGCGGAACTTTGGGATCGTTCGGCCACATGCCATACGAGATGTTCCTGAAAATCATCGACGAGGGCGCAGAAAAGGGACTTTGCTCGGTGAAATACAATTACCTGGGCGAGCCGCTGCTGCACCCGAAATGTGTCGAGATGGTTCGGTATGCAAAAGAAAAGGGGATTCTCGACGTGATGTTCAACACGAACGCCACGATGCTGACTGAACAGAAATCACGGGAATTGATCGAGGCCGGGCTGGATAAGATCATCTTCTCATTCGATGCGCATGACAAGAAACTCTATGAGGAACTCCGTGCAGGGGCCGACTATGACCAGGTGGTCGCGAATATCCTGCGGTTCCAGGAAATCCGCAAGGAGATGGGCAAGGTGTTTCCGGTGACGCGGGTTTCCATGGTGAAGATGAAAGAGAATGCCGAGGATTACGAGAATTTCGTGGCATTCTGGAAAGACAAAGTGGACCTGGTCTCGTCGGTGGATTACCAGAACCCGCTCGGCCATGACAAGGTGGATCGTACCTCCTCGGAGCAGGAGGATACCTTCTTCGCGTGTTCGCAGCTTTGGCAGCGGCTGTTTATCTGGTGGGATGGTTCCGTGCATCTCTGCTGCGGCGATTACGAAGGCGCGATCAAACTGGGGAATGTGAAGGACAAGACCATTGAGGAAATCTGGCACGGTTCGCAGATGGAGCGGATTCGGAA
>JAKPYU010000762.1 GCA_029568995.1 Candidatus Omnitrophota bacterium | reverse complement strand
GTTTACTATACAACTAATCTTTATCAATAATATCTATCTATTTTCTTCTCTGCCATATTGGCTCGATAATGAAACGTTCAGTTGCTATTTTGAAAGGATTCTTTATCATTTTCAAACATCTTTGCGAATCCAAAGTCCTTTTGTTTCAGCCAGGATTCAACGTAACCCTATATTTTCTGGCTGGTTATGTGAGAATCTCGATTTTCTCAAATTTAGAATTTCGTGATTCTCAATGGGTATTTATACAAGATGCGTGCCATGTTGCGGGATGAGTTTTGAGGAGAATTGCGGAGAGGAGAGATGGGAGGGGGGAAAGGATGGCTGGCGATTATCCCCTTCCCTCACCCCGCCCCTCTCCCGGTGGGAGAGGGAGAAGAGAAAGGGACAGCTACCAGAGGGATAAAACGAATAAGACCGATATGATCAATAGACATTCCGAATGAAAACGGGCCTGACAGAAGCTGCCAGGCCCGTTGGAAAGATCATTCGTGATTCTCAATAGATCGACCATTCGTCGATTGGGGTTTGAACCGGCCCCTGAGAGCCGATAAAGGACCCATCCGTGCCCGCTGTTTTGACGGGAGAATCCTCCGCGAGTTTGAATCCATCCCTTGTGAATGTCTCAAAATCTCCGGAAGGATTCACAAATTTCGGGTCGACTTCCCAACAGTATAGATTGGTGACATTTGTGAAAGGCTCCGAGGTTACGAAGACGTTGCAGAAGTGTGCGTAAAAGCCCTGTGGTTCGAACTGCGTCGGATCGTTGACATTGCCGCTGTAAAGTCCGCTGTCGCCGACGACATTCGAGTTGTACATGTTCAAATACAGTGGCGCTGAGGCACCGAGATCCACACGGACCTCGTAGGGCAGATCGCCTGTCAGAACGTTTCGGTAAAAGTCGCAGTGGTTCACATTGACAGTGGTTTCCTGCCCAGTATCGTGAAGCCAGAGACCTTCGCCGTTGCTGCCGGCCGCAATGCACCCGGTGATGGTGATCTGCCCCTCTTCAATCTCCATGCCCTGTCCCTCACTGCCGATGAACACGGAGTTCTCGACCGTAGCGATAATGGGCCGTGTGCCTCGGTCTCCATCCATGTCCACATTGAATCCGTCATCCCGGCAACCCAGGATTGTGCAATTCCGAACCACGTTGTATCCGCCACCGAGTTGAATGCCGCCTTCACAGTTCATGATCGTGTTGTTCTCAATCAAGTTGCCGACCCCCTTCGCAACCAATGGATCGGCGCTCTCAGGATAAGCCCCGGCATCCACCTCGATACCGGTTTCCTCGCAGTTTTGGATCGTGCAGTTGCGGATGGTAACGGAGGGATCTGTAGGAGTGTCCTGCACGAGTTTGGCAACGGTGGGGCCATAATTTGCCAGTTCGATCAGGCAATCCTCGATGAGCACATCGGTGGGAGCCGTTTGGATACCGGCTGCAATGATGCTCAGGTTGTCGCCGGGATATCCGGTTCCTGCGCCGCCCGCCCCTCGGATGGTGCAGTTCCGAACGGTAATGCTGCTGCAATCGAACAAGGTCAGAACCGAGCTGAGTCCTGCCACGTTTGCGGAGGTGGTGTGATTCTCAAAGGTGATTCCTTCGATCAGGACCCCCTGGCAGCCGAAGAACACGGCTCCCATGTAATCCGTTCCCGGAAATCCCAGCGCTTCAAGACGCTCCATGCCGTTTACCGCACGAATTACCGGGGTTTGTCCATCGGCAGCCCGGAGGGTGAACGAGGCCGCAAGGCCCGCTGCCACGCCGGCAGTCAGATCTTCATCATACGTGGCGCTGTCGCCGATGATAATCGTATCCCCATTGCTGATGACTCCAAGTGCCATCGCTACGCTGGGGACAGTTCCCGTGCCATCTTTTTTCACCGTGACCGTGGCTCCCATGGCCGTTGAGACGATTACAGCCATAGCCAGAACAACAACAACTGTTCGCATGATTTTCTCCTACTCCTTTTTCCAGCGGATTCAATGGATTTGGCCAGCATGTCCTGACCGCGCAAGTGATTATAGAACAGGATGAGCGGCATGAGAAGCGGATTTTCAAACAAAAGTCGTGGGAATCCTCAAAAAAGATGACGGGCAAACCGTCGGAACGCCATGAATACGCGCTTGGTCTCGCCTGGGTGACGTATCAGCGTTCGAGTCATTTGCAGAAAGTATCGGGGGGTAAGATAGTAGCGTCGCCTGGCTTCATCACAAAACGCCATGAGTTCTTTGGCGGAGAGGTCCGGGGTGTCAATCAGGCATCGGTGCTGCCCGGTTTCGTTCAGCCAGTCGCGATAACCGGACGCATGGAGGAAGTTGTTCTCCTTCGCCCATTGGTATGCGGCGGTTCCAGGGTAAACCATGATGGGGAAGAATTGGGCGGTATCGCAGGAGAGTTTTGTTGCATACTGGAAGGTGGTTTCGAGGCTTTCGCGTGTTTCGCCCGGTCCGCCCAGAAGGAAACAGCCATGAATCATGATACCTGCGCGACGGGCATCCTCTCGAAAGCAAATTCCACGGTCTGAGTTCTGCCCCTTGTGCATCCCTTTCAATACCTCATTATCCGCGCTTTCAAAGCCGACACAGAGCAATCGGCAACCCGCACGTTTCATTATAGATAGAGTTTCCAGATCAACATCGGTTCTAGCATTAGCGGTCCAGGGGAGACGGTTGCCGGATCGGATCAGTTCCTCGCAGATTGCCCGTGTCCGGTTCTTGTCCACTGTGAATGTGTCATCTTCGATGAATACCTCACGGACGGATGGGATTTCCTGACGGATGTACTCAAATTCGCCTGCGACGGACTGTGGGCTGCGAGTTCGATATTGATGGCCGTGCATCACCTGGGGATAGAGGCAGAACATGCAGTGGAACGGACATCCCCGGCCAGTGATGATGGTGATGACCGGATGACGGGTGATGGAATAGAAGTAGTCCTCGATGCGCAGGTGTTTCCGGTAGACCTGGCTGACCCAGGGGAGGGAGTCGAGATCTTTTATTTTATCCCTGTGCTGCACCACCAGATCAATCCCCTCTTCATTTCCCCCAATCTTGGGAGAGAAGTCCGAACTTCCCTCCCCAAGATTGGGGAGGGTCAGGGTGGTGTTGATGGTTCCAGTTTCATTCGAACGACCCTGCCCACTGAGGGTTGGGGTGGGGTTGACGATTGCTGTGCCGGGAGTACCGACGAGGTCCTCGCTGCGTGCTTTGCGCTTGCAGAGCTCCATGACGGTTTCATCGTATTCGCCCAGACAGACACCGCGAAGATCCGGATAGGTTCTGAGAGTCTCCTCATAGGTGGCGGTGACATGGGTCCCGACGGGGAACACCCAGGTTTCCGGGAATTGCCGCTGGATTGTTTGTGCGAGATCGAGGTCGCTTTCAGCGCTGGGAGTGCTGGTATCAATGAAAACGATTTCAGGTTGCCAGGAGCGGATGAGACTGAGAACGGCATCATCGTCCATTCCATTGGCGGGGCAATCCACCAGCCGGGTATCGAATCCTTCCCGCTCCACCATGCCGGTCGCGTACGCCAGCCATAGAGGGTAATACAGTGTGCCGGAGCGGATCACGCCGGGGCTTCTCTGGCTGCGCGAGTAGCGGGGTAAGAATGGAGGATTTAAGAAAAGAACGCGCATGATGGAATGTGCTAATATTCACAGGCTGGAAGCCAGTGCCACCCGGTACTCCCTCTGCGGATTCACAGGCTGGAAGCCTGTGCCACCCGGTTTTGTCTCATTCCGGCTTGTGCACTTTTCTTTCCCTCACCCCAGCCTGTGCACTTCTCTTTCCCTCACCCCAACCCTCTCCCGGAGGGAGAGGGGGAAGAAACGGCATCTTGCCGGTGATTCTGGTCAAACGGTGTTTCTTTTCAGATGGAAACCCATCAAACCTATTCGGTTTCGGAAGACCAGCATAAACGGTGGACAGGGATCGTGGAAGGACCCGGTATAAAGAAACAACCGCCTCGCGGGATGAGAGGCGGCTGCGTGTCTGCGATTCAAATTGCCGAAAAATTACTTCGGTTCTTCGATCTGGGAGTTGTCGTCTTTTTCGTCTTCGGAGATCTCGCGCAAGGATTTCTTGAACTCGCGGATGCCCTTGCCCAATCCCTTGCCGATTTCGGGGAGACGCTTTGCGCCGAAAACCACCATCGCGATCAAGAGGATAATCACCATTTCCCAAGGTCCGGGCATTACCATTGTAAGACTCCTTCTGCGGGGCCGGTTCAGTGCCGGAAAGCAAGCCCCTTAATCATATATCTACCATACCACAGTTTGACGCGATAGGAAGCTGGGAGGGAGAAGAATCAATTAAGAATTACGAATTAGGAATTAAGAATTGAAGAGAAAACCAAGACAGAAGGAAGAGAAAAAGGCTGAAAGAGCAGAGGGCGTGGGATTGTCTCAGGGTGTGGGTCGAGGAAGGAGTTTGGAGAGAGTATGGGCGACGTGGTCGATTTCGTCCATTGTGTTTTCCGGTCCGACGGAGAAGCGAATGCAGGACATGGCGCGGTCGGGATCGCCGGTGACAGCAAGGACAACATGCGACGGTCCCCGTTTGCCCTCGGAACAGGCGCAACCGCTGGACACGCAGATGCCCTCGCGGTCGAGACTATCGACCAGATCGGGCGCGGAGACTTTCGGGATGGAGACATTCAACGTTCCCGGCAGGCAATCCCGGTTCGGGCTGTTGATGAGAAGTCCGGGAATCGTGCTGCGCAGGCGATCCCGGAGATGTGCAGTCAGCGAAGTAACCCTGGCCGTGCGATTCTCCATTTCAAGCCGCGCCAGTTCTGCCGCCATCCCCAATCCTGCAATCCCCGGCACATTGGGAGTTCCGCCACGCAGGCCGAATTCCTGCTCCCCACCGGTGATTTGAGGACGGAGCGAGACTCCTTCTCGGATATAGAGCGCCCCAATCCCCTTGGGACCTAAGATTTTGTGCCCGGACAGAGACAACAGGTCCACGTGCAGGTTCTCCACATTCAACGGGATGCGCCCGAAAGCCTGAACCGCATCCGTGTGGAACAGAACATCCTCTTTCTGCAGGAGAGACCCGATTTCGGCGATGGGCTGGATGGTGCCGATTTCGTTGTTGGCGGTCATCACGCTGACCACGGCAGTCCGAGCGGTGATCGCCTGAAGCACCTTGTGTGGGACGATTCGTCCGTCCGCATCGACGGGCAAAATGCTGAGAGTGCAATTCTCCTGTCGCTCCAAATCTCTGCACGTATTCAGGACCGCCGGATGTTCGACGGAGGTGGTGACGATATGCTTCCGACCCATCGTGCGAACGGCACTACGCAAAGCAAGGTTGTTGGATTCCGTGCCGCCGCTGGTGAAGATAATTTCCTGCGGTTTTGCGCCGATCAGTTGAGCGACCTGGAGACGCGCCCGTTCGACGGCATAGGCGGCATTGACACCGGGACCGTACCGACAGGACGGATTGCCAAACTCCTCCCGCAGGTAGGGCATCATCGCTTCCAGGACACGAGGATCGAGCGGAGAGGTGGCATTGTGGTCCAGGTAGATGGCATTCATTGCGGTGCGAGTGTAGCCGGTTCAGGAAGTTCAATCCAGAGCGCGAAAGAGAGAGGAATAGGACAAATGAGACAGATGGGATGAATAAAAAGACGGGGAAAGGAAAGTGGAGGGTGGTCTCAGGGCCAGGTGGATTTGCCGGAGCGCTCCATCCGGGCGCGATAATCGTCGCCTTTCAGTTCGATCTGCCGGCACATGGCGCAGATCCGGGAGGCGAAGACATCCCCCAGGCGAAGTGTGAGTTCCTTCGGGTCGAGGTTCGTGGTGATGATCAGAGTTTTGTTGTTCTGGTAGCGGGCATTGACGAATGCATACAGCCTGTCATTAACCCAGGCGGTTTGTTTCGGGATGGTCACATCGTCGAGAATCAGGATGTCCCTGTCCAGGTCGCGCATGAGATCGCCCCAGCCCCCGGTATCGTCAGCGATGGAAGTGCGCAGCCGATCGAAGAGATCCGTGAGGTTATAGAAAACGCCATCGAATCCCTTGAGCAGGAGTTCTTTCAGAATGGCGACGGCAAGATGGGTTTTCCCCTGTCCGGGTCCGCCATAGAGATACAATCCGCGGTTGTTGTCAGGGGAATAGTTTTGAACATACTCCCGCGCGGTGACCAGGCACGCTTTCAACTGCGGATTGTACGCCTGAAAGTTGTCCAGGTCCTTTTTGCGATAATGTGGAGGAATACGGGCACTGGTCAGCAGCTCCCTGTGACGGAGACTCAACACACAGCGACATGGGCGAGCGCCCTTTTCGTCGATGATATTGCCGTAACCATCACACAGCGGACAGGTGCGGTCATCCGTCGAGTCGGCGGACTCGATGTGTTGGCGGAGTGCCTCCAATCCGGATGTGAGATCCTCCGATATGGAACCGATGTTGCGGAACATAATTTTTTTTATCTTCTGTGGACAAAGTGGACAGTGTGGATTCCGTGGACAAGAAAATGAAAGAACCTTGCGCCGTTCACACCGTCATCTATACCCGCCGCCGCCGATGGCGTGCATATCGCCCCGACTGCGGATTCCATTCGATACTTCAAACGCCAGCCCTCCCCAGCCCTGGTCAGGCCCGATTGCATACACCACCCAACCCCCGCCTGCCGCTTTCTGGAATTCGACACTCTTCTCATATCCGGGTCCCAGCAGCTCCAGGAGAAAGGAGCGTCCCTCGCGGAACGTGTGAAAGTGCGGGAATCCGAAAGCAAACCAGGATTTCTGCTGTTCGGGCGTCTGGAAAGGATCAAGAGGACGAGTGGCGGCATAGGCGATCGGTGTGGTCAGCCACCAATTCTGGCGCGTGGCATCGGCATGTTGTGGCATCATGTTGTTATCCATGCGATAGGCGTTGATGCCGAACTCCATAATGCGGAGATGCTCCTTGGTCTGGGCGATTTTGGCCCGGACCCTTGCATCCATGAAATTCGGAATGGCAATCGCCGCCAGAATGCCGATGATCGCAACCACAATCAACAATTCGATGAGCGTGAATGCCTTTGCGGATCTCATATTGGATATCCACCCGACGAATGAAGATATGCTATCGTTCGACACCGACAGTATTATGGTGTCAAACTCGATGTTTGGCAATCCCAAGATTCGGACGAGTCTCAGGCCAGGTGTAATTCAATCATGCCTTTTCCCATTGACGCTCTGCGAAACCGGGGGTAAGTTTATCAAGAAGATCATACACCGGGTGAGTTGGATTCGGAAACAAGACGATGCGCGTGTCTGCAAAAGGTGAATATGCGCTTCTGGCCATTTATGAATTAGCCAGGAAATACGAGTCTGATGAAGTGCTCACCATTGACGAGATTGCCCACAACCAGGATATTCCGCACCCATTCCTGGTTCAGATTCTTCAAGAGCTGAAAAAGGCGGGATTTATAGAAAGCCGACGGGGAGCGGGCGGCGGATACCTGCTGACCTGCCATCCGAAAGACATCTCGGTGGGGCAAGTGATCCGGCAGATCGACGGCCCGATTCTTCCATTTCGATGTGAAATCTCCAGCGGACATCCCCGATGTCCGAGAATCAGCACCTGCCCGATCAACTATATCTGGGACGATGTGCGACATTCCATCGAGGATGTCCTGGACCAGACAACATTTGAACGTATCCTCGCCGGTCGTCATTTCAACGAATGATCCCCCCTTTGCTCATCGAGGCCGGTGCCGGAGAGAGATTGCACGCCGGTATCGGGTCTGATAAATTGCCATCGTTGGAAAGAATAGAGTTATTGGAGCAGGGGAACCTTGAAGGTACATATTAAAATCCCTGCGCCGTTCGTGATGGTCGGGAAATTTCGAGGCGATGGAAGCTCTACGGGAGTCCTTCCTGGAAAGCGAATCTCAGGCCCCTCACGCAGGGGACGAGTATCCAGTTTTCCACAGGGCGCCCACTTGTTGAGATAGGGCTTTGAAATCCCCCTCCACACGGCGGGGCGGGGTATTTATTGTGGGCGGGACAATTCAAGAGACTAACGGAGATCCAATGGTGAAACGACACGCACTTCTCACGGAGTATTTGAGCAGATTTCTACGACCCACCGGCCTGGTTCTTGTGGCGATTACGATCTGGCTTGCCCCTCCGGCATTCGGGCAGGATCTGGATGTTCAGGCCACGCTGAAAGAGCTTCTTCAGACCATGAAAGCCCAGCAGACCCAGATCGACGATCTGCGGGCGGCCATTCAGAAACAATCCGAGACCATTCAGCAGCAGCAACAGATCATCGAACAACAGAGGCAGGACCTTTCCGCCCAGCGCAGCAAACTGGATGAGACGGCGGCAGGCGGCGGCCTGGATGCCGTAGTGCAATACAAAGTCGCCATGGAATTGCAGCACGTTGCGATTTTCGACACCCGTCGCAAGGATCAGCCGGCCTATTTCGAGCGGGTGATCGGGGAATTTCGCAAGATCATCGAGGAATGGCCCGCCTCCCAGTACGCTCCCGAAGCGCAGTATCGGATCGGGAAGATTTACCACCGGTATCTTAAGGACAATGCCAGCGCGATTCGGGAATACAAGGCTGTTTTAACGAATTATCCGGACAGCGATAGTGCCGTGGATGCACGTGAGGCGCTGCAGGACCTTGGGGGGGAGTAGGATTCCCTCACCCCCGGGGTCGCCCTCGAAGTCCTCACCCCCCGGCCCTCTCTCCAAGTATGGAGAGGGGGAGATGCAAGAACAGCCCTGGTGGGGTAGCCCGCAGACGGGCTTGACCCCACCCTACGTCAGACATTACCGGACCCTCACCCCAACCCTCTCCCGGAGGGAGAGGGGGAAAATCAGGTCTCCGATAGGCAGCAGGAGAGAAAATTATTTTCCGGGGTGAGAGGGAGAATCCTGATAGAATGAGACAAGAATGGATCCGGCGGTTGTCCGGTCCCTGGCCGGTTCTGTTGCTGGTGTTTCTGGCAGCGTGTCTCTGTTCGCCGATTCGTCGGGGAGACTTGGTATTTCTGGACCCATCCAACCTGACGGAAATCGTGCGGATGGTTTCTGTGAAGGGGATCCTGGCAGTCGGCATGACGCTGGTGATCATCACGGGGGGCATTGACCTGTCGGTCGGTGCAATACTGGCGTTTGCCTCCACACAGGCTGCGGTTCTTCTCATGCAGCCGCAGATTTCCGCAATCCCCACGATTTTCCTGACGCTTCTGCCTGGAATCCTGATCGGAGTTCTGGCAGGGCTTCTGATTACCAGGGGAACGATCCAGCCATTTGTGGCGACGCTGGCGCTGATGATCGCCGTGCGTGGTGCGGCACGGCTGATCACGGGCGGTCCAAGCCAGCCTATCGGATACGGACCGGACGGTGCAGATCCGGCATTCGCCTGGATCTCATACCGATTTGATTTTTGGCTCATTCCGATCCCCGCGCAGGCGATTCTATTCCTCGTGGTCGTGGCGATATTCCATATTGTCTTAAGCAAAACCAGCTACGGGCGGAACCTGTATGCGATCGGCGGCAACCAGGAAGCCGCGCGGCTGGCGGGGATCAACGTGGGATTCACCATTATTGTGACGTACGCCCTGTCGGGACTGCTTTCGGCGCTGGGCGGGATCATCCAGTGTGCCCAGCTGGTGCAGGGAAATCCGGCCAGCGACGGGCTGGCCTACGAGTTGGACGCGATTGCGGCGGCAGTGATCGGGGGAACCAGCCTCGCAGGGGGAGTGGGGCGAGTGATCGACACCCTGGCAGGTGCGCTGATTATCGGGATTATTATCAATGTGCTCAACCTTCAGAATGTGGACTCGAATGTCCAGTATGTTCTGAAAGGCGCTATCATTGTTGCGGCGGTGTTCCTGCAACGATGGCGTCGCTGAAAGGAGATCGAGTTCCTTGTCCATGTACAAAGGGTTGATTCTGGCGAGCGTGTCCCCGCGCCGGTCCGAGTTGATGCGGAAGATGGGGCTGGACTTTCACATTGTCGCAAGCGACCTGGCGGAGCTGCCGATACTCGATGAGCTGCCGAACAGCTATGTGGCTCGCATTGCATTGGAGAAAGCGTTGCGGGTGGCCTCCTCCTACTCGGACCACCTGGTAATCGGCGCGGATACGGTGGTATCGGTGGATGACCGAATCCTGGGGAAACCGCGTTCGGCACGGGATGCCGAAGCGATGCTTACCGGGCTGTCGGGACGGTGGCATGAAGTATGGACAGGGCTGGCGGTGGTCTGCCTGGATCGAACCGTGGAGCAAGTGCGTGTGGTCCGGTCGGAGGTTTGTTTCCGGGCGCTGTCAACCGATGAGATCGCAGAATACATCTCCGGAGGGGAACCGATGGACAAGGCGGGAGCCTACGCCATACAGGGAGAGGCGAGACGGTTTGTGACCGAAGTGAAAGGTTCGTATCATAATATTATCGGGCTTCCTACCATGGAGCTCAGCCGAATGCTCGATGCGGCGGGCTATCCACTCGCCGATGATGACTTGATTTCCATCCGTTGACCGGACATCCGATTGACAACACGAGGTAATTTCTTCATGGTCGAACCATCCCGCGAACAGCGACGTATGATCCGTGAGGGTCTCGCCGAGCAACATATTCAGACCGCGCGTGAGCTCGTAGCGCAATGCCGCGAGAGCGAGGAAGAAATCCGGTCACTTCATCTGCACTATGGGATGACCGGCCTGGGAAGGCTGGAGAGACTGAAGGGGATTCTGGAGAGCCTGGAGCCGTGCATCGAGACCGCTCGTCAAGAGCATCTGCCCATCCGGCAGCAACTGACCGAGACAGCTCACCTGGTTCGCGAGGAAATCCTGTTCTGGTCCGAGGAAATCCGGAAGGCGTTTGAGGAGGCGTGAGGGGAGAACACGGACAAGCGCGGACAGACACGGACCAACACAGACATAAGAATCAAGAACCCTTCAGGTCTTCCGTTCCTTCTTCTTCGCCGCCGGGAACAGGATGTTGTTCAGGATCAGGCGATAACCCGGTGAATTGGGATATTGAGCGAGATCGGTGGCGTGTTCGCCCACCAGGTGTTCGCGATCTTCGGGATCATGGCCCGCCAGAAATGTGAACGTTCCCTGCCCATACACTCCATGGATGTATTTCGCCACATCTTGTCCGGGGAACTCTCCCAGGATGATGATGCTGGGTTTGATTTTCTCCTTTCGGAAGGCGCTGGTCTGGCCGAGGAAATCATGCACCTGTGCGACATGATCCTGGGTCAGCATGGTCGGGACAGGATCGAATTTCGCCGAGAACTCAAACAGGGCGAACTGCTCGGCGGCATATCGCGATCCGGGGGTGGCGGGGGCATTGCCGGTGTCGATATCGGAGAATTCGTAGATGTTGGGGTCGGTGAGCAGCTGGAAGTTTTCAAAAGCGAGCGTTTTTGTGAAATCCAATTTGTCCTGAAATCCGGGTGAGAGGCCGTCCCCGTCGATTTCCGGCGCAACGATGTCGAGGCCCGTGGCGGCACGGGCAATGTCCAACGTATCGACAGCGGCGCACATGGCGAACAGAAATCCGCCCTGGGCCACGTATTCCACCACGCGCGCAGCGACGGCGGCCTTGTGTTCCTGGACAGACTGGAACCCGGCGGCGCGAGCGGTCGCCTCGAACGTTTTGACCTGCTCCAAATACCATGGGGCATTCCGATAGGTGCGATAGAATTTCCCATACTGCCCAGTAAAATCCTCATGGTGCAGGTGCAGCCAATCGTAATTCGGCAGCCGCCCTAACAGAACCTCCTCGTCCCAGAGGGTTTCGTAGGGGATTTCCGCATAAGTCAGCGCCAGGGTTACGGCATCATCCCACGGTTCGGCGGTGGGAGGTGTATACACCGCGATTTTGGGGGCCTTTTCGAGAAGGATGCGGTCCATGTTCTCCTGCTCGATGGTCCTGTAAATCTCGGCGATTTCGCTGGGACCCACCGGCTGGCATGAAACCCCCATCAGCGCAGCCCTTTCGGCGGACTGGTCCACCTCATGGATCAGAAACGAGCCGCCGCGATAGTTCAGCAGCCAGTCCGCCTTGAATCGACGCGGCTCCTGCAAGGCCCAGTAAGTCAGCCCGTAAGCCTTCAGATGGTTTTTCTGGGACGAATCCATCGGGATCAGGAGGGACTGCGCCCCCGCCGAAAGGGATATGCCGACCAGGATGATTGCGCAAAGAACTGCGGATAAAGCGATCTTCATGAACAAACTCCCGAAGAAGCTGGGGCGGAGCCGCCACTTGGCGGATTCGCCCGGTTCCGTCAAGATAATCAACGGGCGAAGTGTATCATCGTCTCGCAGATGACCGGCAGGGACCAGGCGAATCGTGCCATGAATGAAGATCCATCCCAAGGCGCTCTGTTTGAGCATGAACCCGAAACGGCGGAGCCAACCCCCGTGCCTGTGCCGAAAGAGCGGATTCCGCTCGCCGAACGGGCGCGACCCGTCACGCTGGATGAGATCGTCGGACAGGACGAACTCCTTGGGCCGGGGAAACCGCTGCGGCAGGCGGTAGAGATTGACCGTATTCCCTCGATGATTCTCTGGGGACCGCCCGGCAGCGGGAAGACGACACTGGCGCGGGTCATCGCCGGGGTCACCCGCGCGGAATTCCTTCAACTCTCCGCGACCGAGTCCGGGGTTAAGGATCTTCGCACCATTGTCGAGAAGGCCAGGCAGAACCGGGCGCACGGCAACCGGACCGTGCTGTTCATCGACGAGATTCACCGCTGGAACAAGTCCCAGCAGGACGCGCTGCTTCCGCATGTGGAATGCGGGCTGGTCGACCTGATCGGCGCAACAACGGAGAATCCGTCATTTGAGGTGGTCGGACCCCTTCTGTCTCGCGTTACGGTTTTCAAGCTGGATGGCCTCGGCGAGCGAGATCTGGTGACGATCCTGGAACGCGGCCTCGGCATCCTTCAATCGGATGGCGCAATTCACTCCGCCGATGCGGAATCCCTGGAGATTATCGCCCGTGCCTCCCATGGCGACGCGCGGACCGCGCTGAATTATCTGCAGCAGACCGCCGTATTCCTCCGCCGTCGCCCCCCGGAAGAGCGGATCATCAACCGGAAAGTCTGCGGCGAAGCCTTGCAGGCTAAACGGATTCTCTACGACAAGTCCGGCGAGGAACACTACAATTTGATCTCGGCGCTCCATAAGAGTATGCGGGACAGCGATCCGCAGGCCGCGCTTTACTGGCTGGCACGCATGCTGGAAGGCGGCGAAGATCCGCTTTACCTGGCACGGCGCATTGTGCGTTTTGCATCCGAGGATGTCGGATTAGCCGATCCGATGGCGCTGCTCGTCACGCTGGCTGCCAAGGACTCGTATCATTTCCTGGGAACTCCCGAAGGAGAGCTGGCATTAGCCGAGGCCGTTGTTTATGTGTCCTGTGCGCCGAAGAGCAACCGCGTTTACCGCGCATTCGGAGAGGCCATGGATGCGGTAAAGAAACACGGCTATCTTCCCGTTCCGATGCACATACGCAATGCCCCCACACGCCTGATGAAGGATTTCGGTTACGGTAAAGGCTACCAGTACGCCCATGACGATGACGAGGCGATTGTGTTTCAGGAAGATCTTCCAGATTTGCTCAAGGGAAAGGTTTTCTACGAGCCGACGGATCGCGGGCATGAGGCAAAGATCAAGAAACGCCTTGAGGATTGGGCGGAACTGCGCAAGCGAAAGAAAGAATCGAACGATTGACATTCCCCGACGAACATACAACTCAACGTAACATTCGACTCGATCTTCGCTACGACGGGACAGATTTCTGTGGGTGGCAGATGCAGGATAACCAGCGATCCGTTGAGGGAGTGCTACTTAAAGCCATTCATAATATCCTCCCGGATCTGCCGTGCCTTCACGCCGCCGGACGGACCGATGCCGGAGTTCATGCGGAACACCAGGTCGCGCAGTTTTTCTCCGATACCCAACTGACTACGGACGCGCTGCATCGGGCAGTCAATTATTACCTTCCCCCCGATGTCGCGGTAACCTCGTTCTCAGACGTTCCGCCTAACTGGGATGCGAGACGACACGCGCGCAGGCGAACCTACCGTTACAGTATTCTCAATTCACGCCAGCGGGACCCGCTCATCAGGCGGACAACCGTTAGTATCTACAGACCGCTGAATATATCCGCGATGCAGGAAGCCGCACAAATATTTGTCGGCCTTCATGATTTCAGCGCATTTCGCAGTACCCACTGCGAGGCCCGGAATCCCGTCCGACGGATCACCGGAGCCGTGCTTCTTCAAGAGACCGATTGCCTTCATTTCTGGATTGAGGGCCATGCTTTTCTGCGCCACATGGTCCGGACTATTGTCGGCACGTTAATTGAGGTTGGACTCGGCAGGCTTTCTCCCCAGGACGTTCAAGGCATCCTTGAAAGTCGTGACCGATCCCGTGCAGGGAAGACCGCACCCGCGCATGGACTTACACTTGTTCGGATTACCTATCCGGGCGAAATTCCGCCCTTGGAGCGGATGGGATACGCAGAGGCTGACTAACGAATGTAGCCGAGTTGGCGGAGGTTTTCCCATTCCTTATCGGAATGAGTTACCGGATCGCGGGCCAGCGCTTCCGAGCGCCCCATTCCCTCCGCAATCCTGTCCGATTCGTCAGAGAATTCCCGGACTGTCGCCTTCAAATGCGCAGCCTCAGGATGATCCTCAGAATAGATATTCCGCAGTTCATCCGAATCGTCGTTAAGATTGTATAGTTCGTATATGTCTCCATGCGACGGAACAATCAACTTCCATCCGTCCCACACCACCGCATCGCGGATGGATATCAAAGGATTCGAGTCTTCGCCGCCGTAGGATTGGGCAAATATGGCTCGGTCTTGCGCCGCAATTCCCTTCCCTGCAATCACTTTGGACAGATCGACGCCCTGGACTGCCTCCGGTGTCTGTGCATCCATGAAAGAACACAATGTCGGCAGAACATCGACGTGACTTGCAGCACAATCGCAATAGGAATCTAACGGAACAATCGACGGATGAACGAGGATCGACAGTGTGCGGATGCTTTCCTCATAAAGGGTATTACCGTGATATCTACCACCGTGCTCACCGAATTCCTCACCGTGGTCCGACAGGAACCAGAATAGGGTATTATTAAAATGTCCCCATTCAATCATTTTCAGAAGGAATTCGCCGATGGATTGATCGACTAATGTAATCTCGGAACAGTATTGGTCGTGTTCGGGATCGCCGGTCATGCCCTTATAGAGATGATCGAAATGCTCTGTCGGCTGGTAAGGAGCATGAAGACGGATCAGGTGAATATACAGAAAGAACGGCGAAGTTGTGGATGACAGCCAACGGCTCGATTCTTTCATGACATCGGGGTCCCACACGGGACCCCTGTAAATATCAAAGCCACGGTCAAAACCGAATTGAGCGGATATCTGGGCGTTGGAATGGAAGGCGGCTGTCCGGTAGCCTTGCTTGCGAAAGCACTGCGCAACCGTTTTCACGCCAGGGAACAACGACGCGGCAGCGGTTGTGTGGCGGATTGCGCCATGTGCGCGCGGGTAAAGGCCGCTGAATATGGAGCCAATGGAAGGTCGTGATGAGGAAGACGTTGAATGCCAGTTCGTAAATTCCGTCCCCAACAGGCGCATATTCTCCAGGTGCGGCGCGATGATATCCGGGTATTTACCGCCGGGCAGATGATCCGGGCGCATGGCATCGACAAGAACAATCGCCACGTTTGGCTTTCGCGGCGACGATTGTACACCCTCTTTTCTGACTGCGAGGAATCGCGGGCGGCAATTCTCCAGATCCGCATCCGACAAAGGAAAGAATCTTGTATAGAACAAATGAGCCACGAGAACATCGCCATTACCGCAGGAAATCGCTTCAGAGGAATTCAGGGGAGTGCTGTTCCCGAAAGACTCCAGGAACCAGCTGCATTTCCAGTGGTGGAATTGCAGGGTATTAATCATTACAGTGACGGATTTGCCACCTTGGGTCTCGATGGGATGGGAGCGGTAGACAAAGGCTAATTTGCCCTGGTCGTCATGGACGGTCTCGCCACGGTACAGCAGGGGAATAATGCAAGAGGAGGAGTTCTTCCCCTCGGATTGAGAGAGGCAGCCTGTCAGGGGAAGGCAGAATAGGGGAAGCAGGAGCAACAGGCGGTTCACGAGTGTCCTGGAATCAAATTGGTCTGACATGCTGTTGTCCTGGAGGTGCCCCAAGATTCCCTCCCCCCGCCCTCTCCCGGAGGGAGAGGGGGAAGAGACGGACTCCTGGTGCAGTTTTGTCTGACATTCTGTTGTCCTGGAAGTGCCCCTCGACTCCCTCACCCCAACCCTCTCCCGGAGGGAGAGGGAGAAGACGCGGGATTTATTTCTTTCGTTCGGGCCAGAGGATGTTCATCATGGTCTCCATGCGATTCTTCGCAAGGTGATGTGCTAACACCCTTTTCTGGCCGCGACGGGCGATCTCTTCCCGCTCATCGGGATGTTCGCGGTAATAGGCAACCAGTTCGGCCAATTCCTCTTTTGTCCTGAACCAGCGGAGTTCAACGCCATCCTGAAAGTATTCTTCCAGGGAAGGACGGTACTCGGAAATCAGGAAACCGCCGCAGGCCAGAACATCGAAGACGCGCGGATTGGGCGAGTCAATGCACTGAACGTGAAAAATGTTGATGTTCATTTTTGTGTCATAGTACAATTGCGGCAAATCGCGGTGGTAGTCGGGAGCCTTCCCGGCGTAGCAGGGCACGAGATCCTTTGCGTATTCCGGTGAGGCCCATTCGGGTGCCCCGTAGGTTTTCAGTTCCATATCCTTGATGGCTTGCAGAAAACGGAGTCGGCGCAAATAGGTGGCGCGTTCCTCCAGGTAGAGAACCGGGAAGCCGGAGTAGGGTAGTCGTTCAATCGCAGCCGAGTTCTTGTACCGATACGCAAGCGTCTTGGAAGGATCGGCGAGATAGTCATCCACAATACCGTCGAGAATTGTCACGTACTCGGAATCGCGTTCCAGCCAGAAACGGCGGACCGGTATGAAGCGGTTCGCGGCAAGCGCGCCGACAAAACCCGCCTCCGGTCCGTTACGTGGCAGGGGATTCTCATCAAGGCGCACTGCGGGGAGCAACCCGGCGGCATTGTGCAGGGTATGAACGGATTCCGATCCCATTTCACGAAGAAGCGGCAGATAGCTGTGATCGAAGCTGAACACCATATCGGTGGCCTCCAGTTCTTCGATCGAGACCTTCACGCGTTCGGGATTATCCAGGTACCAGATGGCTTTCGTAACGGGGAGATCGTCAAGGAAGCGTTTTCCAATCGGGGAAAGGGAGTTACGATTCATCCACAAGAGAATGTCCGGGTGATGTTCGGCGGTATAGACCAGCCAGAGCCAGGTATTGACAAAATGGAGCATCCGCATATTGCCCGTGTACATATCGGACCGGAAGCCCATTTCCCGAAGACTTTCAATCATGTTTTTGGCGAGATACTCATGTTCCGGTTCGACAAAGAGAATTTTCGCGGGCGGTTCCGGTGTTTCGCTTTGGATGCTCGCTCTGCGTGTTGCGTAATGCCCTTTCAGTTCGTGAAGAAAACCCTCGGTCTGGACTCGGATTTCCTTCCCGAGTTGTCCCATGCGTTCCTGCAAAGCGGCAAAGACTTTCCGGTCGGTCTCACTCATGTTGCATCCCGGCATGAGGGTCAGAACGGGGAGCATCCCAATCGGATTGGTCACGAAGAACTGCATAATGGACTGCGCGGATTCCTCGCTGTGAAGAAAAATCACACGATCGGAGCGAAGAATATCCGTCCAATCGAGCAGCCAGAAGGACGATGCAAGAACCTCCCAGCGATCCTCGGTAATCAATAGCCGTTGAGCATGTCTACCGGAGCGCATCTGAGGATAAATCAATTGCGGCATATATCCCAGGCCGCAGCGGTAGATAAGAATGAGTTCCGGCTCGATCAGGTCGATATTGAGAAGGTAGTTTTCGACCTGTGCCCAGGGGTCCTGGGGACCGTGGATGGCATGTTCGGGATTCTCTTCACGGTCGATACAGGTCCAGCCCCGGTCCGGGTGTGGCGTAATTGCAAACCGTTTGGAGGCTCCGTACTCGAATGTCTCCAGTTTCTTAGCCAAGTCGGGGTAGACCTGGTGAAGAATGTTGAGATTGGCGCGAAACAGTTGATGGTCCAATAGACTCTCCCTGTGCGGCTTTTACGACATGGTACAGAAATTACTTTCTGAGCGCGGCAACGACTTTCCGGGCGGCTTCGGCTAATTCATCGGCGACCAGGAACGGAAAATCGGCCGCCTGGAGGACCTGTCGGGCTTCCCCGGCATTGGTTCCCTGAAGACGAACGACGACCGGGACATTAACCCGGACGGTTTTCATGGCCTCAATGATCCCGTTGGCGACACGGTCGCAGCGGACAATCCCGCCGAATATGTTGACCAGGACAGCGCGGACATGGCTATCCGACATGAGAATCCGAAAGGCGGCGGCGACACGCTCCACGTCGGCCGTTCCGCCGACATCGAGAAAATTGGCGGGCATCGATCCGGCGAGTTTGACGAGATCCATGGTCGCCATGGCAAGACCCGCACCGTTCACCATGCAGCCGATTTCGCCGTCCAGCTTGATGTAGCTCAGATCGTGTTTGGCGGCCTGGGTTTCGAGCGGGTCCTCTTCGTTCAGGTCTCTCAGGTCGGCATAGTCCGGGTGGCGAAAAAGGGCGTTGTCGTCGAAGTTGATTTTTGCATCGAGTGCAAGGACCTCAGCGTTCTTCGTGACAACAAGCGGGTTGATCTCGGCCAGCGAGGCATCGCAGGCAACAAAGGCGGCATACAGGTTGCGGACGAATTTCGCGCAGGATTTCACCGCCGGTCCGTCCAGGTCCAGGCCAAACGCGATCTGATTGGCCTGGAACGGCATCAAGCCGACGGCGGGATCGACGTGGACTTTCATGACCGCATCCGGGTCCCGCACGGCGACTTCCTCGATTTCCATTCCGCCCTGCGCAGAGGCCATCACAACCACCCGTCCCACAGCACGGTCGATGACCATGCCCAGATAGAGTTCTCGTTCGATCTCAAGCCCCTCCTCAACGAGAACCTGGAGGACTTTTTTGCCTTCGGGGCCGGTCTGGTGGGTTACGAGAGTCATGCCGAGCATCTGTTCGGCGATCTGTCGCGCTTCGGCTGGACTTGTAGCCAGTTTAACACCGCCGCCTTTCCCACGGCCTCCGGCATGAATCTGGGCTTTAATTACCGTAACGTTTGTGCCCAGTTCCCGCGCGATCTGTTCAGCCTCGTCGGGGGTTTTTGCGACCTGCCCACGGGGAACCGGCACCCCATAGGTTTTCAGGACTTCTTTGCCCTGATATTCATGGATTTTCATGCAAACCTGATGTCCTTCCCCATTGAGATACGGTTAGGATAGACTCGACCGCGCGCAAAGTGAACCCTTGGCGCTTGACAAGATCCTCTTGCATGATACGGTCCAAAAATTGGGGTGGATATTGTGGACCAGATGGACAGGGTGGGCAGAAAGAATGTATGGAAGGAAATTTCCGTTGCGGGATATCAGGATGATACCGAGTACAATTCAAGCGGTTTTGACGAGCGCGCTTTTTCTTCTGTTCTTAGAGGCACCGAGAGCCGATTCTCCGCACGCCCTTCTTTCGGAGAACATCCGAATTGCGGAAGCGACGGCGGAAGGAATGGTCCTGTCCTGGGAATTTCCGCCGAGTTCAGTCGAACAATCGGAGCAGGTTTTGATTTCGGTGCCACACGGGACTGTGGGGCAACCGGAAGTTGCAGATTACGGTGTGGAACCGACAACGGACGCCGCTGAAGCGCCGAAAGTCTCAATCCGAACGGTCGGATTGATGGGGGATTGTCGGGTAGCCTCGGTGAATGTTCCGGTCTATGGATACGTCCCGAAGGCCCAGGAGAGAATTCGATATGTAACCGGCACGGTGCGAATCCCCTGGGGTTCCAGTGAGGCGATCTCTCCGAAACAGGAAGGGCCGGTTGAGCAGATCCTGCAAACCTACCTGCTGAATCCCGCCACGCGATTCGCACTGCCGGAAAAAGACGAAAGCCGGATGCCCATGCCCGACTACCGGCGTGTGCCCTCGATGCGCCTGAGTTTTACGGAAGAGGGACCTGTTCGCGTGGGGAGCGATCTCTGGACCCGGATTCTGCCTCCCGGCGCGAAGACAACGCAAATCGCTCTGTTCAGCGAAGGGCGGATAGTTCCGTACACGATATGGAGCAAGGCGGGAGAACCGAAGAATGAGGGGCCTCCGGAACAAGGTGACGAGATTCTGTTCTGGGCCAGGAAGTCCATATCGCCTTATTCCCCCAAGTCGGTCTACTGGCTGTGCGGATTGCCGGGCAGGACGATTCCGGCGGAGCCGGACGTGCGCTCCGGCTCTGCACCGCTGGACAGCATCCGAGCGGTGTGCCGTTTGGAGGAGGACCTGGACCATTTCCCCGAAGGCAAACAGAACGAAAGCCAGGCGGATTACTGGGTCTGGAAGAAACTGCCGGATGAGTCGGGGGGAACGGTCTGCCCCGATTTTGCGGGACTGGTTTCGGATGCAACGGTCTCCGCGCGATTGCTTCAGAAGCGCCATTTCTACAAGAATTCCAACGAAGGATTCTCGTTCCTGGTGAACGGGGCTTCGCTGGAGACGACTATCGAGCCGGGTACGGCGCCGTTTTTTACGGCGGCAGCGCGGATTGCATCGGCCTCTCTTTTGGCGGGCACAAATCTGCTCGAAATCCGGACTGCACCGCCTGATGAGAAGGAGTATGCCATCTTCCTGGATCGAATTGAATTTGAATTCGACCGTTACGCACTTTACAGCGGAGACCCGATCCGTTTTCAGCCGAAACAGGACCGATACCGAATCCAGTCCAAGGCATTATCGGGCGCGGTGTTGTGGCACATACTGGAAAACGGGACCGTGCAGAGCAGCCGATTCCTGAAACCCGGTGTCGCCATTGTCACAGACGCTTCGGCGAATGAGGAACTGGTCATCCTCGATCCGAGGAGCGTGTCTTACGCGAAGACCTATGATTTCATGCCCGCCGTATCGCCGGAGAACCATCCGCTGGTTCCGAAAGGACCTGTGGACATTATCATCGTGACGCCCCGACAGTTTGCTCGGAAACTGCTCACCCTTTGCGCAGATTATCGGACGAGAGGATTCGAACCACACCTGGCAACTCTTGAGGAGATCGACGCCATTTTCGGCGACGGGCGCATGTCGCCGCATAATATCAAGAATTACCTGACGTGGGTCTACCGACGGACTCCCGACCATCGGCCCAGCTATGTTCTCCTGGTGGGGGATGCGACCTGGGACCACTGGGGACGATACAAGAACGGGATTGCGAATTTCCTGCCCGCCTATCGCGGAGAAGACGATTACCCCGACGAGAACTGGTTCGGTTGCCTGACACCGGGCGACACGCTGCCGGAAATGCTGGTGGCGCGGTATCCGATCCGCTCGGCGACGGACCTGGACGTGATGATCGACCGGAATATCCACTATCCAAAGACCGCCTCTCAGGAATGGATGAACCGTGTGCTGCTGCTGACCGACAATGAATTTGAAGATCGAATGGATGAGGTCTCGTTGACCTGGCTGCCGCTTGGGTACGAGGTGACGGAAATCCGCGTGGCGGACTATTCATTCCGGGACAATTACTACCTGCCGGAGGATGTGCGCAAAGAGTTGAAATCGAAGACCAGCCCCGAAGCGACGGACGCGGTAATTGCCGGTCTGAACCGGGGGGCGGTTCTGTGGGAGTTTTTCGGGCATGGCGCGCCGAATGTCATGACGCACGAGCGGGTGTTCTTTGCGGGGGGGTCGAAGTTCAGTGAGGCAAAGCGGTTGACCAACAAGGAGATGCTTCCGGTGTTCTGGGGATTTACGTGCCAGACCGGGACATTCGACTATGCGCAGGAGAAATGGAACATCTCCATCGCGGAAGACCTGTTGACCCGACCGACCGGTGGCGCGATCAGCGTTCTGGCGGCGACGGGCAGAGGATACCCCGTGGACCATTCGACGCTGGCGCGCGGGATGCACGACGCGGTGTTTCGCCACGGAATGCGGAACTGCTGCCAGGCTTATGCGGCCTCCTGCCTGATTGCGCTGGCAGGAAGACCCTCGTTCGAGCCGCAAAAGCAGTTCTGTATTCTGGGAGATCCGCTGTTCGAGCTGCCGGTTCCCAGGCGCTGGCCCGAAGAGGCCTCTCTGAATGTCGCGCTGGATTCCAGCGGTTCATTGAAATATCGCGTTGAATCGCCGGTTTCTGATGCCACGGCAAGCCTGTGGCTTCGGGATAGCGTATTTCGGCCTCTGTGGGAAGACACAATCACTACAAAAGACTGGCCGGCGGAAGGAACGATGTCATTAAGAGATGTTTGCGGGCCGTACTGGAACGAGGAACGACACATTTCTTTCGGGGCGACTGCGCTCACGGCGGATGGAGTAATCCACGGCGGAACGGTGATTATTCTGCCGAAACCGGCTGTGCCCCAAGTCGGCTCAGGAACGCCGAACCTGACGATCCTGGAAAATGAGGTTACCTATCGACCCTCGCGTCCTCAGAACGGAATGACGGTGTATTTCGATATTCCGGTATTGAACAACGGGGACGCAAGTTCGCCGGAGACCAATCTCAATGCGCAACTGGAAGGAATTGAGGGATTTGCAGGGGAGGTTCGGAATCTGGCCGGTCGAAGTGCGCCGATTGTTCCGGCACTGGTTCCGGGGGCAAGCCGGGTTGTAACACTCCGCTGGGACCCCATCGACAATTCGGGGAAGAACGCCATCCTGTTCCAATGCGATCCGTTCGGCAACGTGGTGGAATCGTACGAAGAGGACAACTCGGCCCGCCTGGAAATCGAGGTGGTCAAGAAAGTCGATTTGGTGGTGGAAGAGAAAGATATCCAGGCTCGGCATGAAGCAGATCGGGGGCAGTATGTCATTGATTTTACTGTTCATAATATCGGCGACACGGATGCGAAGGATGCGGCAATCGAGATCACAGTGGGATTTGACGACGGCTCGCCGAAACAATCCATCACCTTGGACATCTGGTCGATTCCGGCGGGGGACCAGAAATCGGCGCATAGGATTCGAGTTACGGACCGTGCCGCCTGGTTTGAAGTGGCCGCCGATCCCGACGAGATCATTGACGAAGAGACATTCAAGAACAACCAGGCCCGCATATCACTCAAGGCAAAGCCATGAACCCGTCCAGTCCCCTTCCCGGTCCATCGAACCGTCACGCCCTGATCGCTTGGGGGATTCTCCTGGTTGTGCTGTTCCCGGCTTTCCTCTATTTGGCGAATCATCCCGACTGGTTTCTTGCGACAGAAAGGAATCAATCCAGTTTAGGCATGATCCGGGGCAGCGACCTGGAGCAACAGGGACGATATGGGGACGCTTTGGGGGCTTATCGCGATGCTCTGAAATTCTACCAGGAACAGCTGGAGAAAACGGACTCGGTGCGGCATCGGGCCGCGGTGGCGACAGTGCACCACAAGATGGGGCTTCTTTTCTTGAAACGGGATGAATCCGGGGACCGTGAGAGAGCGAAAGAGCAGTTCGAACGGGCCGTTGAGCTGGACGCCGGGGTGGGACAGGGAGAAGGCCAATTCCTGCTGGGAGACCTGGAGCGTGATCGGAATCCCGAATCGGCGCTGGAACGGTATGCCGGCGTGATTGCCTCGGTATCGAGCCAACTTGCAGTCCGGGCCTATAAGAACCGTGCGGAAATTCTGGCGGGATTGGAGCGGTGGGATGAAGCCTACCGGGCGTGGTGTACCGCGCTCACATTCCATCCCTGGGAACCGGATGAGGAGACCGCCAAGACGATTGTGCAAATTGCCGGACATGTTCACTGCACAACCGGAACGGTTCTCGGCAGAGCGTACCTTCGTCTCGCCGACCGAACGAAAGCGATTGCGGCCTTGCAGTCCCTTGCGGGGGAAGACCCGTCCGCGGCCTGGACATTGGCAGACATGACCGGAACGCAGCCTCCGGTCACCGATGGGATTCGCTTCAATCCTGCGAATGCCCTTGTCGCGTCCGCCGGAATCGACTCGGCGTCATTCACCTGGCCTGCCGGGTGCATGGTGGAGTTTGTGGCAGGAACGCAACTCGAAGGTCGGCGATTGGCGCTGACTCTTCAGCCGGACGGCCTTCACACCGAGAAGATGGAATTGTCGATTTTCCTAAACGGAACACCCGGCGGGACAATTGAGGTTAATTCCGGCAGTCCTTCCGAATATGAGACGCAGGGCGTTTTGCGGGCAGGCCGGAATGTGCTGGAGATCCGGTGCTCCCATGCGTGGTTTGAGCCGGACGATCTGCCGGTTATTACGGTGCTGGGGAGAAGTAATTACGAATTAAGAATTAAAAATTAAGAATTGAAGAAAAGGAAATAGGATGGCGGGGTGGACAAGGTGGACGGGGTGGACAAGATGGACAAAGTGGACAGAGTGGACAGGGGAAACATCGACCTTCAACGGGTACGGCTGGTGGCGATTGCCGGGCCGACAGCGCTGGGGAAAAGCGAGATTGCGGTGCAGTTGGCGGAATGCTTCGGTGGGGAGATCCTGAACGTAGATTCCATGCAGGTTTATCGGGGTCTGGATGTGGGAACCGGCAAGCCGGGGCCGGATCTCTGTGCGCGTATCCCCCATCATTTACTGGACTTAGCGGACCCATGGGAGGAGTTCAACGCCTCGCGATTTGCCTCGGCAGGCGAGTTGGTGTTAAGGGATGTCCTGGCGCGGGGACGTCTGCCCATCCTATGCGGAGGGACGGGTTTGTATTTCCGCGCCCTGCTGGAGGGTTTCTTTGATGCGCCCTCACCGCCAAAGGAGATTCGCGAAACGCTGGAGCGACAGTACCGGACGGAAGGTCTTGGGCCGCTCCGGGAACGGCTGGAGGCTATCGACCCGGAGTGGGCGAAGCGGATTCTACCCCAGGACGCCCGGCGTACAATCCGGGCCTTGGAGGTCTATGAAACCACCGGTCAAAAGCCCAGTGACCTTCAGAAAGACCAGGAGGCGAAACCCTGGCTGAAACGAACGTTGATGCTGGGTGTTCAGGCTCCCTGGCCGGTCGTGGACCAGAGGATCGAGGAGCGGGTAGAGCGGATGTTTCGGGATGGCATTCTTCGAGAGGCCGAGTGGCTGGCAGGCATGGGAGGCGGCAGCCGCACAGTGCGTCAGGCCATCGGATACAAGGAGATTTTCCCCTATTTGCGGGGAGAAATCACCCTGAATCAGGCCAAAATCGACCTCAAGAGCGCCACGCGGCGGTTCGCGCGGCGTCAAATGACCTGGTTCCGGCATCAGACCAAGGCCATCTGGCTCGAGAACACCGACTTGGAGAATATGAAAAAAAAGATACGGGAGTTCCTTGCTTTCGAAAAACAAATGTGATACAAAATGGCAGGGGTATGAAATGATGACATTGGAGTCTCGGCAGAGAATTGCAGAGGGTGCGGGAATCTACTGAGCGAGGTGGGATGTGGTTCAAAAAGGTACAATGAATATCCAAGATAGCTTCCTGAACCAGGCACGACGAGAACGGATGAACTTGATCATCCATTTGTTGGATGGTTCGGACCTGCACGGCAAGATCTCGGCGTTCGACAATTTCACGCTGATCCTTCAGAACGATGAGCGGGACGAACAGTATTTGATCTACAAACATGCCGTAGCAACGGTAAGCCCCGGTGCGAAACAGAAAGTCCGCTGGAATCAGGTGGGGACAAAGCCCCCGAGACCGGGGGAATAAGTCCGGGTTGTTAAGGTAAGAACACAGACGGGGATAGTCCGGTATGGATATCCCCGTTTTTGCATTGCAGGCCATGGATGCCAGGAGGAGTATGTCTCTCTCGGAGTCGTCACAACCCTCTGCACGAACGGAGCGCGCGCTGCTGGTCGGTGTGTATCCCCCCCATGTCCCTCCGGAGAGATCGGACCAGCAAATCAGCGAATTGACCAAACTGGCAGAAACCGCCGGGGCGGAGATTGAGTGTTTCACGCGGCAGCATATCCGCGACATCCATCCGGCCACCTATGTCGGGAAAGGCAAGGTGGATGAGCTGCGATCCCTGGTCGGGGAGAACGACCTGGACCTGGTGGTGTTCAGCCGGGACCTGTCTCCGGTCCAGCAGAGAAACCTGGAAGATCGCCTGGGGATTCGGGTGATCGACCGAACAGAGTTGATTCTGGACATCTTCGCCCAACATGCGCAGACGCGGGACGGAAAAATCCAGGTGGAACTGGCCCAGCTGCGGTATCTGCGTCCTCGCCTGACAGGAGGACGTCGGGATTTGTCTCGACTGGGGGGTGGAATCGGGACCCGTGGCCCCGGCGAGACGCAGTTGGAGGTGGACCGGCGGCGAATCAACAAGCGCATCGAACACCTTACGAAAGATCTCCGCGCCATCGAACGCACAAATCGAATCCAACGGAGAGCCAGGCGACGACGGGGTGTGGCAACCGCCGTGCTTGTCGGATATACCAATGCGGGGAAATCCACCCTGCTGAACCGTCTCACCTCCGCTGACGTGGCCGCGCGGGACCAGCTGTTTTCCACGCTGGATACAACCACGCGCAAGCTCTTTCTGGGTGAACGGAAGATGCTTCTATTATCGGATACGGTGGGATTCATCACGGACCTGCCGGAACCCTTGCTGGCCGCGTTTCGGGCCACCCTGGAGATTGTGGAGGAAGCGGACCTGATCCTTCATGTGGTGGACACCAGTTCCCCGCATATCGACCTGGAAATGGAGGCGGTTGCCGGATTGGTTCGGGAACTCGGAGCAGACAAGAAACCGACCGTTACGCTATTCAACAAGTGGGACTGTGTGAAATCCAAGCAGGCGGTGTATGAGGCCATGGAGTGGCTGGAGCCATCGCCATCCCTGATCCTGTCCGCCACGCGGGACCAGACTCTGCAGCCCCTGATCGACCTGCTGGAGAGTTTGTTTGAGAGTTATTCACCACGAGGGCAATGGGAAACTGCGAAGCTGGTGGCGGGAGGAGTGTGAATCATACTCCCTCAACCCAATTATCCAGGATTTCCTCACCCCCCAGCCCCCTCTCCAAGTATGGAGAGGGGGAGAGGCTTTCTGAATGCTCTTTAATTCTTAATTCTTAATTCAATCTCTCTTCCATCGGTCGCGGAATCGGACGGCGAGGATGGAGTCGATAATCATCTGGACAACATGGTAGGCGACAACAGGTACGGAACCGATGGCTACATAAGGGAAATAAGTACTCCAGATATAGATTCCGGCAGGTAACGTTTTTTGAGAACCGCACAGGATCAGCGCAATAGCCTCCCCCCGCGTCGCATGAACCACACGCCCCAAGAAGTAGGACAGGACGATCATCACCGTATGCAGGTACAACGCAATCCCCACCAGCCCTAATGCGCCGTAGAGTTCACCGGCCGCACCGGAAATACCCGTCAGGATCATTCCCAGGATCACCCACTGGCTGAACACCCCCATGGGAACACGAAGAGAATCCAACCACGGACCGCCCACCAACCGTCGGACAACCTGCCCCAAAGCGACCGGAAGAAGTACTGTACGGAGAAGACGGACAATCATGTCCGGAGTAGAGATCTCTACCTGCCCGCCTGCTCCCAGGATCACAAAGAACACCAAAGGCGTCAGTAATACGGAAGACAGATTTGTAGTGACGGCGGCAACGACCGCAAGAGCGTCATTTCCCTCTGCGATGCGGGTCATGACGATCCCGGATGCGAGGGTGGACGGCTGTGCGGCGAGAATAGTTAAAGCAATCAGAACATCCTGGTTCCATCGAAAGAACGCCCATACCACCGAACATGCCAAGACCGGAAAGATCACAAACACACAGGCGAAGATGGCAACGACCAAGCGAATATTCAGCGCCTCCCGAACCAGAGAAGAAGTGTCCAGAAGAAGCCCCGAGAGGAACATAAGAACCGCCACGGAAACCGGAACCGCCCCCATCTCGCGATAGGCCAGGCCGATTTCAGGATGACTGAAACCAACGACTACCACAACGGCCAGACAGACCAGAAACCAGTACTTTTTCAGGAACTTGAGAGGCATCTGTCATTCGCCCATCAGGTATCGGTCAACGGCAATCGCGGATTCCCTTCCCTGCAGAATAGCACGAACCACGAGCGAAGCCCCCATCACACAATCCCCGGCGGCGAAAATACCCGGAACGGAGGTCTGACAGCCTGGATGAACAACAAGATTCCCGGCTCCATCCGTGCCGAGTTTCAGCCCTTCTACTAACGGACCGTGCTCGATGTGTAAGAATCCCAAGGAGAGCAAAACCAGATCCGCATCCAACTCAAAGTCGGAGCCGGGGATTTCCCGGAATTTCGGTTTGCCGGATTGATCCGTATCGGACCATTCCAGTTCCACACAATGTAGTTTTTTGACATTATCCCCGCCCCCGATGAATTCTTTGGTGAGAATGCTCCAGAGCCGGGTGCATCCTTCCTCGTGCGAAGTAGAGGTTTTTAATACCTTCGGCCAGACGGGCCAGGGATTGTCTGCGGGACGTACATCCGCCGGTTTCGGCAGGATTTCAATCTGGCATAAGTCGATTGCACCCTGACGTCGACTGGTTCCGACACAATCGGAGCCGGTATCGCCGCCTCCGATCACGACTACTTTTTTGCCTTTCGCAGAGATTTCCTGCTCCTTGGGTATATGGTCCCCCGCATTCCGTTTGTTCTGCTGGACCAGGAAATCCATGGCGAAATGAATTCCGTTCAGATTTCGTCCGGGAATGTTCAGGTCGCGTGGTTTCGACGCCCCCGCTGTAATCAGGATGGCATCAAAGGTACGCTGCAAATAGCGTGGCGACAAATCCGTCCCCGCGTCGACACCGGTCTCAAAACGGACGCCTTCTTCTCGCATCTGATTCAGGCGTCGGTCGAGAATCCACTTTTCCAGTTTGAAATCCGGGATTCCGTATCGAAGAATACCGCCGATCCGGTCGGCCTTTTCGAAGACAACGACCTCGTGTCCTTTCCGGGCCAATTGTTGGGCGGCAGCCAATCCCGACGGTCCAGAGCCGATAATGGCAATTTTCCTGCCGGTTTTTTCCTCTGCCGGTTGGGGTTGAATCCAGCCCTCACGCCATCCTCGTTCCACAATCTGTAGTTCGATCAGGCGAATAGTGACGGGCGGCTGGTTTATTGAGAGAGTGCAGGCGGCCTCGCATGGTGCCGGACAGATCCGTCCGGTTATCTCCGGGAAATTATTCGTTGAGTGCAGGATATCCAGGGCACGTCGCCATTGTTTTCTATAAATCAGATCGTTGAAATCCGGGACACGGTTCCTCACCGGACAGCCGTAAGCGTGACAGAATGGAATCCCGCAATCCATGCAACGCGCGGCCTGCCGTTCCAGGCGATCCCAAGGCAACAATTCCTCGATTTCGCGAAAATCTTTTGCGCGGATCTCGACAGGCCTTTTTGAAGCCTCTTCGCGCGTATATTCAAGAAAACCTGTGGGTTTAGCCACGGTACACCTCCTCAGTCGCCGAAACCGTTTCGTCATCCAAATGCTGTTGCAGACGCATTCGTTCCAGGACTTTCCGGTACTCAATCGGCATTACCTTGACAAACAGTGGAAGTTGGGATTCCCAATTCTCCAGGATCATTTTTCCCCGGATGCTGCCTGTATAGCCGACATGGCGTTCGATCATGGTTCGCAGTTGCTGTTTGTCTTCATCGGTCCACACGCTTTCGAGATCGACCATGTCGAGATTGCAGCGTGTGTCGAACAGTTCTGTTTCATCGTAGACATAAGCGATTCCTCCGCTCATTCCGGCGGCGAAGTTGCATCCGGTTGGGCCGAGAATAACGACCACACCGCCGGTCATGTACTCACAGCCGTGGTCGCCGACACCTTCTACAACGGCGGATGCGCCACTGTTCCGAATGGCGAATCGCTCACCCACAGTCCCGTAGACATACAGTTCACCACCGGTTGCACCGTACAGGAAGACATTCCCGCCGATGACGTTTTCATGGGGCAAATAGGTGGCATTTGCGGGCGGGACCAGTACAATGCGCCCGCCGGACATGCTCTTGCCCAGGTAGTCATTTGCGTCGCCTTCAATGCGAGCCGAGATACCCCGCGCGAGGGCCATACCGAAACTCTGCCCGGCGGACCCTTTGAAATGGATTTGAATCGTGTTTTCGGGTAGGCCTTTTGCACCGTACTTTCGGGCAATTTCGCCGCTGAGCATCCCGCAAACCGTGCGATGAACGTTTCGGATCGGCATTTCCAGATGGACCGGCTCGCCGTTCTCAAGCGCAGGTTTGCAGTAGCGAATCAATTCGCGATCCAGCGATTTGTCTAATTCGTGTTCCTGTTTGCGAACGCAGCGCAGCGGGCCGCCGTTTGTGTTTCTTGGCGACGCAAGAATCGCGCTGAAGTCCAAACCTTGCGCTTTCCAGTGGTCGATGGCCGGCGCAACCTCCAGCAGGTCCACGCGCCCGATCATTTCATCCAGGGTCCGAAATCCAAGTTGGGCCATGTACTCGCGGAGTTCCTGCGCAAGAAACCGGAAATAGCGTTCCACATATTCAGGCTTTCCGGCGAATCGCCGTCGGAGTTCGGGGTCCTGTGTTGCCACACCGACCGGGCAGGTATTCATGTGGCACTTGCGCATCATGACACACCCCAACGTTACCAGGATCACCGTACCGAATCCGAATTCTTCCGCGCCCATAAGGGCCGCAATGGCCAGGTCCCGGCCCGTGCGGAGCTGACCGTCTACCTGGACGCGGATTCGGTCTCGCAGGTGGTTGTTTACCAGAGTCTGCTGTGTCTCGGCAAGACCGAGTTCCCAGGGCAGACCGGCATGTTTGATCGAAGTGAGCGGGGACGCACCGGTTCCGCCATCGTAGCCGGAGATCAGTACCATATCGGCCTTCGCCTTGGCAACACCCGCCGCCACCGTACCGACTCCTACCTCAGAAACCAACTTAACGGAGATCCGCGCACTGGGATTGACCGCCTTCAGATCGAAAATCAGCTGGGAAAGATCCTCGATGGAGTAGATATCATGGTGAGGCGGCGGCGAAATCAGCGTCACCCCCGGCGTGGTGTGACGAACACGGGCGATGTCTTTGTTTACTTTATGTCCGGGCAGTTGGCCGCCTTCACCGGGTTTTGCACCCTGGGCCATTTTGATCTGTAGTTCTTTGCTTTGAACGATGTAGTCCGTGGTCACCCCGAAACGAGCGGATGCAACCTGCTTGATATTGGAGCGTTTGCTGTCCCCGTTCGGAAGCGGATGATATCGTGCTGGGTCCTCGCCACCCTCGCCGGAGTTGCTGTTGGCTCCCAGGCGGTTCATGGCAATTGCGATAGTCTCGTGCGCCTCACGGCTGATGGAGCCGAACGACATGGCGGCAGACACAAATCGCGGGAAGATGGCCTCGACAGGCTCTACTTCCTCGATGGGGATCGGCTCTGTTTTCTTGAAACAAAACAGGCTGCGGAGAGTTGCATGAGCATGGGACTGTTCATTGACCAGCCGGGAGAATTCCCTGTAGGTTTTCTCACAATTGGCACGTGTCGCGTATTGGAGGTGATAGACAACCTCCGGCGACATAAGGTGCTTCTCGCCGCCGTCGCGAATGTGATAATCGCCACCCGCATCCAGGAGAGACGTCGGTTTTCCCCGTTGGGGGAATCCCCTTCGATGTCGGGTGCGGGTTTCCATGGCGATTTCGTTGAGACCCATGCCGCCGATTCGAGATGCTGTGCCGCAGAAGTAGCGATCCACGACGCTTCGGTTCAGGCCGATGGCCTCGAAGATCTGTGCGCCGAGGTAGCTGCGCAGCGTTGAGATTCCCATACGGCTGAATGTTTTAAGTAACCCTTTTTTGATAGCGGTAATATATGCATCCACGGCCTGATCGGCCTTGATTTCCTCCTCAAGCAGCCCCAAGTCCGCCATTTCACGGATGCTCGACAGGGCGACATGCGGGCAGATCGCGTTCGCCCCGTATCCGAGAAGCAGCGCGAAGTGCATGATTTCGCGCGCCTCGCCGGTTTCGACAATGAGGCTGGCGGAGGTACGCAGCCCTTTGCGGATCAGGTAATGGTGCAAACCCGCTACGGCCAGGAGCGCCGGAATCGGGGCATGGTCACCATCCGATTGACGATCCGTGAGAATAAGCATCGTTGCGCCGCCCCGGATGTGTCGTTCCGCGCGGCGAAAGACCGTGTCGAGCGCCTCAGACAGGGCGTCTCCGTTACCATCGGCAGGAAACAGGGTGTCGATTTCCGCCGTGATGATATCGGGATGAGTGGTCTGGCGAAGACGCATCATGTCCTGCGGAGTCAGGATAGGATGAGGCAGTTTGAGACGGGCGCAATGCTCCGGCGTTTCGTCAAGTAGATTTTTCTCGCGCCCCACAAAGCTGGTCAACGACATGACTAGTTCTTCCCTCAGGGGATCGATGGGGGGATTCGTGACCTGCGCAAAAAGTTGTTTGAAATACGAGAACAGGAGTTGTGGACGGTTCGACAGGACAGCGGGAGCGGCATCATTCCCCATGGACCCGACCGCCTCCTGGCCGCGCGAAGCCATCGGCGATAGAACCATCTTTAGTTCCTCATCGGTGTAGCCGAACGCGTGTTGTTTCCGGCGGAGAACGTCGGGGTCCTCTTTCGGGATCTGAGGGGGAACAAACAGCCCTCGGAGTCCGATGACATGGTCTTTCAGCCAGTGTCGATAAGGGCGCTGCCGGGAGATCTTCGCCTTGACTTCGTTATCCGGGACGATTCGGTTCTGTGCGAGATCTACCAGGAACATCCTGCCCGGCTGTAAGCGTCCGCACCGAAGGATGCGATCTCCGGCTATATCCAGCACGCCGGTTTCGGACGCCATGACTACCATGCCATCGCGGGTGATGGTGTACCGCGCCGGTCGAAGGCCATTGCGATCCAGTGTGCCGCCTATATATCGTCCATCGGTAAAGATCAACGCGGCCGGGCCGTCCCATGGTTCCATAATCGCCGCGTGGTACTCATAAAAGGCTCGCTTATCTTCGCTGATATGGAATTTCGATCCCCAGGCTTCGGGAACCATCATCATCACAGCGTGCGGAAGCGACCGTCCGGCAGCAACGAGTAGTTCCAGTACATTATCCAGAATCGCGGAGTCACTGCCGCCTTCTACAATGACCGGCTTGATTTTCTCGAGGTCCGGTCCGAGCAGGTCCGATTCGATTTTTGCCTCGCGCGCTTTCATGGCATTGATGTTTCCGCGAAGTGTATTGATTTCGCCGTTATGTCCCAGGAACCGGAACGGCTGGGCGAGACTCCACGAAGGGAAGGTATTCGTGCTATATCGCTGGTGGATCACAGAGAACGCGCAGGCCAGGCGGGCATCACCCAGGTCGGGATAAAAAGAGGCCAGCTGAGTTCCTGTCAGCAGACCTTTATAATTGACGGTTCGGCTGGAGAAGCTGGGGACATAGAACTGGCTGGTGTCCCGGTCCAGCCATCCGGCAACCTCTTTTTCGACCACCCGGCGGATCACGTAGAGTTTGCGTTCGAAATGCTCCGGTGCGACCGCCGCGCGCGCGACAAACAACTGCCGAATTTCCGGCTGCGTGGATCGCGAGAACTCGCCGAGACCCGCCGATGCCGTCGGGACCATGCGCCATCCGAGGACTTCACATCCTTCCTCCTGCACAGCCTTTTCAAACGTTTTCGTTGCTCGTTCCGCCAGGGCGCTATCGGTCGGCAGGAAAACCATGGCAACCGCATAATCGCCCGGCGTGGGGAGAGTCAATCGCCGGTCCTCGCAGACCTGCCGGAAAAACAGGTCAGGCATTTGCAGGAGAAGCCCCGCGCCGTCGCCGGTGGACTTGTCTCCGCCCACGGCTCCACGATGTTCCAGGTTGATCAGGACCCGGAGAGCATCTTGCACAACCGAATGCCGGGGCTGCCCGTCGAGCTGCGCAACAAAGCCAACACCGCAGCTGTCGTGCTCGTTCGCCGGGTCATAAAGGCCATACGGGGTGAGAGTCCCGTCCGCCTTGCGTTCATTGCTGAATCCGTTCATACGTCTCCAAACACTCCAAAAAAGGCATTCCCAACATTGTATGAAACACTCGGTCCGCTCAACAGGGAGAGAACGACACGAGCGCCGTTTCCCATGCCTGTGAACGGCCCGGAGTTCCTTGAATGCAGGGGTGGGATGCAATCAGCGAGAATGAATCGGCACAAGAAAAAATATATCGCCGGGGGAGATTATGGGCAACAGAGGGGGAGGTTGCGCCCTCTCACCCCGACCGAACCGAGGCGGGAGAGAGAGGAAGAACCAAGGCGCGAGCTGCGCTCCCGCACTCCAAGGCATTAAAACGTGAAACTCGGCAGGAAGATCTGGCGGTAGTCTTCGGCGGCGAAACGGTCGGTCATCCCGGCGAGATAATCGGCGACGGTTCGCATGACACCATCACGGTCAATGCGGCTTTGACTGCTGCGGGGCAGATGATCGGAATGGTCCCGATAGTGTTCGAATAGCCGCGTCATGATTCGGACGCTTTTCTGCGTTGCGCGGAGCACATCGGGATGTCGGTATAGCCGTTCATGAAGGAACTTCTTCAATTGCCGGTTCAGCTCGGTCATTTCCGCGCTGTATCCGATGAGTGGGTTGCTGTCGTCGAGACTGTGCGGGGAAGAAATACCGGCGTCACGAACCCGTCGGATGCTCTCATTGGCAACATCGGTTACCTGCGCATTGATCAGGCGCACCACGGCGGATGAGCGCTGCCGTTCCGGTTCCATGCCGGGGAAATCCTGCGCAACCCCATTCACAATCCGTCGCCAGAGCGGAAGCGCTTCCAGTTCTTCGGACGCGATCAGTTGCGACTTGATACCATCATCGCAGTCGTGGCTGTTGTAGGCGATCTCATCGGCGACATCGACGACCTGCGCTTCCAGAGACAACACGGGCGCGATTCCCTCCCCCTCGCCCTCGAACGGTTTCTTGCGTTTGAGAATGCCCCGACGCACCTCCGCGGTAAGGTTCAGCCCATCGAACAGCGGATACCGTTCCTCCAGGATATCCACGACCCGAAGCGCCTGCGCGTTGTGCTCGAATCCCCCATGGTTCTCCATGAGCTCATTGAGCACATGTTCGCCGGAATGACCGAACGGGGTATGTCCGAGGTCATGGGCCAGGGCGATGGCCTCGATGAGGTCCTCATTGAGTTTCAAGACCCGTCCGAGCGTCCGCGCGATCTGGGCAACTTCCAGGCTGTGCGTGAGGCGGGTGCGATAATAATCGCCGACATGGGTGACAAACACCTGCGTTTTGTATTCCAACCGTCGGAACGCCGCACAATGAATGACACGGTCCTTATCGCGCTGGAACGCTGTCCGATAAGCGTGTTCCGTTTCCGGGAAACGACGTCCATAAGTCTCTCTTGCCCGGCAGGCATAAGGTGCCAGCCAGACCTGTTCCCGCTCCTCCTGCTCCTGGCGCGACAGGAGTTCGGCGAAAATGTCCGACCCAAGGGACTTCTTATCCTGAGACATGTCTGTTCATCAAGATCGAATCTGTCATAGGATAATGACAATAGGATTCATTTCCGTGTTGGTCAACCGAGGCGTGGACGATGAAACGGAAAGACGGGTTTACACTGATTGAATTGTTGATCGTTGTGGCGATCATCGGCATCCTGGCGGCGATTGCCGTTCCGAATTTTATGAACGCACGAGTTCGTGCACAGGTCTCCCGTACCTATGGAGACCTGAAAGCGTTGCATCTGGCGGTCCAGAGTTACCTGGTCGATCAAGGAACACTGCCGCCGAATTCGAGTCATCTGACCGTACATCTGAAGTGGCTGACAACCCCGATGGCATATATTGCCGGAGTGGGCTTTCGGGATATTTTCAAGGCCAAACAGGGCAATACGGGAAACGACCAGGAAAGTTATCTGTATTTTTCCTACCTGTATGACCAGGAGAATCCGGGCAATTCCTGGATGGGGCAGGTGAATCTGCCGCAGTTTTCCACTGTGGGATTTTGCCTGAGCAGCTGGGGACCGGACCGAAACCAGAGCGCCATCGAGTGGGTATACGTGCTTCGTCGGCAGGGCAACCCGGAGGGCGGGAATAGCCTGGTATACAACGCCTCCAATGGAACAATGAGCGGGGGCGGGATCGGGGTATGGGGGGCGAATGTGCCGGGAGTGAGCACGGCACTGGGGGGATGACAGGAAAAGGATGGAGGAGGAATTATAGGGGATGAATTGAAGAAGGGGAGAAGTGGGCTGGGCACCGTGAATCGGATTCTTGCGTCGGTTTTTGACTTCTGTTAGTGTACTGCCCCAATTCCTCGAAACTCTGAGGGAAGCAAAGCAGAATCAGCAAGATTCCATACCGCTTTCCACCGGACGTAATGGCATGGAGAAGTACGGAAACGGCAAGTCTACCGGCCTTGACCAGACGGCCTCCGGCAAAATCCTCACAGGATTTACTCCCAAGGATCTTTCCATATCCGAGGCAGATCGGACCGTTCTACGGAGGCTGGCCGAGAAGGTGGCGGGAATCGCCGCCAGTCCGAAGATGGAATCCTCGCGGCGGCTGTGGAAGCAAATCAATGGGCTGGAAAAGACCAGGCCTGCTGTGTTTTGCGATCCTGAAAACGGTTGGAATGAGATCATCACCGAAGCGGAGATGGAGTGCAAAGGAACACTGGCCCGCCGATGGGAAATGGATCTCCGCAAAGAGATTTTCTGGGGCGATGAGATGGGCGACGACAAGCCGGTCGAACCGTACTTCGATGTACCCTACACGGTTTCTCCGGATGACTGGGGGGTAAAAACCGAGTTTCACAGGACCGAAGCACTCGGTTCCTTTGTGTGGGACCCTCCCATCAAGGATTACCAGACAGATCTTAACAAGGTTCATTCTCCCCAATTTGATATCGACTGGGAAACCACCAACGGCTGCCTGGAGCTGGCACAAGACACATTTGGAGATATCCTTACGGTTCGGCTCAAGGGCATCTGGTGGTGGTCACTGGGAATCACGCTCCCGGCGGCCTTGATGAGGGGGCTGGAGGATCTGTTCATTGATCTAATCGAGCATCCCGATGAGATTCATCAATTGCTTTCGATCATCTCCCAGGGGCATCTGGACAAGCTCGATGATCTGGAGAAGCATAACCTGTTGAGCCTCAACAACGACGGAACGTACGTCGGGTCGGGTGGATACGGATTCACCGATGCTCTTCCCCGGGACGATTTCGACGGGCACGTGCGTTGCTCGGACCTGTGGGGTTTCACCGAGAGCCAGGAGACGGTACACGTTTCTCCCGGGATGTACGCGGAGTTCATCTTTCCGTATGAGAAACCGATCATGGACCGGTTCGGGCTGAACTGTTACGGATGTTGCGAACCGCTGCATTCGCGATGGTCCCAGGTCAGGCAGCATCCCAATCTCCGCCGTGTCTCATGTTCCCCCTGGGCGGACCTGAAAAAGATGGCCGAATACCTTGAAGGCAATTATGTGCTGTCGTTTAAGCCGAATCCGGCGGTTCTCGCATCCCCGAGAATCGACCACGAAACCATCAGAAAAACCCTGCGCGAAACGCTGGCTGTCACCCAGGGATGTGTCGTCGAGATCATCATGAAAGATAACCACACAATCGGCCACCGGCCGGAAAACGTCGTCGAGTGGTGCCGAATCGCGAAGGAAGAGACCGAAAGGAGGAAGGCATGAAACTTGGATTGGAGTCTTACAGCACGCGAAACTCCGGGCGAGATGCTGTTGGAGTTCTCGAACTGGCGAACGAGTTGGGACTGGAGGGCGTTCTGTTCGAGCTCTCACCGTTCGAGTCTTTTCGAGACGTGGAACTCCAGCGAATCCGAGGAACCGCTGAGGATAAGGGGCTTTTTATTGAATTCGGAATGGGTTCGATCTTCGGATGGCATCCGATGGCCGAAAAAGGAAGAACACTCTTGGCGGACGCGGGTTGCAACATGGACGTCTCGGATGCACAGATCGCTATTCATCATCTCGATATTGCCCGGAAGTTAGGCTCGCCCATCCTCAGGTGTGTTTGCGGAAATCTCTTCACTCGCGATGAAGGGTACGACATGGCCGCGCTGGCGGATCAGGCGGTCGCCATTCTCAAGGAGGTGTGCAAGGCCGCTGAAGACATGGGAATCCGGATCGCCATGGAGAATCATGCCGACTTTACGGTACGGGAACTGATCTCCATTCTGGGGAGGATCAATAGTCCGGCATTCGGGTTTACGGTCGATTGCGCCAACCTGGCCTTCGATCTGGACGATCCGCTACGGTTGGCTGGCATCCTGGCGCCCTGGGCGCTGACAACACACTACAAAAACTATCGCATCGTGAGAACAAAAGACGGCTTAGGGCTGGAGAACTGCGCTTTGGGCGAAGGAGATATCGACATCGTCGCGATTGCCCGGCTGCTGGCGGAACACAACCGCGATATGAACATCAACATCGAGCTCCATACACAATTCGCTCCATTCAAACTCGACATCCTTGACCCAACGTACTTCCAACGGCATCCATCGCCGCCGGGTGACGGATTGGCCTGGTATCTCCGGAAATCCTGGGAGAAAGATATCCTCCGGAGTCATCCTGCCAGCCTGCCGGATGGAGAGATATCCTGGGAATTGGAGTACGAGCACCTCAAGAGTTCCGTGGAATGGGCAAGAGAAGCGTTGAAATCCGTTCTATCAGCATAAGTAGAGTGAAAGCGAGAGGGATCAAACTATGACACATATCAGCGTAAAACCCGGCGGGAGAAAAGAAATTCGCATTGGCTTGTTGGGATGCGGATTCATGGGGAAATGCCATACCAATGCCTACAAGACCATACCCTATATTTACCCGGCTGCTAATTTGATGCCGCGTCTGCTGCTGCTATGCGACAAGAATCAAGAGAAACTGGAGCGCGCAGCGGTCCAGTATGGCTATGAAGAGTGCTGTACCGACTATGAGGAGTTAGTCAATGACGACAGAATCGACATAGTCGATAACTGCGGACCGGACCCGGTTCATCCCGAACCCTGTATCGCCGCGTTGAACAACGGAAAGAATGTGGTCTGCGAAAAGCCAATGGCAATCTCCGTCGAGGACGCCAAACGAATGTGTGAGGCCGCCGCCGCTTCCGCCGGAAAGGCGATGTGTACCTTTAACTATCGCTTTGTGCCCGCCGTTCGAATGGCTAAGGACCTCATTGACGCCGGTGAGATCGGCACGATCTATCATCTCCGCATCGGCTACCTGCAGATGGCCGGACACGATCCGTCTCTGTCACCCAATGAAGCCTGGTATTCCGCCTGGCCGCATTCGGGCGGTCTCCAGGGAATCGGCAGCCATGCCATCGACCAGTGCCGATTTCTTGTCGGCGAGATCACGAGCGTTTCCGCGCTGGTTCGCACATTTAACCAGGACCGGGCTATCCTCTCTGCCGGATCGAAGGACGCCGTTGCCGATGAAGGCACCGCGGCCCTCATGGAGTTTGAAAACGGAGCCATCGGAGTCCTGGAGTCTTCCGTGGTTGCCACGGGAAGAAAAAACTTTCTCTGCTGGGAAATCAACGGATCGAAGGGATCGCTCAAATGGGACCTGGAACACCCCAACAGCCTGTTCGCCTGCCTCGAAGATCGAGGCGACAACACGATGCTGGGATTCAAGGAAATCTCGGTCACCGAAGCGGGTCATCCTTATGTGGGTCCGTGGTGGCCTTCCGGACACAATCTCGGCTGGGAGCATTGCCATATTATTGAGAAATTCCATTTCCTTGACGCAGTAGCCAACGATAAGCCGCTCAGTCCGTACACGGCGACCTTTGAGGATGGATATAAAGTAGCCGTTATTATCGATGCGATGAGAACGTCTAGCCGGAACGGCCAGAGAATCCCGTTGAACTTCTAAACCACCGGAGGAAATCGAAGCATGGAAAAAGCAGCCGCCGTGTTGTGCGTGTTCGGACTTGGCATGTGTTTCTCGCTTTTGGGATCGGTGAGCGTGAAACTGATGCCCCGGCTGAATATCGACCAGGGGAAATTCGGTTCCCTGATTTCCGGGTTCATGACCTCGTGCCTGGCAAGCTCGCTGATCCTCGGCGTGGTTACCGACAAACTCGGTTATGGGCCTGTGGCCATTCTCGGCTTTCTTCTGACAGCAATTTGCATTCTCCTGTTGGCGCGAGGTCGAACCTACCAGGCGGTGTTTCTTTCCTGTGTTTTGCTGGGGTTCGGCGCGATGGCCCTGAACACGGCGGGCAATACGCTGATTCCCGTGGTGCTGTTTGAGGGAAAGAATCCGGCGGCTGCCAGCAACCTGGGTAACGTGTTCTTCGGCATCGGGCTTCTTTTGACGCCCCTGGTGACCAGTTTCCTTTTTCGCATCACCTCGTACGAAAAGGCTGTTTCCGCGCTGGCCGTGATTGTCGCAGCACCGGTGTTCGTTGCGATGGCCGCGACATACCCGGAGAGCAACGCGGCTTTTGAGTTTGCAGGCGCTATGGCGATTCTGACCAAACCGGCCGTGCTGGTCTCCGGCCTTGCGCTGTTCTGTTACGCTGCACTGGATACTTCGCTCTGCAACTGGCTTCCCGCCTTCGGCAAGGAAGTAATCGGTCGGTCCGGCCAAGACATGGACTCCGGCGTCGCCGACGCTTCCGCACAAAGACTGATTTCCGTGTACGCCATCGCCATGATCATCGGACGACTCGCCGCCAGCCAGATTCCGGCGATCACCGAGTATGGGGCATGGTTCATTGTTGGGGCCTCTTTGCTCACTGCCCTGATCGTTCTGTTAATGACGGTCACCGAGAGCGTCAGACTGGCGTGGGTATTGGTGTTTGTGGCGGGTCTGGCTTCTGCGCCATTCTTCCCCACCATTGTGGGGATCACGTTTGCCAAGTTCAGTCCCCAAGTCTATGGAAGTGTCTTCGGGATCATCTTTGCCGGAGCCTTGCTTGGCGGCGCGACGATTCCCAAGGCCATTGGAAACCTGGCGAAGGGATCGACGGTTCAGAAGAGTCTGAAACTCCTGATCCCAGCCTGCATAATTCTCGTCCTTTTGACGATCATCCTAGACAGGCTTTGAGGAACCGAGAGACGGATCGTTTATTCCGCAACCGCTCACGAAGATCTTCGGCAAACGGGGTTTTCTCCAGGATTTCCATCTTTCGCTTGATGGACTCCCGGTAATTCCGTTTGACCATTTCCAACACCTCATTATCGTCAATGGCCATTTGGCAGGTTTCCTGCTCTCTGGCACTGGTCCGCGAATCATGTTGTTCGTAACTCGGATAATAACCGTGCTGCTCCCGCAATGCTTTCAGATTCAGCAAATCCACGTTGCAGGGAGACCTTAAAGGTTGGGGGTTCGATTCCCTCTCGGAGCGGATAGTCGGGGGGATTCATTAAATGCCGCCTGCAATTCGGCTGCTCCACCGGATCGGCCCCCGCACGCTCCCGTATCTCCAGTCTCCGGGCAAGATGAGAAGTGTGACCTGTCACCCTGCAAATCGTTGATGTCTATACGAGAAATAGCAAGGATGCTCTCGGTTGCACTCCTATTTCTTGAGGATAGAATAATCATGAAAATTCTGCTGGTTTTCCTGACCGTCATTGCCGAGCCATCGGCATCCCCGAATTTGCACTGGGAACGTATATCGCAAGGGGGGCCTGGACCGCGCTTGAGCCATGCTATGGTGTACGATCCGACTCTTGAGAAGATCATTCTTCTGGGAGGCATCCCAGCCGACCCTCTGAAAGG
>JAKPYU010000748.1 GCA_029568995.1 Candidatus Omnitrophota bacterium | reverse complement strand
CGCACTCCTGGCCACCCCGGAGGCCAAGGGCGCATTGGGGCTGCTACTGAACAACCCGGCATTCTTCCCATTCCAGCTCCCTGTGATGACAGGAGATTTTGTTTCCCAGCGCAGCGACCGGATCGACGTGGTTCGCTATGGACTGGACGATGAGCTGTTGAAATTGAAGATTTGATGAGTGCGCAGGACAGAATAACGAAATAATGCGAACGGAGTGTGAGGAATAAATGGCTGGTGAGTACGAGAAGGCTATAACTATCGAGAAGGCGATCCATCAAATCGTCAACCGGCGCTACTTGCTGCCCGCCATTCAGAGAAAATTCACCTGGAGCAGCTCTCAGATATGCGTCCTGTTCGACTCGATCATGCGCGGCTATCCGATCAATACATTCATGTTTTGGGAAGTCCGGGAGCCGGAGGTCAAGAAGAGTTTCCGCTTCTACCAATTCCTGGAACGGTATTGCGAGCGCTTCGAAGAAAACAACCCGGACTTCGATACCAAGGGGCATGGTGACTTCTTCGCCGTCATCGACGGCCAGCAGCGACTGACTTCGCTTTACATCGGGCTCAAGGGCACCTACGCATACAAACTGCCCAGGAAATGGTGGCCTCGAACCAAGGACGATAGCATCCTTCCGCCTCGCAAGCTCTACCTCAACCTCGCGGCTCCTCTCGATGAAGAATCAAATGAGGAGATGATGAGCCACGAATTCAAGTTCTTGACGGACGCGCAGTTCAATGAGGACTCGGGCAAGGCAGACAAGATTTGGTTTCAGGTCGGCGAAATCCTCGATTTCGATGCAGCCGAAACCGACGATAACGTTCTCGATATCGTCATGGATTTTCTTCAGGGGATGGGGCAGGAATCCAACACGTATGCACGTAAGGCGCTCACTCGACTGTATTTCGCCATTCGTCGGGACAGCACCATCCACTTCTACAACGAAACCAATCAATCCATCGATCACGTCCTCGACATCTTCATCCGCACCAACCACGGTGGAACACCCCTCGCGTTCTCGGATCTGTTGATGTCCATCGCTGTGGCCAACTGGAAGAAGGATGCTAGGCAACAGATCGACGATCTGGTGGACCAGGTCCGCTTTGGGGCCGATATGGAATTTTCCATCAATCGTGATTTC
>JAKPYU010000324.1 GCA_029568995.1 Candidatus Omnitrophota bacterium | reverse complement strand
AAGGTCTCCATGTGGGCCTGGACACGCTTGATTTCGAGACCGGTCACAAAGCGCAGTTGCATCAGCGCATGGGTGCCGATATCGCCGCCGCAGCAGCTTCCACCGGCACGTTTGGGATCGACGCGCCATTCCGCCTGCATCACACCCATATCCTCCGTGCGACTGGCAAGCCATCCCTGGATGTAATACGAATCCACCCAGCGCACCTCGCCGATTAAACCGCTTCGGACAATGTGACGCGACAGGCGGCTGGTCCAATGTCCCAGGTAAGTGTGCGCAACACCGAAGGGAACCTTCTTCGTGCGAACCGCTTTCACTAGCTGATCGGATTCATCCAAGGTCACTGTCAGCGGCTTTTCGCAGAAGACTGGAATTCCCGCCTGGATGCACTTCATCGCCGGATCGAAATGCACGTGGTTGGGGGTGACAATCAACACATAGTCGATCCTCTCGCCGACAGGCTTTTTCGCCTGGTCGCCAATCATTTCGTCATAGCTCTTGTAGCCTAGAATAGGATAAGGCCAGTTTTCCGCCTCTTTCATTGCGATGGCCGGATCGGGGTGGAGTGCAGCACATACCACGCGCCGGGTTCCATCGAAGTGAATGGCTCGCTGATGAGGTTGTACAATAAATGCTCCGCCGCCGCCGCCGATCAGGCCGACTGACAAAGGTTTCTGCGACATAATGAGTTCTCCTTCAATCCTTTCAAATAATCGGGATTCGGCGCAAACGCCTAACCCCCTGGTTTTCTAGTGACCGGCAGGCACGGGGGCCTGCCCCTACGGTTGACGCGGTTCGCGGGGGCAACCACCCGTGGTTGCCCGTTGTGTCCCATAACCCCCACCCTGACCCTGCCTGTAAACAGGGAGGGAGGAGGAAATCTTCCCCCCGTTGACGGGGGGATAGAGGGGGGTGTTCTCCTGCTGATCCCCGCCAATCATGCAAGATATTTCCCTTCAAGGCTAGCCCGACCGGAAAATCAGATCAGCCACAAGTCATAAATGGTCCACCAGAACTCCGGGTGGGATTCGGTCAACTGTACACGGATATATCGTGCGTTGAATTCCTTATCATTCTTCCAATAAGAGACCGAGGGGCCGGGATCCCAGCCGGTTGGTCCCATCTGCCACCATTCCGTGCCGTCTCCCGAAACCGAAACCATTGCTCCATACGGACGATCCAACGTTTTCACACCGTGATACATGACAATCCCCTGGAAGGGCATGATGCGACCGAGATCAATCTGAATGAAGTCGCCAACGGTTTGCGGATTGCCGGTGGTCCAGTAGGTAGGACCATAGGCGCGAGAACTGACGGAATGATCGTGCAGGCGGGAGATGAACTCCTCTTCCCGATTGGTCGTGACTTTCCACAAACCTTTCCCATTCGAAGGATGATTGCGGGGAGGAAGAAAAATCACGTCGTTCTCGGAATCGACGCGCTCGTAGTGCAGGTAATGAGGACCGAACAGCGCGGCAAGTCTGTCGAAAGTCACCGGCTGATATCCGGGATCTTTGAGATGATTGAAGTCCATAAACTCATAAGTGCTCCGGAATATATACGCCACGCGGTCGGCAGTCGCCGTATCTGCAACAAGGTGGGGATGTCGACGGGTAAGCGAGTCGATTGCATTGATTGTCATGCCGCTCTCGAATGTGAGCCGCTCGCCCATCCAGTCTCGGCCCGTGCTTTGGGTGGCGAAATCCGCTCCCTGGTCGCAAATCGCATGAGAGATTCCGGCGCTCTGCAGTGTATCAATCAGGGGTTTGTTATCGACACGCAAGGTCACGCCGGTTTTGACCAGGCTGGCGGGCTGGAAGAGTAATTCACTGCGTGTTGTGCTGCCCGCGGCCCAGACTGCCAGGCAGACACAGGCAGCAGCAACCGCCGCAGGACGAGAATATTGGAATAAATAATGAAACACCGCTCCCCATAACACAGGTAATCCGAAATAGATCGGAAGGAAATACCACGGCCAGATTCCGAAAGGTGAGAAAACACCGATGGGTACGGCCAGCACGGCTGGAAGAATAAACAGGAATCGCCCGGGGATTCGATGACGAAGGAGATTCCGCAAGTCCTCACGCAGGTAGAACGGCAAAAGCAAAAATCCTGCGGCAGTAATCAAATAAAGAACACGGGGCAGATCATCGAACGGGATCTCCCGCTGATCGTCGTAGATGGCACGCCCACCCACAATGACCGGGAAACACTCGTTCAGAAAACGATCCAGAAAAGCCCGTTCACCTTCCCCGCGCGGCGCGCCCAGCTCGCGGCCTTTCACGAGAAACGATGTGCTCCTGTCCGCGCTGGTGAAATCGTGAATCAGATACGGAGGAACTGCCGTAATAAGCAGCACAGCAGCAGCCAGCAGGGAGATCCTCCATCGGTCGGATTTCCGGCACCAGAGAATGAACAGGAATGACGACAACACCACCGGGGCACTGAATGGAAGGATATACAGGGAGACTCCGCTGACAATTCCGAGAAGCAACGCCCAGTAAAGGTCAAAGCGGCCGGGACGATATACTAATTTATACGTACAAAACAGAATCGCCGCGCCCGCGAGAAGGGTTTCCGCATATCCGAACCAGGCTTTGAGCGAGATCCACATCAGAAGGACAGGCGAGCAGATCAGCATGAGAAGCAGAGACGCATGTTCGGCATTGCGCGCGACGCGCCAATACAAGAACAGTAGGAGCAGAGAGAATCCCAGGTACATCAGGCAGGGTTCCAACTTGAGAACCCAGGGACTCTCCCCGAAGAAACGCATCAGGAAGGCAAGCGGAATGATTTCGACGATTCCCTGATAGGCTTGGCCGTAATGGAAAATGGGTGGCAGTTCTCCGCGAAGAAGACGCTGAGCCATGAGGCCAAACGCTGCCTCATCGGCCTCGATGAGCGCGCCGGTGTGGTGTAAGAGTAGCCTTCGGCCTGCAAAAACACCTGCAAATAGAAGGAAAAGACATGTGAAGACAGAAAGCCGTCCGCAGAGTCCACTCTCTCCACTCCATCCCCCCAAGTGCCACCCGACCCAAGACAAACCCAAGGAGAGCAGAAGCGCAACCCCAATGACAAGGAACGCCGTCGAAAGAAGTTTCACCAGGAAAATCCTCCAGGGATGAACACAGTCCTGTATGTCGCGAACCAGACGGGGAAGGATTGGTGTTTCGCCGGTTTCTGTTTTTTGTGACCAAGTAAGTCCAAGCGCGGGGGCAGATCCGGAACCGGAGTGCGTAATTTCCAGGTGGTGCCAACCGGCCGAGATATCCTGCACCGGCAAGGCAACCCGATTACCAGGCTGGTCGGTAATCCGGTCCCATTCTATCCCATCGAGAAACAGGGAGGTTTCGCCGGAGCTGGAATGAAGTCTCGCACAATATCGGCCGGAATGAGGGAAAGAGACATACCCGGAGATATGAAGGCGGAAAGGCTCCGGTTCCTTGAGCAGACATGGCAAGTCGAACGGAAGTACTAGAAAATCAGATACTTGTGTTGAATAGACGGTGCTGGAGTTGTCTTTTGAATACACCGAGAGGGCACATTCGGAGCGGTTGATTGTGTCACGGGAGTGGAGGCCGGCAAAGAGTAGTATCAAACCGGAAAGCAAGGCAAGGAAAGAAAGCGGCGAAATCAAGGGGCGTGGATTGGCCTGGACTAGGCAAGTTATCCAATCGGGCAGCAGAGCGGGAAGATTGCCGGATCTACGAATCCCGACTAGCAGGTAATAGAATACAATTGCGGCAAAGAAGAACGAGATGGATTGCTGATACCAGCGCCAGGCAAGCCCGACTTCCCAGAGCGCGAAGAGGAGAGAGAGGCCAAGAATCAGAGCGATGGCTCTCAGCCGTGAGGCTGTCCGATTTGGGAGGACAGGCAAGGAAGGCATCATCATGAAAAGGACCTGCCGGATTGACGAGCAGGGGCATTCTATCCTATTTTGTGTATTGAAGAACAGAACCGGGCAAGCAGCAGGAGAAAATGATGGAAAAAATCCGCGTGGTCGTAAATGGTGCGAAGGGTAGAATGGGTCAGGAGACCGTTTTGGCCGTTCGAGGGGCTGCCGATATGGAGTTGGTGGGCGAGTGCGATTTGGGGGATGATCTTCTGGGGACAATTCGCGGCAAATCCGCGGACGCCGTTGTGGATTTTACGGTCCCCGTATCCGCGATGGACAATGTACTGAGGATCCTGGAGAGCGATTGTGCGGGGATTATCGGGACGACTGGATTCAAGGCGGAACAGATTGAGGATCTCCGGGGGCGGGCATCGAGCCGGAAGCGGGGTATACTCATCGCGCCGAATTTCGCGATTGGGGCCGTTTTAATGATGCACTTTGCGGAGGAGGCGGCGAGATTCATGCACGAGGCGGAAATCATGGAGCTTCACCATGCGAAGAAGGCGGACGCTCCATCCGGTACGGCGATCAAAACGGCGGAGTTGATCGCAAAAGCGTGGAAGGATGCGGCGGTGAGCGTTAAATCGCCTATCGGAGCCGGGGAAACGCCGCGTGGGAAGATGGTGGAAGGGATTTGCGTACACAGCACACGGCTGACGGGCCTTCTGGCGCATCAGGAGGTTATTTTTGGCGGTGAGGGGCAAACCCTGACAATCCGTCACGACACCCTGAGCCGGTCATCGTTCATGCCCGGGGTGTTGATGGGCATCCGGGAGATGATGAAGAGTAGCGGGTTTTTCTACGGTTTGGACACTCTCCTGTTCGGGTGAAGGGCAATGTTTCACGTGAAACATGGGAGCAGGCGGAACATGAAGAGATCCTCACCCCGGACCTCTCCCGGAGGGAGAGGGAGAAGCGCCCCCGTCAAGAGAGGCTCGGTCCGGCGTTCCGGACAAGGCGGGAATGCAGGAGAAGGCCCTGTGCATCGTCATTCCGGCGAAAGCCGGAATCCAGGAGAAGGCGGGAGCTCCGCTCCCGCACTCCAAGGATATGGCGAGCTTTGCGATTTCCTCACGTGCCTGTCTATTCCGGTGGATATCTATATTCCTGTTCTTGACCTCTATAGCCAGATGCTTCAGACCGAGGCGGAGAGGCGCAATATCACGAAATACCACACCGCAGAGGAGATTATCCAATACCATTTTATCGACAGCCTTCAGGTCCTTCGGTGGAGACATATTCCCCTGGCTCCGAAGGTGATCGATATCGGCACCGGGCCGGGGCTGCCGGGGATACCCTGCGCAATCGTGCACCCTGATTGGCATATTTCCCTGCTGGAATCGAGTGAGCGAGACGCGGAATTCCTGAGAAAGGCTGTTGAAACCTGCATTCCAGGGCGGGGCGAGGTCCTTCATTTACGCGCGGATCATGCAGCACAGCAATCCAATTATCGGCAAAGGTACGATATCGCGCTCGCCCGCGCGGTAGCGCCGCTACCGATTCTTCTCGAAATATCGCTGCCGCTTCTGAGACCGGGCGGATTCCTTCTGACCCACCGTGGCGCTTCCTTTGCAGAAGACTTGGCTGCCGCAGGGAATGCCCTGTTAGCCCTGGGAGGAGAGCATATCGAGACGATTCCTTATCGGTTACACGGTAGAGACAGGTATCATGCTGTGTTGGTGTTCAGGCAAGAGACGCTCACCGATCCGCGATACCCGCGAAATCCGTCGAAGATCCGAAAGTCACCGCTCTAGCTCTCCATGTTTCACGTGAAACATTCATTCTTCCCGCAATTCAGCAAAAAGGGCCTCACGGCATTGTCAAAACCGCCTGTGGATGTCAATATAGCCATCATTCCAGATTCAAAAGTTCTTCAGACATGGTCCGTATCATCTCTATCGCAAATCAGAAAGGCGGCGTCGGAAAGACAACAACCGCGGTCAATCTCGCCGCTTGTCTTGCCGCCGGCGAACGCCCTGTTGTTCTCATCGACCTGGATCCGCAGGGAAATGCCTCCAGCGCGCTTGGTGTAGATAAACGTCATGTTCCCTTTTCCATGTTCGATGTCCTTGTGGAACAGAAATCTCTCCAGTCTGTTTTCCAGAGCACACCCGTTGAATGTCTTACAGTGGCACCCGCGAACTCCGATCTGGTTTCCGCAGACTATCAGCTGGCCGGTATCCACCTTGGAGCCAAGCAACTTCAAGGATCTATCTCCAAGTATCTCTGGAACTTAACCGCTCCCGATCTGCCTTCCTACATCCTGATCGACTGTCCACCCTCTGTTGGCTATCTGACCATCAATGCCCTTCTCGCATCTGACTCGGTTATCATTCCTGTCCAATCGGAGTATTTCGCCCTGGAGGGTCTTGCGGAGCTGGTTGATTCCATGACACTTATGCGGCAGCAGTACAATCCGAAACTGGCGCTTGAGGGTATCCTTCTGACCATGTTTGATGCACGCACCTCGCTTTCCCGTGAAGTTCAGGACGATATCCGAGGTGTTTACGGGGATCTGGTGTTTCAGACAATCATTCGTAGAAGTGTGCGCCTCAGCGAGGCCCCGAGCCACGGCATACCGATCATTCTGTATGATATCCGCTGCCATGGCTCGGAGGATTATCTCGCCCTGGCGCGGGAGATTATACTCAATGAAAAGAAAGTCACTCGGTCGTGGTTTGTCCGCTCTCCTGTCGGAGATGCCCGAAGAGACAGCGGCGAGAGTCCGGTTTCAGGAGCTGTCGCCGGATTGGATCAACGAGAATGATTATCAGCCACGGGAGTTTTTCGATGAAGAATCCCTGGCGGATCTTGCGGCATCGATCAAACTTCACGGGATTCTTCAGCCGATTCTTGTCAGACCGGACCCGGTCGATCCCGATCGGTTTCAACTGATCGCCGGTGAGCGCCGTCTCCGTGCCTGCCGCATGCTCAACCTGGAAACAATCCCCTCGGTGATTATCGCCGCCGAAGATCTCCACACCCTCGAACTGGCTCTCGTTGAGAACCTTCAGCGAGCCAACCTGAATCCGATTGAGGAAGCGCATGCCTATAGCGAACTGATCAAGTCTTTTAACTTGACACAGGAAACTGTTGCCCAGCGGGTTGGGAAAAGCCGCGAATCGGTTACTAACTCACTCAGATTACTTAACTTACCCGAATCCATCCAGGAACTGATTCGGAGCAATGAACTCACTGCTGGCCATGCCCGCGCACTGGTTGGACTTGTTCCGGAGAGTAAAGCTCTTTCTCTTGCCAGGAGAATTGTAAGCGACAGCCTTTCCGTTCGCGATGTCGAACGTCTCGTGGCAAGCGAAAAGGCCCCCTCTCAATCCAAGTCCGCCGTAAAGCAGGTGGAACCGCATCACGACCCGTATCTGCGCAATCTTGAGGCGTTGCTTCAAGAACACCTTCAGACCAAGGCGCGTATTATTCGCAACAAGAACGGCAAAGGCAGGATCGAGATCGAGTTTTATGACAATTCGCAACTGACCTCCCTGTTCGAGAAAATGCGGATTCGTTTTGAGGGTTGATGTGTGGCTCTATGTCTTCTTTGCGGTCAAAAAGAATTCCGCTATGCTTGCGGAACCGGATGCAGGGTTCGTCCGTTTAGATGAGACGTGCTTCCGAGGTGTCGCACATATACAAGAACACTTTCAAAGATCGTGAGAGACATTTCGGAATGGCTTGAATCTGTTTCACTTATGCAGCATACTCACCCTCACCCCAACCCTCTCCCGGCGGGAGAGGGGGCCGTGGACCGCACGGAGAGGGGGGCGCTGGCTGGGCAGAGAATGTTGAACCGGGCAGTTCGTTGATCCATAGACATAAGGAGCGCAGTTCCCGCGCCCATCTTCCTAAGGACCTCGTTCCATGACAGTACCGACCCCAGACCCCATGGCTCCGCGCCGCGTGCTGAAAATCATCGGCATCGCCTCGATCGTCTCACTGATTTGCGGCATTCTTATTGCCACAATGATTTTTCGCTTCACAAGACTGGATCAGACACCACCCTTTGCCCGCCTTTATGAAAGCGAACTACTGCGCGGTCCGTGGCGACCACTTTCCCAATACACCATCTGCGCCAGTATTCAGTGGCTGATGGAGATCCAATCCCGTGCCGTTCGAGACCGCATCCAACACTTCACAGGCATGATCAATCTTTCCCAACGGAAGGCGGCCAGCCTCGCTGAACAGGCAAACCCGCTCCTTCAATCCGGAGACAGTGCTCAAGCCGCACAAGCCCAGCAACTCCAGCGTCAGGCCGAAGAGGAGCGCAATCGCGCCAGAGATTACCTGGTCAAGGCTCAGAAACTGGGCGGACCCAATTTGGATCGTAACTATGTCACACGTTACTACAAGCTCATTCTGATTCCCGTCCTGGTGCTATGGATTGCGGTCTGGGTATCCGTGACATCCCTGCCTCACGAGGTTCGCGCCACGAACCAGATCGTCAAATTCGGGGCACTTGTCGGTGTCTTCCATGGTCTCTTTCTGGCGGCTCTTCTTGTTCTCTGGTCTGTCTTCAACGCAGAGTCTCTCGCCGATTTCTATGTCCGTGGCAATCTATATCATGGCCAGTGGACCGGACGATGGTTATATCCCGCCATGGGTGTCATTCTCACCGGCTACCTGTTCGGAACAATTGCAGGCTGGTTCGCCAAAGGGACAGAACGTGTGCGATTCTTTGTTCTCGGCAAAGCCCTTCCCGGAAACGAAGACTAAGCGAACAGGCTGTCATAGACTTCTTCTGTTCTTCTTGCCATCTGGTCGAGGGAGAATTCGGTCCGTATTTTCTGTTTTCCCGCCGTCCCGAATTTTTCTCTCGTCTCCTGTTGTGACACCAGCGAAAGAATCCCTCCGGTCAACGCTGCAAGATCCATCGGCGGGACAAGAATCCCCGTGTTTCCGTCTTCCACCAGTTCTTTCACCCCACCCGCGTCACCGGCGATTACCGGCAATCCCGACGCCATGGCCTCCAGAACAGACACCGGCGAACCTTCCACAGAAGTCGGTAATACAAACACATCCAGCCCGGCAAGGATCTGCGGTATGTCCGTCCGGTATCCCATAAAAAAGACGGACCTCTCCAAACCTAAATCCATTCTCAAGCGTTTCAACCGTTCCCGCTCGCTGCCATCCCCGATGACCAGCAAATGCGCATCCGGCTCGGTTTCCCGGACAGATCGCATGGCCTGGAATAGCAGATCATGATGTTTCTGCGGTCGGAGCTGGGCCACGATTCCCAGCAGGCAAGCACCCAGGGGAATTGAGAATTCAGTCAGAATACGCTCCCGTGCCGTGGCACGATCCAAATCATATCGATTGGGATCGATTCCGTTCGGTATGACTTCCACCTTCTCGCGGGGGATTCCAACCACTCGGACAAGACTCTCCCGTCCCGCCTCGGAGTTGGCGATCACGCGGTGACAGAGGAAATGTGTGCAACGCTCCGCCGCATAGTACCAGTACGGGTAGGCTCCGGGAGCATACACCGTGCGCATTCCGCAGACCAATTTCGGAATAGGAGAAAATGGCCGGAGAATCCGGGTCAGCAGGTTTGTATGGAAAAGGTAGCTGTGAACGACCGCCGGTCGAATCCGTCGGATGATCTGCCTCAGTTTCCGCACGGCGTCGATAGGATTTCCGATGTCGAGATGTTCCCCGGGGATACCCAGCTTGCCCGCCGCGCGGACCAAATCGCCCGGCCCGATCAGGGTGACCAGATAGGGGCGGTATTTCGCGGGATCGTGCCGCTGAAGATAAGCAAGGATCATTCGTTCGGTTCCGGCGATGACGGAATCCGTGGTGACGATCAGAAGGCTGCGGGGGGAAGTGGCGTTCATGTCTTCACCCCGACTCTTTCTACTGGTCTGCATACCCTCACCCCAACCCTCTCCCGGTGGGAGAGGGGGAAATCCCTCATTTCCCAGATGTTCATAAAGTCCACGATGTCCACTCCGTCCACCCCCTTACCCTTCCCCGCGTGTCGCGACGACAACCAGTTTATGCGCAAGGTATCGCAAAGGGGATGCGGTCATGCGGGCAGCCCGCCGAGGTGTCACGCGATACCAGTTTGCGCATTCTCCCAGAAGCGGGAATCCCACGGGCATGAGGATATAGGATCCATAGATCTCATAATGCCGAGAATATGGGGCGACCCACTTTGCGACCTCCCTGGGATGAGCGAGCGAGGTCCGACCGCGTTCCCGTCCCAGCAAGCGGTTTACGATCCGCGAGACATGATATCCCACAGATGTGACATGAAAGGCATTTAACATGTCGAACACGATTGTTCCGCCCGGCCTGGCGACTCTGCACATCTCCGCGACAGTTGCGGCGGGATCCGGCAAATACCATAGAACCGAAAGAGAATAAACCGTATCGAACGACGCGGACCGGAACGGCAGGTTCTCCGCGTCGGCGTGACAAAGTGAAACCGGAAAATCAAGCGCCTGGAATCTTGCCGACGCAGCAGCAAGATTCCCCTCGGAAAGATCGCAACCATATAGTTCAATCGACTGGCCGGATAATTGGGATAGCAGATCGCCACGCCCCACACCGACTTCCAGAACTTTCCGGGGATTGGATTCGCGGATTTTCGACAGACACGCCTGTTGATAATTCCGATGATATTCCTGTCCCCCCAGCGATTGGGAGAATTGCTCCCAATCGCCCGCATAATCTTTCCGGTAGAATTTCTTCCATTCATCCATCATGGAATATAACGTGCGGTACGGTGATACAGTCTCCGAATAAGTTCCCCGATTCTCACAGGAGGCATCCCAGGAAGCAAGAGCGATTCTGCCGGTTAATGTTATCCACCTTGAAATATCGGCGAATCTGCGCACTAATTCCGGGATGCTGATTTCGTCGTCAAGAATTCGCCTACAGGAGGCAAAATCACCATGCCCTTCACAATGAACCGGAAGATCTTCTTTCTATTTGGTTTTTTCTTATGTGCGTTTGCAGGAGTCTCAGTATATGCCCTTGATGCTCCGATCAATGCCCGGAATCCCCAGGCGGTGCAGGAGGTGATTGCGGGAAACCGAACCGAAGCGAATGCCGCCTGGTGGGGATTCGACCGGGAGGATTCGACCGAGGCTCTCCAGGCTGCTATCAACTCCGGTGCGAAAAGGGTCATTGTGCCGAACATGACGAAAGACTGGATTGTTCGTCCAATCACACTCGCCAGCCACCAGGAACTGGTTCTTGAAGACGGTGTAGTGATTACAGCCAAGCGGGGCGAATACCGGGGGACCGGCGACAGCGTATTCACCGCAAGCGACTTGATGAATGTCACCATTCGCGGATATGGCGCGACGGTTCGGATGCAGAAAGAGGATTATATTGTCGGAAAAGTCCTGGTGGATTTCGACTGGGACCGCTGGTTCGGCAAATACGAGAAAGCCGAGTGGCGCATGACACTTCGGATCGTCGGATGCACGAATGTCGATGTTTCCGGTGTCACCTTGCGGGACAGCGGCGGCGATGGGATCTACATTGGCAGGACCCAGAAACAACCCTACTGCAAGAATGTGCGGATCAGGGATGTCGTGTGCGACAATCATTACCGCCAGGGGATCAGCATCATTGGGGCCGATGGCCTTCATGTTGAAAACAGTGTGTTCAAAAACACCTGGGGTACACCGCCCTCATCGGGAGTCGATATCGAGCCGAATGAGGCAGACGAGCGTGTGCGGGACATTGTTTTTCGCAATTGCCTTTTCGCCGACAACTATGGGGACGGAATCGAGCTGTTTCTCGCACATCTCACGCAGGAATCCGGCGATGTTTCCATCCGGTTTGAGAACTGCCGTGTCACCAGCTCCCGTGGGGGCGGGATTCGAGTCAGCAAGGTTGCCGATAACGGCCCCGGCGGTCTGATCGAGTTTCGGAACTGTGTGGTGGAAGATACGGAAGCCTATGGGATCAAGGTCCAGGACAAGTCCTCTGAAAAGGCCCTGGTCCGATTCAACAAGTGCACTCTGCGGAATACAGCGAACAACCGTGGGTATACTGCGGCCTGGGCACCAATCTGGTTTCACGTGTACCGATCCAACGTGACAGCCAAATTCGGTGGCATCGATCTCATCGATTGTTTGGTTGAAGATGACGAGGACCGGCCTGCCATGGTGTTGGAGCAAACCGAGGGAGACTCCGGGATTTCCAAGATTCGCGGCATTCTTTCTGTGCGAAATCCGTATGGTGTGAAGGTTGATCTTGGTAAGAAGCAAAATGGAGTCACATTGACCATAAAGGAGATTGCTAATTGACCGGTTCCTTTTATTCATTCATCGGATGTTTGCCGTACCGAAGCCTCTCTCTTGCGATATTCTCACTCGCGACCGCTCTTTCCCTGCCAATTTATGCGGATCTGCCGAATCTCCTGCCGAACGGGGATGCGGAAAATGAGTTTGTAAATCTGATGATTCGCGGGCAGGGCAATAGTTCGCGGATTCAAGCAAAGGACACCGGCGCGCCCAATTACTGGCGGCTGACAGAGGGAGCCACTCTGTGCAAGGATGCGCGATTCTCAGGGAATCATTGCATTACGCTCCAAGGCAGGGGAACTTCGGTTTCCGCGACGACTTTCGCGGATTTCTGGCGGGTGAAAGATCCGTCCATGCCGTTCGGTCTGCTTCTGCTCCCCAACCGTGAAATCCTTGTTTCCTTCTATTACAAGACCACGGCGGCATTGCCCGATGGCGTTCTCAGCGCGAATGTCACGCTCGGAATGATTTCCGGCCTTCCCACTCAATCCCGCAAGATCGATCTGCCTGCATCTACCGAATGGAAACAGGTGGAGACGACTTTCATGCTCTCCGAGATCCACTGGGGCGCGGAAATCACCTTTGCCCTCACAGACCAGGCACAGGGCAATCACCAGGCATGGCTTGACGCTGTTCGACTGACGCAGAATATCGGCGATCCGTTGAATCTTGCGGATAACGGCACTTTTGAACGCCTGTCTCCGGAGTCATCATGGCCCGACGCATGGACTGAGCCGCTGGAGGACCAGTGGGTGAGTTGGGTCGGCGCGGAATATCGTGCGCCGTTTCTTGACTCCTCCGATGCCATCACCGGAAACCGTTCTGTGCGTGCCAGCGTGAC
>JAKPYU010000737.1 GCA_029568995.1 Candidatus Omnitrophota bacterium | reverse complement strand
AAATCGGCCCCGTAAAGCAGATTCTGAGTGAGCCGGGCATCGGTGATTGCCAGGTTTTCCCGCTGCCAGCGTTTGGTGCCGCCGGTGTAGAACCGTTTGGTCTGCACACCCTCGACTGTGGGGGTGGCCGATTCGGTATCGCGGGGATATTCCACGAGGAATGTCCCATGTTTGGCATCCCAGTATTCAACCCCGAGATAGAAGGTGCCGGTGGGCTGGAGCAGGAAACCGGGAGCGACGCTGAGATAGATGGATGGGTCGGGGCTGTTCTTTGCGGGGAGGATTCCCTCGGAGCCTAAGTGTTTTTCCCATCGGACCGGAACGGCATCGGTTACGCAGAGAATCAGCCCCCACCCCAGGGGCTGAGTTCCCAGATCGAGCCATGCCGACCGAACTCCCACGGGAAGAGGCGGCACGAATCCCTGCGCTTGTGCCGGAGAAGAACAGAGCACAAGAAAGGCAAGGAGAATTGCGAATTGAGCAAGCGATTTGCGAGCCATCAGAATGTGAGTTTGCGGCGGAGAGGGGAGGTTTGGAAGTGTGGCGTGATATTGCGGATTGCGGATTGGGGATTGCGGATTGGGGATTGCGGATTGAAGAAGAATTCCGGACCTATTCCGATTCGGCGGGATTGCTGGTGGGATTGGGTAACGGCATCAGGGGGACGAAGACGACGGAGATAAGGGTCTCGCGCTGGAACTGGTCTTGGCCGGTTCGTTTCAGTCGGATCAGGTCCTGCACACCGGGATTGCCGACCGGCATGACCAGCCGTCCTCCCAGGGCGAGTTGTCTCTTGAGAGGTTCCGGAATCTGGTCTGCCATGGCGGTAACGAGAATACCATCAAACGGGGCATACTGCTCCAATCCCAGCCGTCCGTCACCGCAAATCACGGTGACGTTGTTGTATCCCAGAGATCGAAGCCGGTCCTCCGCCAGCCGACAGAGGGAGGGATAGCGCTCAACGGTGAATACCTCACGGCAGAGAGCGGACAGCACAGCGGCCTGGTATCCCGATCCCGTACCGACTTCCAGGACACACTCGGTTCCGGTGAGTTGCAGAGCGTCTGTCATATAGGCGACGATATACGGCTGCGAGATGGTTGCATGCGGCTCCTCCAGGGAGAGGGGATGGTCCTGGTAAGCCTCCGGGATGGACTCCGGCGGAACGAACAGGTGGCGCGGGACCTCGCGCATGACGGAGAGTACCGCCGGATTGAGTATCCCCCTGGCCTTGATCTGCTCATCGACCATTCGGCTTCGTTCCGCCGCGTATTCATCATGGAAGAGATTCATGGGTGTATGGCCTCTATGACACTTGAGGCAAGTTTAGGATACACTACTGTTAAATCACAAGGAGGAATCACACCTTGCGTGTTTCCCGATATTTGTCATTGACTCTTGCGGCGATCATGTTGCTGGTTATGCTTTCGGGCTGTTCCACGGTGAATCGGCTTGTGAACTTGCCGTTCAAGGCGGCGAATAATGTGCTGAACACCACCGAGGACATTGCCGCCAGTCCGAACGGGCTTTCGCGGACTCTCAACAAGGGAGTCGATTCGGCCTCACGGATGCAATCCTCTTCGATGTGGGGGTATTGAGGGGAGGCGGGGATATTTGCGCCCTCACCCCAACCCTCTCCCGGCGGGAAAGGGGAAAGATTTGCTGATTTTGAACTATTTCCAAACGAACCGTTTTATGGCTTCTCTTCCTGTCGAACCGGGTGACCGTAGATATCGATTTTTCCGGTCACGAGGTTGATCCAGGAGGCAGTGTCGAACAGGGACCAGTCGATGGAGGGCTGGATGGTTTCCAGTTTCTGCAAAGTTCCCAGCCATTCCGCGCGGCGATGAATCAGAACCCAGACACAGGGCATGGTGGGATCGGTCTCGCACCGTCCGTTCATGGCCCCTCCGCATGGGCCGTTCCGAAGCATCTTGGGGCATCGCATGGGGCAAGTGAATGCGGTGGTGCGCACGATACACTGTCCGCACATGCGGCAGTCAAAAATCGGGACCTTGACGGCTCGTTCAAACAACACAAAGAGTCGGTAGAAATAGTATTTCAAGGGGCGCTGCATGGCGCATCTCCTGAACAGGCGGTTTGGGATTTCGATTGTGATCGTGCGGATGGTAACCCAGGCAGACTGGGAAGAGAAGTGTTCGGGGTCAGGGGGGCGCGGCAATCACCGAAGTGGGGGCTGTATCCGTCTATAGTCTTGAGGATTCCAGTTCCGCCAGGCCCGGTAACACGGTTCATGGGCGGAAAGGCGCACTTGCACGGTCTCCAGAACGAACCGCGCGCGGTCTTCGGGTTTATGTTCTTTCAGAATGGACTCTCGTCCCCTTGCGGCGCATATCTCCCGCTCTTCAGGGTGGGCAAGATAATATTCAACCTTTTCCCTGAGTTGTTCCGGTGTGCTGAAATAATCGATCCCATTCCCCTGCTCGAAAACATGCTCCATGCCCTCGAAGTAATTCGAGAGAACCAGGCGGCCCAAGCCGATGATATTAAATGTCCGGTTGTTGTGAGCGGTTTTCAGTTGACGGCTGGCCAGGTTGACATTGATCCTGGACGACTTGTAGACGCTCGGAAGGCGGTCGAACGGAACCCGTCCCTGCCACGACCGGGAGGCCGGGTGGCCTCTCAATTCATTTTGCCAGAACTCATCGCCGAACAGTTTGAAATCGAGCCCCGCCAAGGCTTTCACGCAGTCGAGCCGGTAACGGTTATCGGCGTCCAGGTAGATCAGTTTGGAAATCGTCGTTCGGTTAACCGCCCAGCCGCGTCGAATGAACTCCTCCAGGACGGGAGGTGGCGGATTTCTCTCAAACAATCCGTCGAAATACGGGGGAATCAATCCCTCCCGATACACGATCTCTCCCATGCAGGCGATGTAATCCAAGCAGGCAGTCGCCTGCTCAGGAGGAAAATCGAGGAACGGCGAATCCAGCTTGAACAGCGATCCGATAAAACTGACATCACAGCGGTATTCGGGACACTCCTCAACCGGAACATCATGAAATGCGGAGTAGTGCGGAAGGTATCCTGCCGGGACGATCCCCTTTTCGAGAAGGAAGAAACGGTCGCCCGGGTCATAGAGGAACAGGTGATGATCCGTGATCCGCTGGACGAAGATGTCCCGGCTCGGATCATCCCATTTCTGGCGTGGAAACTCGGACCAGTAGTAGGGATGATCCACATACCAGAGCATTTTGATCGCCGGAATCTGCGCGGCGAGCGGATGGGACATGATTTCTCCGAAGGGGACATTGACGGAGAAGAAAGAGTCCGCCTCGTTGTCGATGAACTCGTGAAGAGAGAGCAGCGGAGGGAAATACCGGCTCTCATCGCGATGGCCTCGTCGAATATCCACGCCGATACGCTCGAATCCCTGGAGCAGCGGTTCTGTTACCTGGTACAGGACACGATTCGTAGACCGTCGATCCGCCAAGGCCCACAGTCGCCCTACGGATTGAGGCGGCCGGTGTTTTCGGCTGTTTGCATAGTCCTGGACCACCTGGAAGAACGAAACGCGTTTTATCGAGAGGATTTTCTCGACCGTTTGTCGGACGATCTCGAACTGCTCTTTCTGAATGGGGCCATACAGAGGATGCCCCGGGAGGAACGCCGCTTGCCCGCAACCGTGCAGGAATTCGCGCTCGATTAATGCAGTGAATTGTTCCTGCCAGTCGGCTCCGGCGACCCAGAAGGTATTGGTTTGATGGATGGGTACGCTCAGGTCAAACAGGCACGACGCCGCCAATAGCCAGGAGGGTTCCGGTTCGACTACGATGATTCCGTAGGCGGAGATCGGCGGTCGGAGCGTTTTGACGAGAGTCAGCCAGTGCAATCCCAGGCCGAATCGGATGAGAATGTATAGGTCGCAGAAGAATACGGCCTGTCCTGCGATCAGGTCCTTGCGGAAGTTCACGCTTTCCGACTGTGCCGCTCCGATCTGATGAATCCAGCATTTTCGCTGGTCGTGCAGATAGAACGCACCGGGTGAAGCGCCTTCTACAAGTGCCAGTTCCACGGGCGACTGTGCTCGGCTTGCCTGGAGTCTCTCGACGAGAGCGGGATTCCGGTCTCGGAATGCCGCCAGGTTGGAGGCCATCGGGAAAAGGCCGCTATTGCGTAACGGGACGCATTTCATGGTCGCGGGATGGGATTACTCCAGTCTTTCCGGTGACGGTTCGATTCGTTGATAGTTCGGCGGATGCCAGTCGCGGAAACTCCGGTAAACGGATTCACCGTGCCGGATGCGTTCTGTTACAACATCGACCAGCATTCGCGCTCGGTCTTCGGGTTTGTGTTCTGCCAGGACTACCGCCCGGCCCCGCCGGGCACATTCTTCTCGCTCATCCGGATGATCCAGGTAATATTGAACTCTTTCCTGTAGTTGGTCCGGGGTTGAAAAATAGTCAATCCCCACTCCTCGCGGAAAGATGTGCTCCATGCCTTCAAAGTAATTCGAGAGTGTCAGTCGTCCGAGGCCGACCGTATTGAATGTTCGGTTGCTATGGGCGGTTTTCAGTTGGCGGCTGTTGAGGTTCACGTTAATCTTGCACGACTTATAGAAACTCGGTAGTTGTTCGAAACTGATGCGGTTCTTCCAGGCTTTTCGCACGGGGTGGTTCCCCAGATGTTCCAGCCAATACGCATCCCCGATCAATCGGAAATCGAACGACGCCAGCGCCTTTACACAGGCAAGGCGGAACCGGTTGTCCGCATCCAGATAGATCAGTTTCGTCAGCCTGAGTCGGGTCATTATGCCTCGGCGTTCGATTTCGAGGACTTGCGGAGGTGGGGGATTCCTTTCGAAAAGGCCGTCGAATTCGGGTGGAATCAGTCCTTCCCGGAAAACGATTTCTCCCATGGCATAGACATATTGCATGATTGTATTCGTTTCGGTCTGCGGAATGTTCCCGAAGAATCCGGGCAGGAAATACAGCGATCCGACAAATGAAACATCGCAGGAAAATTCCGGATTCTCCGGGATATTGTTCTCCAGAAAAATACCGGAATGCGGAAGATACCCGGCGGGAGTGATGCCGTGATCCAGGAAAAAGAACCGGTCACTCGCGTCGTATAGAAACAGGTGATGGCCTCGCAATCGTTCGGCGAAGAGATCGGCGTTCGGAGGGTCCCAGGGGTTCGGCGAGAATTCGCACCAGAAATAAGGATGATCCACATACCAGACCATCTTGATTGCCTGAATGGCGGAGGAGAACGGATGCCCCATGACCTCGTCGAACGGGCTGTTGATCGAGAAGAAGGAATCGGCATCGCTGTCGATGAACTGCCGCAGCGAGAGCAAAGGCGGGTAATACCGTGTCCCCTCGCGGATCCCTCGCAGGACCTCCAGGCCGATCTTCTCAAAGCCCTCCAGGAACGGCTCGGCCACCTGATACAGCACACGGTATGATGGGCGTCGGTCGGAGAGGGCCCAGATTCGCCGGGGAACCTGGGGCCGAAAATCCTGCCGTTTCGCGGCGAATGCCCGCACATCGGCATCGAATGAGGCACGTTTGGCAGAGAGAATCTCCTGCACCCCCCGACTGATTTCCTCGCAGGTTTCTTTTTGGAAAGGCGCATAGATGGGATGGCCCGGCAGCACGATCATCTTGCCGAATCCATGCAGGAATTCTTTCTCACACAGCGTTGCCAGTTGGTTGCGCCAATCCTTGCCGACCACCCAGAACGTGTCGGAATGTAAAATGAAATCGCTCAGGTCATGAGCGGAGGCGGCGGCGAACAGCCAGGCCGGTTCCGGTTCGATGACGACGGCTCCCTGGCAGTGTGGTGTCCGTCGAAGCATGGAGATCAGTGCACGCCACGGGAATCCGAGACCGAATCCGGCAAGAACGAACAGGTCCCGGGTGAACAGAAGATTCTTGGAGATCAACTCCTGTAGAAACGCGGTTACCTCCTGTTCAGACTGGCCTGGACGGTTCACCCAATAGATTTGATCTCCGACAGTCGAAAAAGCGCCGGCCGTTCCGTTTTCCTCAATAGCCAGTCCGATGTGGGGCTGAGTCTGGGCTGCAATGATTCTGGAAGCCAATCCCGGACATACAGCGTCGAAGGCTTTGAGATTCGCGTCCTGGTGGGGGGATTGCAGACCGGTGAGTTTGAGCAGTTTCATTTCTCGATTCCAGTCGCCAAGTCATTCCGTTTCGAGGCCGGTATCCGTGCGGAGATACCGAAGGGCTTCCTCATGCAGCAGACCGTTCGTGGCCAGGCCGTTATTGGCATACACGGTGGCCTCGCCGGACAGGGCGGTGAACCGTCCACCGGCTTCCTCAATGATGGGACAAACGGGAGCCATGTCCCAGAGATGTGCGGCCGTATCGAAGCAGATATCGGCACGTCCGGTTGCCACCATCACATACCCATAGCAGTCTCCCCAGGTTCGAAACATCCCGACTTGCATCAGAAACTCGTTGAATTGATTTTGTATCCCCAAACGGTGAATGCCCCGAATCTGTGAGGTGACGGCAAGGGCCTGGTCCAGGCGATTGACCGTGGACACCCGCGCCGGATTCCCATTCCAGAGGCAGCCGGTTCCTTTTGCCGCGCCGACCATTTCATCCAGGGCCGGGATATACACGACACCCAGGATACTGCGCTCGCCTTCCATCAAGGCGATCATGGTTCCGAACAGGGGAACTCCCCGCACAAAGGAGCGGGTTCCGTCAATCGGATCGATCACCCATTCTTTTCCCGATCGGCCCTCGTGTCGCCCGTGTTCCTCGCCAAGAATGGCGTCCTCCGGGAAGGAGCGGTTCAGGCGTTTGATAATGAGTTCCTCGGCTTTCCGATCCGCGATGGTGACCGGGGATTGATCCGGTTTGATTTCAACCGCAAAGCCGGACCGCTGATACTCCAGGACCAGTTGTCCGGCTTCCCGCGCAATATCCATGGCCTCATTGAGCAGTTCTTTCATGCTATGTTCCTCCGATGATTGGGCGGAATAACCCAAGTGAAAAGCAAGAATAAACCGGAAAGGCGACAGGTGGTAGGAAGGCAGTCTTGGCAGGAGACGGGGTACGCCGGTACTATGGACATCTGCCGGAAAAGTCGTGCGAATCGGAGGGGTGACCGAGTTGGCCGAAGGTGCACGACTGGAAATCGTGTGCGCTCCAAAAGGGCGCCGTGGGTTCGAATCCCACCCCCTCCGTCTGAGCATTCCCCTGCGTACGATAGACAAAGACCCTTCAGGAGTTGCGACAGGTCGCGCATCCGAAGGGTCCGATTGTTTGCCCGGAACGAACCGGGTGTTCTTCAGGGAATCGCTCGCGTGTCAGTCGACCTTGACGAGGTTTCCTGCCGCCATTTTGCCGGAATTCCCGGCAACGAGGTCATACTGAACGCAATCATTCTCATAAAGCGCTCTCAGACCAGCCTGCTCGACCGCCGACATGTGGACGAAAACGTCCTTGGACCCGTCTTTCGGCGTGATGAATCCATAACCTTTGGTCGGGTTAAACCACTTGACAGTACCTGTAGCCATTGACTTACCTTTCCGGATCGCATATCGCTGCGTCCGTTATGAGGATATTTGGGAATCAATCGTCGATATCGGAAAGTGGAGAGGAGACCATGGAGACGAAAAGCGGACTTCACGTTGGGGATGGATTCTTCTACGCTACGCCGAAACACTCAGATTGTCTTAACTTTAGGATACCCGGACAGGGCATCACATGATAGGGTGGCTGGGGCAATCTGCGATAGTCTTTGCAACGCCAAGGCGGCACATAGATAAAACCTAAAGAGGCCCAACCGTCGCCGGCTGAGCCTCCCGCGCCTGGGCACAATGGATCTTGGGCGGTTCCCCCGGCCTATTCCGGCCTTGCGGCAGGATCGGCGGTAGGGGGAACCAATCTACGTGCTCAGGCAAAACGTATTCTATCACATGGATCAGCCGGTGCAATATCTTAAGGGAAGATTTTTGAATATTTTTTTTGGATATTCCCACGATTGTCACCGGATAGACCTGAGCGACTTGTGCTTATCCTGCTCAAGCGCAAACAGATGGATATCACGCCGTTATCCGGGCTGTAATTCTGCCCCCGCAGGCCGCTGATGCGCCTTGAATTCCTGATTGACAGGCAGGAATCGTGGGAGTATCCTCTCCGGCAGTGACATTTCGGATCTCCATATCGGAGATGCCCGCCGAACCGCTCGTCTCGAAAGCGAAATACCGGCCGGTGTGAGAATTCGCGGTCGGAAAAATCCACGGCGCAAGAAAAAGAAACGGAATTTGATGATGGCGAAACATACGTTATGGACTGTTATCCTGATGCTTTCTGTTTTGACTGCATGGACCATGGACTCTGCCATGGAAGCCGCTCGTGCCCCGGAGGATGTCTATCAGGGCGAGCTGGTATGCTATCCAGGCCCGTGGGCATTCATGCTTCACGGCTCGCATATCATCCTGGTCAGCGATGAGGAACTGGAAAAACTGTCCGACCCGGATGCGAAGCTGAATCTGAGCCTGGGCCGCCAGGAGAGAATGGACAGTCTGCGTGAGATCTGTGAACGCGCCCAGGCAGCCGGACATCGAACGCTGGTTGTCGCATTCGACCACTTTTTCAGTCAGTATCGTCCGGGCCAGGGCGACCGTCCTCGTCAGCTGATGCCGGATATGGATGAGTACATCGCGCGCATCGCCGCCATCGGCCGTTTTGCCGAACAGCACGGGATGGGACTGGAACTGAGTCTCTTAAGCCCGCTGGAAATCGGTCCGGCGTATGCCAAGGCCACCGGAGAAACCGGGATGTGGATGCACTACCGGAAGGGGGTCCGCGATCCGGTGTCCGGCACGTACAGCGTTCCACTCTGGAGAAATCTGCGCTGGGTAAACAACAAGGGACCGGTGAGTCTCAAGGACGGCGGGGTGCGGGTTTTTGCATTTCGTGAGAAGTCGATTCACGGCACGCCGTATCGTATTGTCAACCCGGATGAGATTGTAGAGATTACCGACACGGCGCAGGTGGAACGGTACGAAGGCTTGACGGTGAAACCGGGCGATTTTGCGGCGGAGCGGATTCGTATTTACGGAACCGGTCGTTCCGACGTCGGCCCATTGAATCGAGTACTCGTTGTGCAGCAATATATCACGCCGGAAATGGATTATTTCAGCGAGAAAGCGCTGCCGTATCTTACGGGACTGCTTGATCGCTATGCGGATGCGGGTGTGAAATTGAACGGTCTGTATTCCGATGAAATGCACATCCAGCAGGACTGGAACTATTTCAATCATCACGACCACGGCGAGTTTGCCATGCGGTATGTCAGTGACGGATTCGCGAAAGCCTTTTCTGAGCAGTACGGAGAACAATACCGGGATTTTGCAAAGTACCTGATCTACTTTGTACACGGGCAGGAGGATTTCAGCCATCAGCTCGACGCGAAAGCGGATATCATGCACGTGTGGGGGGCTACGCCGGAGGATATCCAGAAGACCGCGCTGTTCCGGTCGCGGTATTACCGTTTTCTACAGAATGGCGTAGTCGATCTGTTTGTCCGCGCGAAACATCACGCGGAACAACGAATGGGACACCGGCTGTATACCCGCGCCCATGCTACCTGGGCGGAAAGCCCGACGATTGACAAGTGGGAAACCGGATGCGAGAATCCGTTTCGGAGCCAGTACGAGTACACATCGAATTTTGTATGGTCCAATACGGTGCAGCAGGCGGCATCAGCCTGCCACGACTATTTTGCCTGGGGCGACTACCTGACCGGAACGGGTAACGATCACGCCGAATGCGGCTGGCTGGACCGGAACTATGTCGGCCTGGCACTGGCCTGTTCGACGGGGATACTGAACGAGATTCCGTATTCTTATGGAGCGCACTGGGGGATGCCCGGCGAAATCGCCGCACGTCGGGCCGCATTGGCCAGCGTGTACGGTGCGGCGGGATCGCCCCTGCACGGAATCGTACAGGATATGCAGCATCGGGATACGGATGTGCTGATGCTCTACCCGCTTGACCTGGTCAGCGTGGACGAGCGGTTCGGGAGTTGGATGACCCAGTTCTCCTATGCGAATTACGTGACACAGGACAAACTCCTCGATCGCGCCGAGGCAAAGGACGGCTCGATTTTTATGGCGAACCGGACGTTTCGGACTCTGGTTGCGACCTTCGAGCCTTTCCCCGACAAGCAGCTTCTGCGATTTATGCGCACGCTCATTGAGAGCGGCGGGCGAGTGATCTGGTCGGGGCCGCCGCCTTTGGTGGACCGCGACGGCGACGCCGTCTTGCAGGAATGGGAAGATCTGTTCGGGGTTGACTATGAACCTGTGCTGACCATCGGCACTTACGCGCCGGGACGAGTGATTCAATTTGAAGGCGCGCTTGGCGGTGTCGATCCTCAGACAATACTCACTCATCTACTGGTCGACAGGATTTACCCGGTCACGCCGAGAGAGACGGCTATATGTGCCGCACGTGTTCGGGAGCGAATTGTCGGTACCACAAGAAAAGTGGATAGTGGTGGAATGGCGTGTTTCCTTGGGTATCGCCCGCGTGACGATCAATCGCAGAGCCTGGGGTACGAGACGCGGAACTGGTTTGAAGTACTGGATACACTGGGCGCGTATCCACCGGCGAGTGAGTTGTCCGGCGGCAATGACAATACGGATTCCGTCTCCCGGACAACCAATTACCTGACATGCCGTTTCCCGAACGGGGCTGTCTCTATTGCACCGCATTTGCGGACAGTGGAGGAGGACTGGGAGGGTGGTTTTGCCAGGAACGAGGAGAAAGATCAGGAGTATCTGAAACGTGTACCGCCGCCATCGGATGAAATTGTTCTTGATGGATTTCGAGTGAATGGGCATGTTATCAATTACCGGGGACGCTCCGCGGTGACATTTCGGATCAATAAGAATAGCGAATTGATCGGATTTGCGGGGAGCGGGGCGGACCGAATTGCAATTGATGGCAAAGAAACAGTATTTGGAGACCGACCGCTTGGCGAGATTGCGTGGGCGCCGGTTCCGCAGGATCGGCGAGTGGAGAATGGGGCGGTGTTGCAGATTCGTGTGAACGGCGCGGGGAAGATTACAATCCCATTGGAGAAAGAATACAGATCGCCGCATCTGTATGCCGAAGGGGGAAAACCGGGAAGCCGAGGGAAAGAGATTCCGTGTACGATCTCCGGAAATGCGCTGATGTTTGAGGCGGATGGCTCATTTTCCAATCGGTGGTTGTATTTAACGGGGGAGTGAAGGGAGAAAATTAAGAATTAAGAATTAAGAATTAAGAATTGGAGAGAAGGAAAGAAGGAAAGAAGAGATGTTCAGGTGTCGAATGTGGAAGATGTACTTGGTTCTTGTTGCTGTGATGTTTGTATGTGGCCGGCCCGTTTGTGCCGCCGAAAAGGTTGTCAGTTGCGAGCTGAATGGATTAGGGCTGGCGATTGAACGCGAGACAGGCAGCCTGTTGAAGATGGCATATCCCGAAATTGGGACGATGCTGGAAGCGGTATCGGAGCAAGCAAGTGTCATTGACATGGCCTATCCGCTGGAATCGTTTCAGGCGTTTCGGCTGGCATCGCGATACTCGAAGGGTGCGCGGATCGTGCAAGGGAAAAACGGAGTACGGATCGAGTGGGAGAAACTGGGCGGGAGCAGAGAGGTTCCGATTAGTGGGACGGTTGCAGGTTCGGTTGAGTTCATGGCAACGGAGGATGGCAGGTCGGTTGTAATGACCGCCGAGATTCGGAACGAGTCCGACCTGCCGATTCGACAGATATTGTTTCCCGATTTTTCGGGTTTGATTGAATTCGCGGGGGAGGCCAAGACGGTTCTGCGGGTGGCGGGATCGGGGCAGAGGAATCCGATCAATCCATTTAAGGACCTGCGGACAGTTCCGTCGAGTGTACAGTTCTACGCAAGCGATCCGAATTTTGCGGGTCAAATCTATTCAGTAGGGAATGCGTACAGCCAAATCTGGACGCGATGGATTGATTTCGGCGGCCTGTGCAACGGATTTTGTGTCTTTCCGGAGCAGTGGGGATGGGAATCGGAGTCGAGAATTCGATTACAGAGGTCGGAATTGGACGGGAAAGTACGGCTGTCATACGTGCATAATGTTCAGGTGGAGCCGAAACAGACTTGGAAGAGTGCCGAATTTCGAATCACTCCACACACGCATGGCTGGGCGGAAGGGATTGAGCCGTATCGCGAATTTGTCACACGGAACCTGAAGAGGGAATATCCTTTACCACGGCATATCCGCGAGGGACTGGGGTATCGAACGATATTCATGATGAACGGGGGGACACCGAATACAAAGGAAGATATTGTCTACGGCTATCAGGACTTTCCGAGAGTCGCCAGGGAGGCGAAGGCCCACGGGCTGGAGGAACTTGTCCCGTGGTTCTGGACGGATTCCTTTCAGCTCCCGCTGACCACAATGCCGATACTTGGAAGCGATCAGGACCTTGCCGATGCGGTAGCCGAGTGTAAAGAACTTGGCGTGAATGTATCTCCATTTATCAGTATTTATGTGCTGGCGAATCCGACGGCGGCCCGATTCGGGCTGAAACCGATCGAGGGAAAGGGATGGACATACCATGTTGACATGATTCCGATGTTCAATCCGCCGTATGCATCGGCGCAGGCGACAGCGGGAATCGATCCGAGCAACGAAGGATGGCAGAAAGATGTATTTGAGAACTGGAAGAGATTCATTGACATGGGCGTTCCGTCCGTGGTGTGGGATGTGTACGAGGGAACACGAAAGGAACCGAACGTGTACACGCTGACATCGCAGATCCGAAAACTGGCGCGGGAACGCGACCCGGAGTCGGTGTTTGCGGGAGAATCGCTGACCAGCCTGGAAATCGAGAGCGCGTATCTTGATTATACGTGGAACTGGCTGAATTACGTGGATTGTCGCCCGTATGCGAGTGTATTTCCCGCGCCGCGAGTTGCGGTGAATATAGACAGTTCCCCGGAGATTGTGAAATTGTGCTTTGCGGATAATGTCTATATGAACGTGATGCCGCGAAAGCCTGGCGGGATCAACGGTTCCGCCGCCATTGAGGATTACCCCGAATATAGTCAAGCGCTGAAGCAGTGCGCGAAATTGCGAGAGCAGTTTCTTTCGTATTTTATAGAGGGCACATTGATTGGGGACTGCGTACTGACAGAGGAATGTCCGGGAACGCACGTAAGCGCATACATATTGGCGGATCGAGTACTCGTGATTCTGCTGAATCAGAAAGCGGAAGAGCCGGTTCAATTGCGAATGGACATGGAACCGTGGCTGAAGTCGACTGCGGGGGGAGTGGAGATGACAAGATATAATGCGGATGGTGTCCAGATGTCAAAAAGGATGTTCGGTGGTTCGAAAATAGAGATAGAGGAAGACCTGAAGCCGCTGGAGATGGTTGTGTATGAGATGATATCGGGCAAATGAATTGGTTTGGAAAGATGTTGTGGGCAACCTCCCTCACCCCAACCCTCTCCCGGAGGGAGAGGGAGAAGAGTGGTCCTGTCCTGTAAGACGAAACGGGGTTGTTCTGGCCGCTTTGTGAAATAGGTCTATCCGCCGAGGGAAATAGTGTTTCCGGTTCTTGCGGATTCGTAGCAGGCGGACAGAACGCGCTGGCTCCAGAGGCCGATTTCGCCATCGACGGGCGGTTCGGTATTGTCCAGAACCGCCTGAGCAAAGGCCTCGACCTCGGCGCGATACATGTTGACGGGAGTCGGGGCAATGCGTTGAGTGCCGCTTTGTGCGCGCTCCTGTTGCGCCGCGTAGCCTTTGTCTTCCGCTTCGATATAGGCGACCATATCGCCTGCTTCTCCCTGGCCGATGGTTCCCTCGGCCAAGATGCTTCCGCGAGAGCCGTATAGTTCCAGGCGATTGCGGGAACTGGCATCCGGCACGTTGAACAGATTATCGACGATTCCTTTTGCACCGGACTCGAATTCCAGGAGGACCGTCGCGGTGTCTTCACTGGCATATCCGTGCACAAGATTTCCGATCAGGCAGGATACCTTTCGTACTCGGCCCAGGAACATTTCGAGCAAGTCAATGCCATGCCCGCCCATGTCCATAAGGCTTCCACCGCCGCCTTTGGTCGGGTCCTGACGCCACGCTCCTTCAATGGGTGGATACCAGCAGGAGAGTTGCGCACGACCGAGAACGGGAGTCCCGAGTTGTCCATCCTGAATCATCTTCAATGCAGCCTGATGATAGGCATGAAAGCGCATCATAAAGCCGACGCCCAGTTTCACACCGCGCTCGCGGCACAGGCGGACCATCCGTTCGGCTTCCTCGACGGTCATTCCCAGGGGTTTTTCGCAGAGGACGTGTTTGCCCGCGTATGCGGCGCGTTCGACCTGCGCGTAATGTTGATCGGCGGGTGTTGCGACGTAGACAATATCGCAGTCGCTTTTCAGCAATTCCCCTTCACTGGCGCAGGCTTTTACACCGAATTCTTTTGCGGCGGCCTGGTTTGCGGTCGGATTGATATCATACACCGCCACGAGCTCGGCGTTCGATGCGCGCAGGATTCCTTCGGGGATTGTTCTGCGACGTGCAATACCGCCGGACCCGAAAACGCCCCATTTTGTCTTCATTGTGAACAACTCCTGGAATTTGTGATTGGATTCTTGAGAGATGATACCGCAAAGACGAAAAGGACATAAGAATCAGGTGGGCTTCATGCGCCGACTTTGTATTCGCGTCGCGGGATGTCCATGATTTCGGCGACTCTGGGAGCGACTCGACCTTTCTCGAAGAGTCTTTCCATTTGTCGAATGGCCGAATTGACAACTTTCTCGCCGGCATCTGCTTCCAGCTGGTTGTATCGCCAGGTCATTCCTTCATAGCCGCCCTGTTCCGGGGCTTCGGGAGTGGGGACATATCCCACCTCACCATTGGCAAGCCCCAGCGGGATGGTGAACTCAGCGGGAGAATGCCGTTTCAGCTCCAGTCCGTATTCCACGAAGAACTCACCGGGGAATCCGGCAAAACCGATATCGCCGATCCGGATCGCCTGGACTTCGAGAGAGACCGGCTCATTCTGCCGTCCGGCGTGTTCCACCAGCTCTTTGTCGAAGAACCAGGAGGGCATTCCATCCTCCTGTCCCTCCACGGTCAGGGTTCCCAAGGCGGCCAGTCGTTTTTCCGCGTCGGCCACGGTTTGGGCGGAAACGGAGCGACGGTTCACAAGCAGCTCTTCACTGGAGACGGCTACGGGACCATCGATTCTCTGCATCTGAAATGAGGAGGAGACTGCCGCTGTGGCCAGCACGTATCCGATTCGCTGAGCCTCTTTCAGGCCGCGTCCCTGCAATGGGTCCCAGGCATCCAGGTGGTTGATATTTCCCTGCGTTCCGTTGAAGTAGAGAATGGGGACATCTCCACCGACGTATCGTGCAAGAGCCTCGCGGAGGAAACCCGGCCAATCCGGCCCCAAGTCCCAATTTTCCCCGGCCAGGACCGCCGGATGGAGGGCGTAGTTGATCAGCAATCCTCTCAGCCGCCCGTTATTCGACACGGAAACCATGAATCCTTCCGGGTCGGTCGGGCCGAGGGGGCCGTCGATTTCGGATGGGTCCATTCTCTCCCAATTCATACGGACCGAGCCGTCTTTCATCCGCAATCGCCGATTAAACACAAGGGAATCTTCCGTGAATCGCGAGAGGCGAATAATGGAAGGTTCCATGGCCCAGTACGCTTTCACGATGGCATCGGTGATGGCGCGCGTAATACCCTGAAGCGTTTCCTGTGAAGCGAGACTGCCATCTGTCAGCTCCAGTGTGGCGGGTCCACTGTGAGTGTGGGTGGCCGCGATGAGGATGTTCTCACCCGGCAAGGGGCATCGTTGGGAAACCCGTTGCCGTACCTCTTCGGTCATGGACTGGGGGACGGTCAACAAGTCAGCGGAAACCATGGCGACGGCGGTGTTTTCATCCCGCACCACCATGGCGTTTGCCAGCAACGGCTCGATGACCCCACGGGAGGCATAATCCGCGCGGAAATTCCCACCGATCGGCGTGCCGACGGGCGGAGTCAATTCGATCACAGAAAAACCAACTTCATACTTGCTCATTCAATTTCATCCATGCTGCTTGTCGATCACCTATTTCGCGTAAGCGGCAATCACTTTGCGGATCGCTTTCGCGATTCCCTGCATGTGCGATTCCTCATACGTCGGGAAAATAAAGGTGATGAACGTTCGATCCTGGTGCCATTCCGCGTTCGGGACTTCCACAGCGGAGTAATCCACCGAAGCGGGATTTGTGTATTCCTTGCTTCTGAACGGGAACCCGGTGTTCCCGAATCCGTTATGCTGACGATACGCCTGTTCGGTATGGCATTGAGGCCAGAAAACCCTCCAGCAGGGAGCGCCTTCCGCTCCCAATGCGTCGAGGAACTCGTGCATATCGCACTTCATCAGTTCCATCTTGAGTGTGATCGGGAACACATACCAGCCGTTTCGCCGTTCCGGTGTATCTACCGGCAAGTACAGAACTTGCGGGACATCCCGGAGCGCGTCCATGACAATCTGCGCGTTCCGCCGTCGTCGCGGCATGTTCCAGGAGTCGATGCGGTCCAGCTCGCACAGGCCGATGGCGGACTGCATTTCGGTCATCCGGTAGTTCCAGCCCACCATGTTGTGGATATACGGGAGTTTCTGTTCCAGTTCCAGGAGGCGCAGGCGCTCTTTGACATCGTATCCGTGGTCCCGGAAACTTCGGCATCGCCAGGCGACTTCCTCATCATCCGTGGTGACCATTCCGCCCTCGCCGCCGGTTGTGAAGGTTTTGTTCTGGCAGAAGCTACATGCGCCGACATGTCCCACGCTGCCGGTCTTTTTGCCCTTGTATTCTCCGCCGTAAGCCTCTGCGTTGTCTTCAATTACGAACAGATTGTGTTTCTTAGCCAACGCCAGAATGGGGTCCATATCCGCCACGTTTCCGTACAGATGAACCACCATAATGGCCTTCGTGCGTTCATTGATCAGTTTTTTCGCGGACTCGACGCTGATGCAGTGGTCTTCCCGGTTGACATCGGCGAAGCGCGGTATTGCACCGGCCTGGACGATGGAGAAGGAGGAGGCGATGAAGGTATAACTCGGTACAATGACCTCATCTCCGGGGCCGATCCCCAAGGCTGCCAGGGCGGTATGCAGGGCGCTGGTTCCGTTCGTAGTGCTGATTGCGTACTTCACCCCGTTCCATTCGGCGAACCGTTTCTCGAATTCCATCCCTTTTGGTCCGGTCCAGTAGTTCACTTTCCCTGTTTTAAGCGGTTCCAGAACCGCTTGCAAGGTTTTTTCATCAAAGGACGGCCAGTGGGGCAGGGGACCTTCCAGGCATTTCGGACCACCTTCAATCGCCAAGCGCTCAGTCATGTCAAAACCTTCCTCGAAGAACATGTATTAAATCACATTTACATCATATATACTTGTACTTTGAATTGGGGGAATTGTCAACCCTTTTTGGGCACTTTTGCCAAAGATTTTGGAGATTTCTGTCGGAAAACCCAGGGAGTGAGGGATTGGAGAGGATTTGGGGTCAAAAAATGCCGGGGGGAGAGGAAAAACCACGAATTACAGATTACGAATTGAAGATAGGGAATTGGCAGGCCGGACCGGGTGGATCAAGCCAGCAAATCGGCGATCTTTCGAAGCAATCCCTCGCGATCTTCCAGCGGCTTGTCGATGAATCCCTCCGGGGGCGGGATGTGTTTGCGGCTGGAGAGGAATTGTTCAAAGACTTCCGGTTTACCGCCATACCCGGTGACGGCGGTGATGACCAGCACGGGGATATGGGCCAGGTCGGGATCTTCTTTCATTTCGCGGTATACGCGAACGCCGGATTTTTCGGGTATGGAGATATCGAGGGTAATCAGATCGGGTTTCAGTTGGCGGAGTTTGGCCATGGCCTCGGTTCCGTTGACGGCGGAATCGGTTGCGTAGCCGTTGTCTTCGAGAAGGGTAGTGAGATAAGTGATCACGTCGGGTTCATCATCCACCACGAGGATGAGTTTCTGTCGCGTTTCCGTTGTCATGACGGTTTATCCTCCTGTTTCCGGTTGCCTGGGCTGCGTTGAGTCCTGAGGATGGGTTGGGGTGAGTGGGGGAAGAGATCGTCGGGGTAATTCGATGCGGAACAGAGACCCTTTCCCTTCGGTGGAGCGAAAGGTGACCGTGCCGCCATGTTCTTGTGTGATGCGTCGCGTAACCAGTAAGCCGAGTCCGGTTCCCTTGGAGAGACCTTTTGTTGAGAAGAAGGTGGTAAAGGCCTTTTGCTGCACATCCGGGTCCATGCCACATCCATCATCGCGGACCTCAAACACGAGTGTGTCATCCCGTTCGAAGGTTCGGATATTGACCTTGCAGCCGGTTTTGCCGCTCATTTCGCAGGCGTCGATGGCGTTCGATACGAGGTTGGTGAGGCAGGTATACATTCCCTCCGCATCCAGGTTCGCCGGTTGGATTCCGTCCTGGAATTCGGTGAGGATTTCAATTCCGGCCTGAGCGGCCCTGTCCTTGTACAGCTCGACCACGGCGGTCACGACGTCGTTGGGGTTGACGATTTCCACCTTGGGTGTGCGACTCTTGGCGAATCCGAGAAAGTCTTTGACATAAGCGGTGATGCGCTCGATATTGCCCTGGAGCATTTCCCAGCCTTTGCGGATCAGTTCCTTGTCATCCTTTCTCATGCCGGAGTTGACAACGTACATGCCGCCTTCAAGGCCCATGAGGACATTCTTGATGCCGTGTGCGAGTCCGGCGACGGTTTGACCGACAGCGGCCATGCGTTCGGCTTCAAGTTTCTCGCGTTCGAGCTGTTTGATGGCGCGGAGATCCTGGAAAAAGGCGGCGCTGCCGATGGTCTTCCCGCCGCCTTTGAGTGCGACCCCGGAGAACCGGACGGGAATGGCATTTCCGTCCCGATCATACGTGAGGGTTTCATCGAGCACGCAGTGCGGTTCATCCGCCACCAGTGAGTCGAGAAATTCCGTGGGGACAAAGCGTTTAATCATCCTCCGTCCGAGGACCTCTTTCGGCCTGTATCGAAGCAGGTTTTCCGCCGAGGGATTGAAAATCCGGATGGCACCGTTGCCATCCGCCGCGACAATGCTGTCGATGGCGCTGTCAATGAGGCTTTGCTGGAGATTGAATGCCTCTTTCAGCTGGGCCTCCAGCACGTGAATGTCCGTTGTATCCAGGCATAATTCCATGACGTGGGATGGATTCTCCTCGCCGGGGCTGAGGGGAGCGGACGTCTTATGGCAGTGAACGACTTTTCCGGCGATAGACCGCCCGGTTCCGTCTGCCCTGTGTACTTTCCCATCGAGGAAGGTTCTATGTGCGGGGCAGTTTTCGCAGATTTCATCCCGGCGCTGGAAGGCCTTGTAGCATTTCTTCCCCAGGGATTCACCGAAGGTTTTTCGAAAGAGTTCATTATTGCGGACAATGACCATGTCGCGATTCAGCACCACGATATAGCACGGGACGCGGTCGAAAAGGACATCGTGTTCTCGCCGACGAATACGATTTTCGGTGACATCGTGGGATATTTCGAGTACGTATGGAATCTCCCCGTTGCGATCCACAATCGGTTCGAAGTGAACGACGTGATAGGAGAGGATTCGCTGTTTGTTAAGGCGGTGTTCTTCGCTGACCCGTCCTTTGCCATCGGCAAAGGTGAGTCGAGCCATGCAGGAAGGGCATTCCCGGTCGGGTCTTCCGTAGACCTCATAGCAATGCCTGTTTTTCCATTCCCCGTAAGTCTCAGTGAAATTGTGGTTGGCCTCGACGATGCAGAATTCGCGATCCAGGATGGCGATGTTATTCGGCGTGCGCTCGAATAATTCACCTCGAATCCACTCTCGTAAGTCCAGGTCATTCATGAAAGCACCTGATTCGGAATTTGTCATCCTGCACGATGGTAGCAGGTGGACGTTCTGGTGTCCTGTGGCCGAATGGCCTTTGCAGAGTCACGTCATCGCGAGCGCGACTCCGGCAGAGCCGGTGATTGGAAAAAGAAAGCCTGGCCTCGCGGGGCCGTGCCCCGTCCCGTCATCGCGAGGAGCCGCCCGGAGTCTGCGAAGGGCGGCGACGTGGCGATCTCACGCTTGCTCGTTCGAACAGCCAGATTGCCACGCTTCGCCCGCGATAACGATATATGTCAAGACTACTCATTTACACCGCATCAGCCCGGCCATTCGAGGTATCCCGGCTTTGCATCCTTCATGGCGTTTACGATGAGCTCGACCAGGCCCCCGAAGTGGATGCCGCATTTCTCCCAGAGATGATAATAGTTCGAGAGGTCGCGGATCTGGCCCTTACAGTTGGAGCAGGGGGCACAGACGTATTTTTTGATGGACGGGTCCGGTTCCTCTTTGAAGGCATTCAGGATCTGGTCCATCTTTTTGCGTCCGGCGATCTGCATCCGCCAGTCCTCAAAGTTATGAGAGGACATGATGGCGAAGCCCGACCCGCCGCCGCAGCAATAATTATCGACCCCATGGGGAGTCATTTCGCGAAACCGGGGGCAGGTATGGCGCAGAATCCGACGCTGTGGCTCCACGATTCCCATGAGACGCACCAGGTTGCAGGGATCGTGCAGGGTCACAGGGAAGTCATTTCGAGAGGGGTCGAAGGCGATTTTGCCGGAGAAGACAATGTCGTGCAGAAGGGTCATGGCGCTTTCGCGCGGGATGTTCAGATCGCCGGTCAGTATGCGGTCCGCGATTGTCGTCAGGGCCTTGTGCGCATGACCGCATTCTCCCAGGACTATTTTCTTGACCTTCAACTTTGCGGCGGCTTTGGCGTGCTTGACCGCGACCTTGATCATCATGACATCGTCGTAAAACAGGCCATAGTTAATCACATCGTATCCGAGAGCTTCCTGGGATTCCGAGGAGAGAGTCCAGCTGATCCCCGCCGCTTGAAGGATGGTCGCAAAGGCCCCGTGATCCTCCGGTCGCGCGAGGATCTCGCCTGCATTGTGGATCAGGAGAATGTCCGCGCCCTCCTTGTCCCAGGGAGTCTCGATGGGAATGCCGGTTCTTTCGGCGGTATCTTCATCAATGAATTCGATATTGTCTTTCGCGACAACGGGATTCATGCCGGTGGAGGAACCGACCCGGAGCTGAAGGACCGAGCCTTTTGTGTGAAGTTCCTTCGGGTGAATGCCCATTTCCTGGCTGAAGAGTTTGCGCAGTTCATGGGCAATAAGGCCGTTATCGACACCGATAGCGCAGGTTTGTGCGCACCGGCGGCAGAGATTGCAGCGATAAGAGAGTTCAATGAGCCGTGCGATAGTGGTCCAGTTCAGGTCGATATCGCCATGCTGCCACTTTCGGAAGAACCGTCCGCCGGGTTTCAGATATTTGAAATAGAGTCGCCGAAGCACCTCCGAGCGAAAGGTGGGGCGATAGAGATCGTTTCTACCGCTCATTTCATAGATGTGACAACTCTCGATGCAAGTCTGGCAACGGGCGCAGTGTTCCACGGAGAGGATGAGCGGTTGAAGAAACGCCCAGTTGTTTTCTCTGCTGAACAGTTTCTCCAGGCCGGAGAGGAACCTGCGGACGAGTTCCTGTTCTTCCTCCCTGGTTTTCGGTTTCGGGATGTTCAGGGCGATGGTGTCATCCAGCGTTGCCTCGTATTCCTGTTTTGCGCGGTCGGTGAGCGGTTTCCACGGGGGAACGTTGGCGGGATTATCGTACGGGGAAGCGGATATGAAAGGCGGAAGATCCTGCACATCAACATGAGCCAGCTGCCCGGACGGTTTGCCGATATCCTCGACTTTCACGCCTTTTTTCACGGATCGATCTCCTCGCCGGCGATGTCCGCCCAGTTTTTCTTTCCATCGGCCTTGATGTGCGGAGCGGCCCAAGTGACAGGATACTGTACCTGCTCCAGGATCTTCTTTTCGATGGAGCTGTTCGGAATGTTCGGTTCATCATCCCAGAGGATCTTGTGGTAGGTGAACCACTTGATGAAGAAGTGGGACATGTGGGTCAGAGGAATGTAAGCGATCAAGAGACCTGTGAGCACAATCTCCAGCGCCAGGAGGGGATGCCCCGCAGGAACGGACAGGTTGAAGGTCAACAGGCTCCTGATATAGGCGCGAGAAAGAACAAAATCGGAATCGACAAAGAGGAAATTCGCCCAGGCGACTGCAAAGACCACCAGGAAGAAAAGCAGGTTGAAGATGGCGGCGGGAGGGGTGTAATCCCGCAATTCCTCCGAGGTCAAACGCCAGAGGAGAAGCTCTGCCGCGCCCAGGGTCGCCAGGACCAGGCCGAGAAGGGCCGTGATTTTTGTCAGGAACAACAGGAAGAATTCCAAGCCGGATAACTGAATCACCGGGATTCCGGGTCCAATGCGGATCGAACCGAGAATGAGCAATCCCAGAAGAAGAACCAGCAGGTACAGGCCGAAATGGAAAGGAAAGGACCAGTACCAGAGTTTCCGATTGTGCCTGAACAGGGCCACCAGGAATATCATCTCCAGGATGGTGGCTTTCAGTTCGTTAATAAGGGATTTCCTTCGGGGCTTGGTCCACCAATCGACCTCCTCCAAAACGGAGCCACCGTATCTTGCTTTCTCGCCGGTTTCATGGGCTACCGGGTAGATTTCCCAGCGCAGATGCAGGGGCATGGAGGCGATCCGGTAAAACCGGAACGCAACCGCCGCGACAAAGGTCAGCACGGATGTGTATGTAAGCAGATGGAGCAAGACCGCGCCGTTCATTTTTATCTCCTGAGAAAGAAACGCTGTTAAGTTAAGGCCAGGAAACGGCGGTTTGGAGGGAGGGGGAAGGGAATTACGAATTACGAATTACGAATTGCGAATTGAAGAAAAGGGAAAAGCACGGATCAGTTCATGGGGCGGTTTTTGGAGATCAGTGCCAGGGAGGTCTGGAGTGAGAATGCACAGGTGCAGCCGGAGCTGGATTCCGGGATCAACACCATTCCACCTGCCGGGATGATGTTGATGAAGCATCCGGGGCGGGTGATGTTGGTCAGAGGCTCGCCGCTGGTTCTCTCATTTCCTGCGGGATAGATCCGTGGATTCCTGCCCCTGGCGAAGAGGTAGGCATTGCAGCCGGATATGGTGCCGCAGCCATTGCCTCCCCGGTCCAGGTAGAAGGAATTCTTCTCCCCCGTATGCAGATTGTAGGCATACGGCTTGGAATAAATCATGTTGCCGATGATGACCGGATGCTGCCATTGCTCTCCGTGCGACCCGCCAATCCCATCCCCGGAATCATATTTCTGATTCCATTTCAGTTCCCCTGTCTTGGCATCGAACGTGAACAGGCCGTAATGCACATGATTGCCCACATTGAACGATCCTACCGAAAGCAGAACATGATCCGCGAAACTTAAGTACATAATCTGCTCGAACGGGAACTCAAACCGTTTCTCCCACACCTTCTCGCCGGTTTTCAGGTTCAGAGCGACCAGGTAAGTCTCCCCGGCGCAAAATTCCTGGATGCTCATTCTGCCATCCGTGTCGCTGCGGGCAGCAGATCCACGATTCTCGACGAAATGAAGATGCCCATCGCCGATAGCCAGGCAGCTGTTCAGAATCACACCGTTTTTGTATGTCCAGAGATTTTTCCCGCTGAACCGATCCAATGAGAAAAGATAATCGCTCGTGATGCCGGGTCGGAAATCGTTCTCAATCAGATCGTTTACAGTGTCCTTCGCCATTTCATACAATGACGCCGTCTCCTTTTTCCCGCTTCCGAAGATCTGATTGTCAACGCCTGCGACGTATCCCCAGAGACGCCTTTCCCCCTCAATCAACTGCGGCATGATGAAGAATAGCGATGGTTTGCCGGTGGCGACCTCGACCGCGGTGCATTGGTCTTTCGCGGCGATGTACAGGTACTCATCGGTAACGAACATCTGGCCCCAGTCTCGCATAATACCGATTCGCCGGGAGCGGGGGACATCCAGGTCCCACAGCCTTGCGCCGTTGTAAGACTCCATGGCGATGACCCGGTTATCCGCCGGAATGAACGAACGTCCGTGCTTGAACAGAGATGACATGGGGCGATGATGGCGGTCCACCATGAGACGCGGCCCCGGCCCGCCGAACCACAGGATTTCGGTCGGCTGTTCGATGCGGGTATCTTTGCTGCATGCCGTGTTGCCCGGTTCGGCATACATGTGGGTCCATTCGCCTGCGCCATTCAGTGCAGGGCGTTGAAAAGTCAGCCACAGACCGTCTTGTTCTTGAATGGAGTAATTCTGAATGGCTCCCTGTTCGGCCCAGTTCTTCAATGCCGCGGGGGTCAAGGTCTTTCCCGTTGCCGACGGTGTGCCCAGCCAGGCTGTTCCGCCATCCGGTCGAAGCAGGCGCATGATTTCCGATGCCGAACCGCAGATTTCTCCTGTGGTGAGCATTTTTTCGGAGACGATCAGGTTGGCGAAATAGTCACTATAAGGAAGGGAATCGAGATTTCCCTCATGGACGCTGATGCGGGACCCATAAATCCCGGTGTCTTTGAACAGGTTCCGTGCAGCGGCCACGGCCTTCGGATCGTCATCTATACCGATGATTCGCAGGTTGGAGCGTGCCGCCAACTCGTATGCCAGCCTTCCTTCGCCGAATCCGAGAACCAGGCAATACCCATTTCGAATTCCTGTTTCCTGGAGAATCTTGTCGGCGCATGTGGCTGAAATAAAGTCATTCTCATACGGACGTCGTTCTTCCCACGGAATGGATGGAACACGCTCGAAGGTGGAATCGAACGGTTCAATGTCGCTCACCGATTCGGTGTCCCCGGCGCGGCTGCGGATGCGGAAATAATACTCCGTCTCCGGCAGAAGTTCCGGCAGAGGGATTTGGTGGTCCAGGGTCAGTTGGGAATCGGCTGCCTTTGTGCCGAGATCCCGCGTGGTTCCGAATTCCAC
>JAKPYU010000712.1 GCA_029568995.1 Candidatus Omnitrophota bacterium | reverse complement strand
GGATGCTATTGGAATCCATGGCCGAAGAGGATTTGTTTCAGCGCTGACAGAGTGGAGACCTTCTCGCCTGCCGATCACGGAGATGCCGACTATGGATCTGAAATCTGTCTTGCGAACTGTGCCGGGATTCCCGAAAGAGGGAATCACGTTCATTGATGTCACCACCCTCGTGAAAGATGGGAAAGCGTTTCGAGAGGCAATTCGGCAGCTCCTGGAGCCGTTCCGGTCGCAGAAGATCGACCGGGTAGTGGGGATCGAGTCGCGTGGATTCATTTTTGGCGGTGCGGTCGCCCTGGAGCTGGGATGCGGATTCGTGCCGGTCCGAAAGCCGGGCAAATTGCCCGCCGAAACCTATTCGGAATCCTATGAACTCGAATACGGGACCGACACCCTGGAAATCCACAAGGATGCGGTTGAGGCCGGGCAGACCGTTCTGGTGGTGGACGATCTATTGGCGACTGGTGGAACGGCGGCGGCGGTTCTGAACATGCTCAAGAATTTCGACTGCAAGGTTGCCGGAATTGCTTTCGTCGTTGAATTGGATTTCCTGAATGGCCGCGCGAAACTGGGCGACATCCCGGTGCATTCGCTGGTTCATTACGACAGCGAATAGAAAACCACGGAAAACCGGTGGAGTGACTCCCGAAAGACCCTCACCCCAACCCTCTCCCGGAGGGAGAGGGGAAGAGGGTTCTCTCCTGGAGGAGGTAGAGTCAATTCATGAATTACCTTTGCCGTCATTCCGGCGAAAGCCGGAATCCAGGCCGTAAAAAGGTGAATAGAACTTCTTGTACTTGTTCCGCGCCTGTAGCTCAGTAGGATAGAGCGACGGATTCCTAATCCGCAGGTCGCGCGTTCGAATCGCGCCAGGCGCGTTGCGAAGTCCTGTTATTCCACTCGACTCCCCAATCACTCATAGTAGACCGTAATGTGCGCTTCTCCCCGGAGGTTCTCCAACACGACCCATTCCTTTTCAGGGTTGAAACGAGTGTATTCCCGATCATTTACAAGACAACGCACCATTCGTTTCTCTTCGGGATGTCGAAACCGCGCACAGATCGTCTTCGGCGGATTGCGTTTCGGTGGATCGACAATCATGCGAATGAAGCCATCGCTTAGATGAGACTCCATGCGCACGCTCATCCGTCCGAAACAGGTCGTGGCATCTTTGATGCAGACTGTCTGTCCATCCGCCAGCCAGTACCGTGGGATGGCCGCGCTAAGCCATAGTTCGTCATCGCGTTCCTCGACGAACATCAGCCGGAGCCAATAGGTGGAATTGGCCTCATCCGAAGTCTTGTAGTGATCGCCTCGCCAATCGCCGATATTCGGCAGGGCATGTTCCGTCATCATGCGCGTGTCGGGGAAATAGCTCACTGCAAACGCATTGAAATAGGCACGGAGATAATGACTGGCCTCATCTCGCAATAAATACGGAATGGGATTGCAGAGCAAATTAGCCTGCATGGATATCCCGCCACGACTGAACCAGAATCGGTCGAAGTCCTCGCCGGTCAGGTTGTATCCATATTGTTCCGACAGATACAGATTGTCCTCGAAATCCTGAATGATCCATGTGGAGGAACGGTCCCACGGTTCCAGGAGTCCACAGCGCACCAGATGAATGGCCCCTTCCAGCGTCTCGGTAATCCAGCCGAACGAACGGCCCCGCCGGTGCACATCGGGCGGAATGTGCGGAATCCATCGCCCGTCACGCAGGCGAACCACCGGGGAACGACGCATCGCCTCGGTAAACGCAGTCAATATGTCATTTCGGTAGTTCTCCGCATCCGCCAATAATCGGTCGGCCTCCGGGTGTCCGATTTCCTTTAACGCGCTCGCAGCATTTCTCATGCCCCACCAGCTGTAGACATTGGTAGAGAGCCAGCAACGCCAGTCGCCGATATCTTCCAGACGTCCCGGCGGTAACAGGCCCCGCTCAATCGCCCGGATAGGGCTGCTTTCGGCGATTTCTTTCGTGCGCTGTCTCTCCCGGATAATCCAATCGCACCCTTTCACAAGGTATGGCGCAGCGTGTTGAAGCCATGCGACATCTCGCGTGTACCAGTAGTGTTCTCCCATGCACCACAGAATCCACCCATGGTGTTGATTATATCCACCGGATTCGTACCCTCCCGCGCCGTAAAACTGCCCCTCCTTCGTGGAATAATCCCCCGGAAGCCCCACCGTTCCCTGATAGTGCAGCCAGGTCTCCAGGGCACGCTCCGCGACCTTCCCGTAACCCCGTCGATCCAGATCGCTGATCATCATACAGGATTCGTTGCTATAGACTCCATAATGAAATGTCCCGACTTTGCACATGTAGCGGTCGCTCTCTCCGACCTCGCGTTCCGTATTGATCAGGAGATGAACGATATGCGCCTTATAGAAATCATTAATCATCGGTTCCGGAGTGTCGATCCGCGCTCCCGCATTCACACGGTTCTCCCAATATCCTTTGACCGCATCATAGGACTTCGAAAAATCCAACGATTTGAGTTCCTCCCATTCCTTCGGTTCGGTGAGTGTGACAAAAGGAATGGCGAGGAAAAACTCTAATCTGTCACGCGACGGCGGCATCGAAGCACCGTATTCCAAGCGCCCATCGACGGTTTTCCAGAGATCCGAATATGTGGAATCTTCCGAGAACATCCTCATTCTTAGCCGTTTCTGATCCCCGCGTGATCCATAGACAAATTCATCCTCTGTGGAGAGCGACTCGGAACCGGCCTCATCGGAAATCGACATAGTTAGATGAGGCTCCCAGGGAACGTCCTTCTCACGTTCAATCTCAAAGCGCAGCATCATCACAAGCGGATCAACCGCCCGGATTCGTTCTCCCGATTCTGGGACTCCCCGCAACGGCGTCACAAACGCCGTCTGCCGATACCGAACGCCGGAGTCGCTCCAGGTGCTCACAATAATCGGCAAGTACCCGTCCTCCGGGTGGCGTTCGACGAGACGAGACTGCGGAAGACCGAAGTTATAGCGAATCGTCGTCCCTTCCCATTGGCACTTCTGAGTGTCTTTGCCGGGCAGTTTCGTAATCCAATTCTTCAGACACGCGACCGCTCCATGTTCGTTCAATTCAAAATGTTGTCGCCCACCCTCAAAACTCAGCGGTATATAGTGAGGTTCCTTTGCCGGGGTATCGCTCCATGCCCGGGTAAACGTCTGCTCCAGCATACCCGAGACGCGGCTGTAAAGGTCCGCTTTCCCGCTTTCTTTCATAGCCGCAACAGCCTGGTCGTACGTGACCGATTCTCCGGTCTTCCGCACCAGAACACCGAAGTCCGGGATGGCGATCTGTTTCCATTGAATCAGGTCGGTGGGAGCAAAGGAAAAGGTCTCGTGGCTGCAGCGCACCGTGATCACGGTCTCGTCGAAGGAATTGTATCCCGGAGTATCGGCGTACAGAATTTCGGCACGCACACCCTCCACGTTTCCATGAACTGTGGAACGCCAGGAGCCGTCTGCGTTCATTGCGATTCGGCTCTCCGACGAAACAGGTTGAACGGATTTCACAATGCCGTTGAACGCCTGCACGCTTCCATCCCATGTCTGGGATTCGGTCGCGGTTCCTCCCCAGAAAACGTCGAATGAGATCGACTTCCACTCTGAATCCGTAAAGGCACGGAACTGCTCAATCGCGGGCAATTTCGTCCGCGCCAGGATCCGAAGTTTCATTGTCGTTCGATAGGTTGCTGGAAAATCCTGGAGATCCGGGAACTCCTTCTCATTCAACGGATTGAAAGTGAATATCAGGGCATTCTTCTGAACCTCAATCCGAGAGTCTGCCGTTTTCCACTGGCCCTGAAACCAGTCGCCGATATCCAGCCACCCGGAGCCTCCCGCCCCGGAAGGCTGGTCGCGAGGAATTCGCCGCTTCGGCCACTGGGATTGCCAATACTCCAGCTGAATCGAATCGGCGTCGGGCATTTCCCTGTCCGATGCGAAGGTTACGACCACTTGGAAAATGTCTCGCGAGTCTTCCCAAATCACACCGTAATCGCGGCCCTGGTCATCCCAGTGCATCACTTCACCATAGGGCACAACATCCATCGCGTCTCCTTCACCGATAGAAGAATCCGGAGCGGGCAGATCCCCGCCAACCGATGAAATGGCAATGCTACCGGACAGAATCAGAAACACACAGACAGGCCAATGCGAGAACAAGTGATTCACGGGTGCTCCGCCGTTCTGGTTTGCTAATGTTGTCATCACGAGACATTCCTCCGAAGAATCTTTAACAAAGAGAACGTCACTTCCCATGAGCCGTACCCATCCCGTCATCGCGAGGAGCCGCCCGGAGTCTGCGAAGGGCCGCGACGTGGCGATCTCAATCCCGGTTCCCGCGCGCCGTGCCCCTCCCGTCATCGCGAGCGATACTCCGGCGGAGCCGGTGATTGGGAGAAGAAAGCATGGCCTCGCGGGGCCACCGCCGACCCGTCATCGCGAGCCTCCCTCCGGCGGAGCCGGTGATTGGGATCAAGAAAGCATGACCTCACGGAACGGCGATGACCCGTCATCGCGAGGAGCCGCCCGGAGTCCGCGGAGGGCGGCGACGTGGCGATCTCAGGCTTGCGCGTTCGAACAGCCAGATTGCCACGCTTCGCTCGCAATGACGGCTATGGGCAAGCTTTCTTTGGAGGAGCAGCCCGGAGTCTGCGAAGGGCCGCGACGTGGCGATCTCAGGCTTGCGCGTTCGAACAGCCAGATTGCCACGCTTCGCTCGCAATGACGGCTGCAGGCGAGCTTTCTTAGGAGGAGCGGCCCGGAGTCTGCGGAGGGCGGCAACGTGGCGATCTCACGACCCCCCATCCACACCTCCACCGGATCGCCA
>JAKPYU010000698.1 GCA_029568995.1 Candidatus Omnitrophota bacterium | reverse complement strand
GGATGCTCGGCGGCCATACGTTCCAGCCCGTCGCCGATTCCGGCATCCTTTTTCAGTCGTTCCAGGATTGTTTCTTTTATGTCATTCATTGCGCTTGATCGGCCCATTCGTACAGTTGATTGGATTGATGCGTTTCTCCGGCCAGAGGGATCAGTTCCCGAATGACCGTTCGCATGAATCCCGGCCCGCTCAGCATATTGCGGATTTCGGCGAGTGTGTAAGGGAAGGGTTCCACGCCGAGCGAAATTCCATCAAAGGCCCTGGAATAATCGGGAATGCGTTTGAACCAGGGAGTCGTGGGATGCTCCGAGAGCACAATCAGAACATCGGCATCGCTGGAGGGCGTGGCATCTCCACGCGCAAGCGACCCGAAAAGCCCTACCGCCCGGACACGCGGGTCCGCACGAACCAGGCGTTCCGCACATTCCCGTAGCCCGTCAATCACCGCTTGTCGGTCCAAAAAGGCGATCGTGACAGAACCGAAGGATTGTATCTGCACAGCGGATCGCTTCATCGCTCTCTTTCTCGGTGAAATAGTCAGCGGGCATACCGGTGTCGAATCCGTTCGGATATCGAGTCGGGATATAGTAGTGGTCCAGTATGCGTCCGCAGTCAGTCAGATCATCGGTTGCCTGCTGACGATCCGGAAGGTTTTCCAGAAGAGCCTTGATCGAATGGCCGCGTGCTTCCGCACCTCCCTGCTGATACACGGCTTTCACCGCTTTCTCGGCAGCCTGTTGAGCCGCGAAACAAGCCCACTCGTGATATCCGACGTCACAGCTCATCCGGGCGTAGTCCAGATCCCGTTCCGCTTGAGCATACCAATCATTCGCGCGGGAAGCCATTTCCTTGCCTCACTCAATCATTGTATCCGAATCCGAAGGGCTATTATCGTTTGCTTGCATGAAGTACCGTCAGGCCGATGATCTCTTCTCCTTCATATCGGACAATAATGTCGTCATCCGTCAACTCGCTGTCGGTCGCATGGCTGGGCTTTTTGAAATTGATGTAGAGCGTATCGGCCTCTGTGTCGTAAGAGGACCAGATATAACCCCAGGGAGATTTCTTGACCATGGGAACCAGACCCAAAAAGTCCTTCATATCGGTCAAGGCCATATTCCCTTTTCTTACCTCGGCACAATCTCCATCGTTACGATCTTTTTCGGCCCGAAGGTCAAGGCGATCTTGTTGCCGGACGGCTTGAGTTGCTCCCGACGGTCCTCGTTCAGGTTTGTGATCCAGGCTTCCTTAACCGGCCGGGCAACAGTCAGCGTGGCTTTCACCGTCTTGTCGGTCGGATTGTACAGCCGAAGAATCGCACCCTCGCGGTCTTCCGCGTGTTTGAGCGTGCTCATGGCAATGGAGGCCGGGTTGATTTCCAGGAAAGAAAGTTCTTTCGGAAGATCGCCACCCTTGGGACCGGCCTGCGCTGCCTCCAGCGGAAGGGTGAACCGATCCGCCTCCGGGTAAATCTGCGCTTTGCTCCAGTCACCCGCATGGGGATAGATCCCGTAACTCCAGTTGTGATCGCCCAGGCATTGCGACATCACATCATCGGGATAAATATCCCATCGGTCGATCACCGGCGACTGCTTGAACTCGAACCCGCGCAGGAGGGTGATCGCCAATTCACGAGCCTCGTTATCTGTCACCTCATACTCCCGGATGCCGTTGTTGAATATCGAGAGGCCGATTTTCCCGTCCGTCAGGCTGACAAATCGGTGCATGGGATAGGTCGGGTTCGGTTTGCCGTAGTACAGCGAACCTTTCGGACGGTCGATCTTTCTGTCGATGACATCGAATGCCGCTTCCGCACTGGAGACTTTCGCGGCCAGGTAGGTCGGAAACACCACGCGGATACGGTGCTGACGGCATGGATTATTCAATGTCGTCTTCACATGGACAAATTTCGCGCCTTCTGTGAGAGTGAATTGTGAGGTAACCACGAGGTCGGCGCGTTCCTTGGTGCGGTGGACACCGTCTTCCCGCTGCTCGATATCCACGGGAATCCGCATTCGGTAATCCACACGATACCGGGCGGAAATCGGCCCGTCATCCTCCAGCATGATATCCACCGGCACACCGTGGCTGGTGATCACTTCGTCGTGCTGCGGGGAGATATGGATCCAGGGGTGCCCCATCTCGCCGCTGTCTTCGATATAGTGCAAACCGTGGTATACATGCCCGGTTTCTTTGTGGACCAGGCACAGGGTCCCGTCGCAGTTAAAGCGAACAAACAGATGCTCATTTTCCATGCAGTTGCGTTCGGGAACCATGCTTCCGAACTGCGGTGTATCGCGCTGCTCGTGCTTGATATGGAAGGTCTTGTAGCCAAGCGCCGGGATATTCTTCGCCTCGAAGTGGAGTTGTACTCGTTCGGCACGCTGTTCCAGGCTGATATCCTGCAAGTTACGAACCAGGGTTCCGCACGGGAACCGTGAGACATCCTGGCGGGCAACCTCCGTTCCATCGGTATCACGAATCGAGAATCCCTCATATCCGCAACCATCGGGAAGATCCACCAGGGCGCTGATAACCTCCGTGCGCGAATAGGGCGACGGATTGAACACAGTCAGCACAGCCTCTTTGGTGTCGAGATCGGAATTGTCGATGTGTTTCTGGATTTCCTGCATTCCACGGCGCATCAGGCCGAAGGAAATCAGTTTGCTCTGGTCGAAACGGTAATGCAGATCCTTTTCCATCTGGTCGCCGCCTGCGCCGCAGATGGTGTCGTGCGGGTGGTTCTGGAAGATATATTTCCAGGCGCGTTCCACAGCGGACTTGGGATATTCCGCACCGAGCGCCCAAGCCAGAGAGGCAAACGGCTCCGCCCAACGCTGCACCAGGGTCTCGGCGTCGTGATTAGCGCGTTTGATCCGGCATCGGCTGGAGAGCACATCGCCCATCAGGTGCGTCCATTTCCCCGTTGCGCCGGGATCGCGGCTTTCGCCCCGGATCACCGTGGGATTCTTCATCTTCTTGATTTCTTCCCTCAGCAGGTCCATGTATTCGCTCAAACCGCTTTGGAAGATCTCCACACCTTCCGGCAGGTGGGGCTTGCAAGCTTCGATCAGGTCGATTTCGCGCGGGTCCGGCTCGGAGGAATCGAATCCCTGCATACAGGCAATGTACGGCGTGGTGAAATGGTGGCTCTCATCCTCCAGGAGTTTGTTCACCATGGGCGGGATCTTCTCGGTAAGCCACAACTTCTTGCCGGGATCGAGCACATAGTAATGCCCTTTGGGATAGCGGTCGCTGCAGAGACGGAACGGTTCGGCTCCCTTGCTCCAGGTGTACCACCATTCATCCCGCGTCATGTTTTGCACGACATTCCGGTAAAGATAAAAATAGTAGCTGAATCGAGATAACGCACCGAACCGGCACCCGTACAGCCGCGAACCGTCCGCACCTTCCATGATGAATTCCGAATGGGGCGTGTTGATCCCGCGATAAAAGATAATCGTGTCGATATCGAATCCATGGTAAATCTGCGGCATTTGGGAGGTCTGGCCGTAGGAGAACGGCGTATAGCCGAGCTTGCTGACTTTGCCGAGAGACTGCGCGACTCGATGGCCGACCAGCATGTTACGGACAAGGGATTCGCCGTTGACGATGTATTCTTCCGGCAGACTGCACCAGGGACCAAGAATCAGCCGCCCTTTTTTGACCTGCTTTTCGATACGCTTGCGGTTCTCCGGTCGCAGTTCGAGATAGTCCTCGACACAAAGAG
>JAKPYU010000679.1 GCA_029568995.1 Candidatus Omnitrophota bacterium | reverse complement strand
ACAATACAAATCGAAAATGTAACGAAGAGATTCAAAGACACAGTGGCTTTGGATCACGTGACATTCTCTCTCAACGGCGGCGAAATTTTCGGTCTGCTGGGACCGAACGGCGCGGGGAAAACCACGTTGATGCGGATTCTTGTGGGCATCCTCGGCCCGGATGAAGGCCAGATCCGCATTGCGTCGGGCGAACGAAAGCGGCTCAAAGAACGGATCGGATACCTGCCGGATGAACGCGGCCTCTATCCCAAGATGAAAGTCGGGGAGTTCCTTCAGTATTGCGCCCGGATGAAGGGAGTGCCGAAACCGAGTCTCCCGGAGATGATTCGCCGGGGATTGGAGCGAGTCGGCCTGGCCGGACAAGAGGAAAAGAAAATCGGGGAACTCTCCAAGGGAAACCAGCAACGGGTGCAGCTGCTGATCACCCTGATTCATCAACCGGACATTTTGATTTTGGACGAACCGTTTGCCGGTCTGGACCCCATCGGTGCGGACAAGATGAGGGACATTCTTACCGAAGAGGCACAACGAGGCGCGACGGTGATTATTTCGACACATCGCATGGAGGACGCGGAACGGCTCTGCAGGAGTATCGCGCTGATTCATCGCGGAAAACTGATCCGCTGGGGAGTACTCGACGAGATCAAGAAGTCGGAAGGTAGAAATCAACTGATTGTGGAGTACTCGGGGGACGCGGAGATGGCGGGAACGGCGCCGGGAATACTCTCCGTAAAAAAAGACGGGTCCATTCTATACCTGGAAATTGAAGACGATTCGTTTATCCCCGGAATTCTAAGAGATCTGTCTGCCAAGACGGATCTCTACGGAGTCAGAAAAGCGGAGCAGACTCTGCACGATATTTTTGTTCACCTGGTAGAGAACGAGGAAAACAAGAGATGACTTTTCGCTTTCGGAATATCGCCCTGGTGGCGGGCAGAGAAATCCGTACGATTGTTGTCACAAAGGGATTTCTCCTGATGCTGTTTCTCCCTCTTCTCATGCTGGTTCTGGCATTGAGCCTGATGCCGTTGGCGGAAAAAGTCATGACCCGCTCGGTAAAGGAAAGAACGACTCCCGTTCGAGTTCTTGTCTACACGCCCGATCCGGGAATTGTGGAAGCCTGGAATGCGTCCTTTTCGGGTCAGAAACTCCCCAACGGCAAGCGGGTATTTGAACTGACACCGATGCAAGACGAAAATGCCGGTGAACAGGAATCCGTAGCGAAAGGGATGGAAAATGTCCGAACGAGACAATGGGATGCGTTCGCGGTGATTCATGGCGATATTGCTCAGGACGGGAATTGCGAGCTGCACACCCCACGCGGATTCGACATGGCCTTTTCATTCGACCTTCGACGAGGATTGCAGGATGCCGTCCGCCAGGAGCGTTTGAAAAAGGAGGGCCTGGACCCGTCCCGAATTGGCTACCTGACACGCGGGATTGAATGGAATGAATTTGAAGTAACCGAGGCTCCTGCTGCGGAAGGAACGGATACGCCAAAACGGAAGAAGGATTTTAATACATTATTTGCGCCGGCGATGGTCTGCCTGATGATGATGTTCTTTCTTACTCTCACAACCAGCCAGCGCCTGTTGCGCGGTGTGGTCGAAGAAAAAACATCCAGGGTTGTCGAGATTCTTCTCTCGTCTCTGTCCCCCACGGAACTGCTGGCCGGGAAGGTCTTGGGATTTTATGTTGTGGGACTGATTCAATTTGCCTGCTGGGTCGGCATCGGAGCTATCGCTTTACAGAGCAAACACATTGATCTCTCAGGATTCATTCCGCCGATGTACTTCTTGCAGTTCCTGATTTTTCTGACAACGGGATATCTCTTTTTCGCCTCTGTGTTCGCGGCGATTGGCGCGATTGTCGGGGATGAGACGGAATCGCATCAGCTGCAGGGAATTATCACGCTGCCCATTATTATCCCGATGATGTTCAACTTTGTGTTTATTACCCAGCCGAACTGGTGGGTGGTCAGGCTGGTGAGTTACATTCCTTTTATTACTCCGGCGGCGATGTCGATGCGTCTGATCGCCGCGCCCATCCCCTGGTGGGAGATCTTGTCAATTGCTTTGACTACCGTGGTTTTTGCGGTATTGGGTATTCTTGCTGCCGCGCGTATTTTCCGCGTGGGGATTCTGATGACGGGAAAACGTCCGGCGTTGAAAGAACTCTGGAAGTGGTGTTTTCACCGGGATGTGGAGGCGGTAATGGAGAATTGATTCCAGGGGGAGAGGACAATTCTGTCCTGGGTAGGTGGGTCACAGACCCGCCCCTGCATCGGTTTGATCCTCAGAGGGGCGGGATTCGGTTCTCATTGGCTTGCTTCTGTATCACGAAGTCAGCCTATTGCTGTGCCAGGATTTCAACGCCCATGTTATCCACTCCCTGGTAGAGCGTATAGATCCATCCTTCATCATCCACCACGGCCCAGCTTTCCCGGTGGCCCTTTACCGAAAGACAGATGCTTGTGATGTAATCTCCGTTGTTGTTGAATTTCATGATTCCGACACGGGTCCCATCGTCGATCTGCAGAGCATTGTCATAGCCTTCCTTTCCGCGAACGGTTACATAGACATTTCCCCAGCGGTCTCCCGCGATACTGTGAAAATAGATCGGTCCGTCGGGTGGATCGCCATGTGAAAATTCAAGGAGGTATTCTCCTTTTCCGGTCAATTTTTGACAGGGACCGTAGTAATTCTGTACAAATACATCTCCGTTCGGATCGACGATCAATCCATGTGGGGCATTGAATCTGCCTGGCCCCATACCATCCTCGCCGAACGTGTACAGGAACTCCCCGGAAGGATCGTAGACCCCCACCCGCATATTATCGACATCCGTCACAAAGAGATGTCCCTGCGGATCGAAGCCCATTCCATGCGCGCGAAGAATATCCCCCGGTCGGGTTCCCTTTTCGGCGAAAATTCGAAGAAAAGTACCGTTGGGATCGAACACCTGGATACGGGGGCGGTCGCTTTTCTGATCGGCCACGTAGATATTTCCATCGTGATCCGTGACTACAACACGCGGTTGGGTGAATTTCCCCGGAGAGTGCCCGGATTTCAGGCCGATCTCAGCCAGGAATTTTCCCTCTTTTGTGAATCGCATCACGCGGTTATTTCCGAGATCGCTGATTAAGACGTTCCCCTGTTTATCCAGCCCGATGCCGTGGGGATTGGCCAGGTATTCGGAATCCTTAATCGGTTCCGTCCAGCCGCCGACTTTTTTGTAGGATGGTTTCGGATCGCCCATGAGGACCGTTGCCCACAAGTGGGGATTCGCCGCTTCGTCCACCTCGGCGCAAATATGGATCTCATGCGGAACCGGCGCTTTGTCCGGCGCGCAGTAGGTCCCATCCTCGCTGATCGTCCCGAACTGCTCATTCCCGCCGGGGATATTGTTTACGGACCAGCGGACGCTCTGCGGCGCTTCCGCCGCCATCATTCGGGTGGCTTTCATCGCGACCTTGAATCGCTGTTCCTGCCCCGGTTCCAGATGAACCAGCGAGGGACGAATGATCGCCCGGTTCTTCGATGTTTCAGAACCTTCATGCGCGAGGGCAAAATTTGTCAACACAACCAAAATGGACATTCCAAGAATAAGCGGCTTGTGCCGTGTCGCAACGTGACGCATCTGCCAGACCTCCGGAGACAAAGATCATTCAGCCTACCCCCGTTTGACTGATTTGTCATCCGAGACCCGCCCTTGTGGATGAAGGATGAAGGATGAAGGATGAAGGATGAAGGATGAAGGATGAAGGATGAAGGATGAAGGATGAAGGATGAAGAAAGGAATGTTGGGCGATTGGGGATTGAAGAGAAGAAGTGGACGGGATGGGGGAAGAGAGGGGTGGCGGAGAGGATACCGGCAAGGCGGTTTTTTTATGTTCCCGAGTTCAGATGCAATCCCGAACAAAGTGTCCTAGAATCCCGTTACGCACAGAATAGGGATTCTCTTATCAAGAAAGGATGTCTTCCATGAGGATTGCCTTGTCCCAAACCATCATCATTTGCCTTGCTCTCGGTATAACCGCATACGCCGACGAACCTGGGGCAATCTCGTCGTACCGAATTGCTTTTGCAACCCCTTCCTGGGTGCAGGTGATCGAAAAGGCCCCGTTCAGTCCGAGAGACACCGCCGAGGACATTGTGTATCAAGACAAGATGTGGCTCAGCAACGCCTATTACCACGGTAACATCCTCACGCGGGACCTCTGGTCCTCCTTTGACGGCATCGCATGGACGCTGGTCAATGCATGCACTCCTTATGACGGATACAGCGAAATGGCGGTCTATGACGGCAAGATGTGGGCCATCAAAGGGAGCGTCTGGTGTTCCACCGATGGAGCGGAATGGACCTGTGTCCTGGAGAAAACACCGTTCGGTACGCCGGGATACAATGAGGTTGTTGTCTTCCAGGATCGGATGTGGCAACTCGGCTGCGGCAAAGAGGTCTGGTACACCACCGATGGGAAAGAGTGGACATGCGCTCAGGTGGATGCCCCTTATGGCGACCGCGTCGCGTCGGCCATCGTTGTCTTTGACGACCAACTCTGGCTGATGGGCGGGCGTATCGAACAGCCCAATGATCCTCCGGAAAAAGGATATCCGCAATTCACAACATTGAACGATGTCTGGTGCTCCTCGGACGGGATCGAATGGAAGAAGGTCCTGGATCAGGCCCCCTGGACACCTCGTATGTGGTTTCCTGCCAGGGTGTATCGAGATCGGATGTGGATCCTCGGCGGTTATGACAACCGGAACAGTCAGAACCTGGGAGATATCTGGTATACCCAGGACGGCATTCACTGGCAGAAGTTCATCTCAGAAAACTGCTTTTCACCCCGCCATGAACCCAGCTGCTATATTTTCAAAGACAGCCTCTGGATGGTGGCAGGCAATTCCTGGCCTGTGTTGAACGATGTGTGGCGATTGACTCTCCCCGTATCGCCGTAACCTTGCTGTTTCCGGTAATTGAGGGGGTATTTCTTCCTGTCTCCCTTGCGGACGGACTCGTCAGTCCGTATACTTTTTCTCGCAGAATCATCCTTCACCGATCCACCACACGGAGCAAGGCAATGATCGCAAAAAACGCCGACCTGAAGGCGCGCCGTCGTGAAGAAATCCTGAGCATGGCAACCCCGATTTTTGCCGAGCGCGGGTATCAGAGAACGGACTTGCAGGTGGTTGCCGACCGGTTGAAAGTCGGCAAAGGAACGCTGTATCGGTATTTCCCAACCAAACGCGCCCTGTTTCTCGCCGCTGTCCGCCGTGGAATGCAATGCCTTACCGCGTATGTGGACGGCGCCGTGAAGGATTTGTCCGATCCCCTGGAACAGATCGCAGGCGGCATTCGCGCCTACCTGGAGTTCTTTCAGGCCAATCCCTACCTGGTGGAGCTGATAATCCAGGAACGCGCCGAGTTCAAAGACCGGAGCAAACCGACCTACTTCGAGCACCGGGACGCCAATGTCGGTCGATGGAAGGACCTGATTCGCCGGATGATTGCCGCAGGGCAGATTCGAGATATCTCTGTGGAACGGGTGCATGAGGTTATCGGGAATCTTCTGTACGGAACGATGTTCGCGAATTACTTTCTCGGTGCGACAAAATCTCATGAGATGCAGACCGAGGACATTCTGGATATTGTCCTGCACGGGATTCTGAATCCGGAATCCGGGGGGAGCAAAGCCGTGACCAAGCGGAAATCAACAAGAAACCAAATTTCTTCGGATCGCAAGATCAAAGAGAAAATGCGAGGCATATCTCTGGAATGAAAACTATCTCTTTTCTGGCCATTTTGGTGATTGTGGCGGGCGCGATCTACTATGTTACTCAGGGTGGCCTTGACGGTAGCGAAGGAGCATCCAAAGAGCAGGAGCAGGCTCCACCGCCTGAAGTCACGTTTGTGGTTGTGCAGCCGGAGCCTGTGACCCTGACCATGGAGCTGCCGGGGCGAATTTCGGCTTACCTGGTTGCCGAAGTGCGGCCCCAGGTAAATGGGATTATTCAGGAACGCCTGTTCACGGAAGGTTCCGACGTTGAGGAAGGCCAGATCCTCTATCAGATTGATCCGGCTCTGTTTGAGGCGGCTGTTCACAATGCCGAGGCCAACCTGGCGGGCGCACAGAAAGCGGTGAAAGAAGCGCGCGCGGCCCTGGATGCCGGCACGGCCAATGTCAAGCAGCAACAGGCTACACTCGATCTCGCCCTGAAGAACCGACACCGATTCGAGACGCTTGCCGCGAACGGCACGGTTCCGCTCAGCGAGCGGGATCGGGCTGTGGCGGAAGCGGAAGTGGCGGAAGCCGCGCTCCGGTCCGCCGAGGCACAGGTGAGACGCAACGAGGAAGGGATTCCGCAGGCAGAGGCCGCTGTCAAACAAGCGGAAGCCGCCCTGGAAACAGGCCGAATCAACCTGGCCTATACGAAAATCACCGCGCCGATCTCCGGACGCATCGGAATATCCACGGTGACGGTCGGGGCACTGGTGACAGCCCATCAGCCCCTTGCCCTGACCACCATCCAACAACTGGACCCGATCTATGTCGATGTGACCCAATCGACCAAGGATTTGCTGCGTTTGCGGCGCCGTCTGGAGGAAGGGCAAATCGCCCGTGAGGAGGCGAACATCAATAAGGCGCAGCTCCTTCTGGAGGATGGCTCCACTTATGCCCATGAAGGAACCCTGCAGTTCCAGGATGTTACGGTGGACGAGTCAACCGGCTCCGTAATTGTTCGGATTATCTTCCCGAATCCCGATCGGATTCTTCTGCCCGGCATGTTTGTGCGGGCTGCGCTGATCGAAGGCAGCAACGAACAGGCCATCCTGATCCCGCAGCAGGCTGTCTCGCGCAATAACAAAGGAATTCCCCTCGCCATGATCGTGGATCAGGACGACAAAACCGAACAACGTCAACTCACCATCGACCGGGCTATCGGCAACCGATGGCTGATTACCTCCGGTCTTCAGGCAGGGGATCGAGTCATTGTCGAAGGCTTGCAGATGGTCCGCCCCCGCACCGCTGTGAAGGCGGTTCCCTTTGAGGCCGACCAGCCGGGCGACGCAACATCTGAAATCACTACCAAGCCGGTTTCGGAATCGAACTGAGGGGAGACGAGCCATGCTATCGAGGTTTTTTCTGGATCGACCGGTTTTCGCGTGGGTCATTGCGATTGTTCTAATGGTAGTCGGCTGCCTGGCCATCTATACATTGCCCATCTCGCAATATCCTCCTATTGCTCCTCCGTCCATCGCGATCACCTCCTTCTATCCGGGAGCTTCGGCGGAGACGGTCGAGAACAGTGTTACCCAGATCATCGAACAGAAAATGACCGGATTCGACAAGATGCTGTACCTGTCGGCGACGAGCGACTCGTCCGGCTCATCCCGTGTTGAACTGACCTTTGCTCCGGGGACCGATCCGGATCTTGCATGGGCACAGGTGCAAAACAAGCTTCAACTTGCCATGGCGAGTTTGCCGGATGTCGTTCAACGGGGAGGAGTCATGGTCAGCAAGTCCACCCGGAACTACCTGTTAATCGTGGGGCTGATCTCCGAAGACGGCAGTATGAACGGAGATGACCTGCGGGACTATGCTCAGTCGAACCTGGAGAAGGTACTTTCGCGGGTTCCGGGTGTGGGCGAGGTGGAGACATTTGGAACCCAGTATGCCATGCGGGTCTGGCTCAATCCCGATAGATTGACCGATTACCAGATGACGATCCAGGATGTGATCGCGGCCCTCCAGGCTTACAATGTGGAAGTTTCTGCGGGGCAGTTTGGCGGTTCACCGGCCGTGGAAGGCCAGCGGCTGAACGCCGCCATTATTGTGCAGAGCCTGCTCAAGACCCCTGAAGAGTTTGCCGATATCCCCATCCGCACAAACCCGGACGGCAGCGTTGTTCGCATCAAAGATGTGGGCCGAACGGAGCTTGGAACGGAGCAATATGACATCGAGGCCTTCTGCAACGGGAAACCGTCCTCTGCGCTGGCGATTCGGCAGGCCGCCGGAGCGAACGCGCTGGATACCGCCGATGGGGTTAAGAAGAGACTTGAAGAGATGAGCCGGTACTTTCCGGCCGGGATGAAGGTTGTCTATCCC
>JAKPYU010000676.1 GCA_029568995.1 Candidatus Omnitrophota bacterium | reverse complement strand
ATAGTGCGTAAACGGCTCCCAGGCACGTTTGAGCGCATCGCGCAGGGTATCGAACTCATCGGCGGATACAGGTGGAACCAGGGCGGTAAGCAGAAGCGCAAAGAAGGTCGAGAGAAGAACTCGCGGCATCATGGCAACACCCCCGCTAAGACCAATGTCTTGAGTTAAGGCTATGTGGGTCGATCTCCGGGAGGGCGAGGCTCCTGCCGAGCCGATTTCCTTGTCGTTCGCGGCTCGGCAGGAGCCTCGCCCTCCCATAGGAACAATATGTCACTTCCGTTTCCCTATCAAGCGCGGCGCGAGCAGGATACGATGAACAGTCCGGGACCGTCCCAGAGAACGGCTCGGAAACGATCAATTTATGCGTAGAGAGGATCGTAACAGATGGAAAAGAAGAGACGCGATTTCCTGAAAAGCAGCGCCGGTGTGGCGGCGGGAATGGCTGTTCTGGGAGCCTGTAAAACGACATCCCAGATGGTCGCGCCGACCGGACGCTGGAAAGGGGCCAACGAACGGATTCGTATGGCCTGCATCGGAATCCGGGGCCAGGGAAGAGGCCATATCAAGGGATTTGAAGAGCTGGACGATGTCGAAGTCGTCACGCTGTGCGATATCGACGAGAACATCCTCATGGAGCGGGCGAAGTCCTTCGAAGAGACTTACAAGCGAAAGCCCAAAACGGAATGGGACATGCGGAAGGTCTTCGAGGACCCCTCGATTGACGCCGTCTCGTTCGCGACCCCGAACCACTGGCACGCGCTGGGAACCATCTGGGCTTGCCAGGCCGGAAAAGACGTGTACGTCGAAAAACCGGCTTCTCACAATGTCTGGGAAGGACGCAAGATGGTCGAGGCCTCGCGGAAATATGAGCGAATCGTCCAGTACGGTGTGCAACTGCGCAGCTCCCCGGCAATCCAGGAGGCCGTCCAGTTAATGCGGGATGGCGAGATCGGCGAGGTCTACATGGCGCGCGGCCTGTGCTACCGCAATCGGCCCACCATCGGCCACAAGGATGAAAGTCCCATACCCGCCGGAGTCCATTACGATATGTGGCTCGGTCCCGCGCCCCTCCGCCCGTTCACGGAAAACCGGTTCCATTACAACTGGCATTATAGCTGGGACTACGGCAACGGCGACTTGGGCAACCAGGGCGTGCACGAAATGGACATGTGCATGTGGGGTCTCGGTGTCGGAATGCCCACCGAAATCTGCACCATGGCGGGCATGTATATCTGGACCGATGACGACAAGGAAATCCCGAATGTCAGTATCTCCGGCTTCCGATATCCCAAGGAAAACAAGCAGATTGTATTCGACGTTCGTCCCTGGATCACTAACCAGGAAGAAGGAACCGGCGTCGGAAATCTCTTCTATGGCTCAAAAGGCATGTTGGTCATTCGCGGGTATGGCGAATACGAATTCTTTATGGGCGAGAAAAGGGAATCCGGCAAAAAACGCAACGAGGGCGGCGACCACAAAGCCAACTTCATCAAGGCGGTTCGCAGCCGGAAACGGGAAGACCAGAACGGCGATATCCTCCAGGGCCATTATTCGGCGGCGCTGTGCCACCTGGGAATGATCGCCCACCGGGTCAAGCGACAGCTGGTATTCGATCCTGAAAAGGAACAAATCGTCGGCGACAGCGAGGCCAACAAGCTGCTGAGACGTAAATACCGCAAGCCATACGTGATTCCGGACGAAGTCTGACCGGATATCGATTTGAAAGTTCTTCAAGCGCCCGGCGATCCCTGCGATCTCCGGGCGCTTTTGTCTTCTTGTCATTCCGAACGAACGTGAGGAATCTCCGGTCGTAGGGTGGGCTTCAAGCCCGTCTGCGGGCTGGCCCACCAATCTGACTTTTCATGCGGGAGTGCAACAGATACCATGGGAAGCCGATTGGCTCATCTGCAGCGACGAGAAAGAGGAATAGGATGGAAAAATCAAGCCGAAGGAACTTCCTTAAGAACGGAACCGTTGCGGCCACGGGAATGGCTGTCTGGAATGGATGCAAATCAGCGACACCGGTGGGATCGACAGCCCGCTGGAAAGGGGCCAACGAACGGATTCGTGTGGCCTGTATCGGCATTCGTGGACAGGGCGGCAGCCACATTCGAGGCTTTGAGGCCCTGGAGAATGTGGAGGTTGTTACATTCTGCGATATTGATGAGCGTGTGCTTGCGGATCGAGTCAAAGAGTATGAGGGGCCGTTCGGACGGAAATTGAAAACGGAATGGGACATGCGCAGGGTTTTCGATGATCCGTCCATCGACGTCGTGTCTTTCGCGACCCCTCATCACTGGCATGCGCTGGGCACGGTTTGGGCCTGCCAGGCGGGAAAACATGTCTACGTGGAAAAACCAGCGTCTCATAATGTCTGGGAAGGCCGCAAGATGATCGAGGCATCGCGGAAATACGACCGGATGGTGCAATACGGGGTTCAAGGGCGCAGCTCGCCGGCTCTGAAAGAGGCCGTGGAGCATCTGCGAAAAGGGACCATCGGCGAGGTCTATATGGCGCGCGGGATCTGCTACCGCTGGCGGCCCACCATCGGCCACAAGGAAGAGGAAGATGTGCCCGCTGGAGTCCATTACGATATGTGGCTTGGCCCGGCACCCAAGCGGCCGTTTACGCAAAATCGATTTCATTACAACTGGCATTACTACTGGGATTACGGCAACGGCGACCTCGGCAACCAGGGCGTTCATCAGATGGATATCTGCCGATGGGGGCTGGGAGTCGAGCTGCCGACAGAGATCACCACGTCGGGCGGACGATATCTCTGGCCGGAAGACGACAAAGAGATTCCGAATGTCACAACCTCCTGCTTTCGATATCCCGATGCGAACAAGGAGCTCGTGTTTGAGGTGCGGCCGTGGATCACCAACGAGGAAGCAGGCATCAAGGTGGGCACCATATTCTATGGCTCGGAAGGAATTCTAGTGACAGAGGGATCGGACCGATACGCGATCTTCCTGGGAGAAAAACTGGAACCCGGTCCGAAACAACAGGCAACCGGGAATCCGTTTCAGAATCTTATTGACGCGGTCCGCACACGAGACCGGTCTCTCCTGAATGCGGAAATCGAAAACGGTCACTATTCGGCGGCATTGTGTCACTTGGGATTGATCGCGCACCGGGTCAAACGTCAACTGGTATTCGATCCCGAGAAAGAACGATTCGTCGGCGACTCGGAAGCGGACAAACTACTGACACGCAAGTATCGCAAGCCGTACATAATCCCGGATAAAGTCTGACCGCCGTACGGCGATGAAATTCCTCCCCCGAAGGTCGGGGGAGGTCAAGGTGGCGGTTGACCGGCATGACAAAGCCTTATTGTCATTCCGAACGAATGTGAGGAATCTCGCGAAATCACGCGGTCGCAAAGCTGAGTATCCGCCTCAACGCGCGCACCATCCGGGCGCGGATAATCAGCGGCTCGGTGCGCAGCAGACGTTCCAGGATGGGAACAGTGACCTCGGTCTTCAGCGCGTGCATTGCCTGTTCCGCCGCCGAGGCAACATCCGAGTCCCGATGCCCCAAAAGCGGAGCCAGTGTATACGCAGCCCGCGAGATCCGGCTTTCGCCGAGTGCGGCAATAATGGCCAGAAGCACTTCCTTATCGGTGCAGAACGCCACATCCCGCGATAAGGCCAGCACGGCGGCCAGGCACCGACGTCGTCCCAATGCCTGTGCCGCCGCAACTTTCACGTAGCGGTTGTGCGATCCCTCGAACCGCGCGATCAATTCCTGAATACTGAGATGATCCAGCTTCCGTCCCAGGTTCATGCTGAATCGCTTCCGAGCGGATTGGGCCTGTTGCGCGGATGCTGCGGGACGCGGGCGAGCGGCAGCCTGGGAGCGGCGGCGTGTACGTGTGGGACGAACCGTGGACTTCCTCTCTTCGTCGATCATCTCGTAGGCTGCCACCACACGCCGGAACTGATCGGCGGCATTCGGTTCCCCGCACACATCGGGATGATACCGAACCACAAGACGGCGATAGGAGCGTTTGATCTCCTCACGGGTTGCATTGCGTCGGACCTGCAGAATCACATACGGATCGAAGATAGCGGTCACTGTCATGCTCCCAGAACGGGGATCTCGCCTCTCGTCACTGTCAATTCACCGGTTCCGTCGTTTCTTCCATCTGCTCCAGCAGGAACCCCATGTCCGAGATACAGTTCTTAAGTGAATCCCGGTCGCCGGTCAACAGGGCCTCGTTGAGCAGTTCAATGCTCTCCAGCATAACGCTTTGTTCGCTTTTTACCAGACTTTCCTGCAGGTTTCTGGCCCGGCGGATCATCTCCTGCGCTTCCCGAACCAGCCGGTCCATTTCACGCTCCCGCCTTCGGGCGTCCAATTCGCGCCGCCGGGCGGATTCGGTCAGCTCGTCCAATTGGGAATGCGAGAGCGCCTGCAATCCCGAAATCAGCAATTCTTCCCGGTAACCCGTGTTGGTGTTGACCGCACTCACCTGAACGATCCCATCCGAATCAATGGAAAACGTTACTCGAACCTGGGATTCCTTTCCCGAACATCCGATATGATCCAGGTGAAAGCGCCCAAGCGAAGTATTCTGGTCCGCGCGGTTGGATTCCCCTTGCAGGACATGGATCTCGACCGCACCCCGTTCTTTCGGGGGGGCCGTAAACACCCGGCTTCTCCCGATGGGAATGGGCTTGTTTCGAGGAATGATCGGGGCGAACTCGCCGCCCTCCGTTTCAACTCCCAACGTAAACGGCGTCACATCCATAAGAACGGAACCTTTCAGTTCCCCTTCCAGTATCGAACCCTGAAGCGCGGCGCCGATCGCCACTAGCTCATCGGGATTGGGCGCCATATCCGGGCGGATTCCCACAGTCTCCTGGAGCACACGCTGAACAAGCGGAATTCGCGTGGACCCTCCCACCATGAGAACCTGGTCGATCTCCTCCGGGTCCTTCTTCCCTTCCCTCAACACCCGTTGAATCGGATTGATCGTGGAGGTAACCAGCGGCTCAATCATCTGTTCGAATTGCACTCGCGTGAATTCCTCTTCCAGGTGCAGAGGCCCATCGTCGGTGGCCGAGATGAAAGGGATGCTGATGGAGACTTGGCGAAGCTGGGAGAGACTGATTTTCGCCTTCTCGATTTCTTCGCGAAGTTTGACATAGGCAAACGGATCGTTGAACAGATCCACACCCGTCCGGGTTTTGAACCGGGCGCGGACATCCTCCATCAGGACACGGTCGAAATCATCGCCCCCAAGGCGATTGTTTCCGCTGGTCGCCAGAACCTCAAAAAGCCCGTCGCCGATTTCCAGCAGGGAGACATCGAAGGTTCCCCCGCCCAGATCGTAGACAAGAATTGTTTTGGATTCCGTAATCTCATGAAGGCCATACGCAAGGGCAGCGGCGGTCGGTTCGTTGATAATACGGATCACGTCCAGTCCCGCGATGGTTCCGGCCTCTCGCGTAGCCTGCCGTTGTGCGTGGTTGAAATAGGCGGGGACTGTAATGACCGCCTGTGTGACTTGCCGTTTCAGGTACGCCTCGGCATCGCGTCGAATCTTCCGCAAAATCATCGCGGAGATTTCCTGGGGAAGGTAGGATGTGCCTTCAATCCACACCTTGTGCGAGGCCCCCATCCGTCGCTTAATGGAAAATATCGTTCGGGTGCTGTTGATCGCGGCCTGATTGCGGGCCGGTTCGCCGACAAGAATCTCCCCATCGCGGGCAAAGGAAACCACCGACGGAGTTATGCGTTTGCCGAATGAATTGGGAATCACAACGGGGCGGCCGTCGATGACCATGGCGGCCACCGAGTTGGTCGTGCCTAAATCAATGCCTAAGACCAATGACATGGCGTCCTGGAAACATCGAGCCGGCCCCCGGTGAGTTACACGTCGCTATGTTAAGCATTCTCCCCCCAAAACGCAAACCCGCAGACGATTGCGGATTGGGGATTGCGGATTGGGGATTGCGGATTGATGGGGCGCAGGAATGCACAGAAGGGGTCCTTCATCCTTCATCCTTCATCCTTCATCCTTCATCCTTCATCCTTCATCCTTCATCCTTCATCCTTCATCCTTGCCTTATACCGCAGGTCCCTCGGATGAACGACCACCCTTGTCTCATGACCGCCAGCCACCACAAGCACATAATCCACCGACCATCGCTCAATCGGATCAATCATCTTCAAATAATGCCTCCCCTGCGGGACGGAAGGAATTACCTTGCCCTTCTGATGCCCGTCCAGAACGATCAATAGATCCTCGGAACCCTCTACTTCAATCGTGACTCTTCCCCGACCGCGCGCTTCCGGCTGTGCCCGATCATAAATCCGCGTCCAGGTTTCCAATGCGGAAAATGACAATAGAAAAACCAGGCAATAGTAAGTCGCCCGTTTGGAGACAATGACGGGAACAAATGTCAACGCAAGAAGAGTTGAAGGAATCGCCTCCACCGCGAACAAATCCCAATCTGCCTCGATCCCCAGATTGGGATGCCAGAAAACGCACAACAACCAGAACCCGGCACACTGGACGGCCAGGAACCATCGAATCCGCCCGGTTTCATCCACCTGCGCAAGAGCCACTGAGAAACGCTGCATGACAATGCCCACCACAATCACCGGCCAGGCTACAATCGACCGTCGCCCCCACGCATACAGAATGTCCCGCACATGCGCCCACTGGAACATGGAGTACAACTTCTCCGTCCCTTCCGTGGACCACAGCGGAACAACATTCCAGCCGTGTGACATCCCCTCCAGGCGAAGCGGTGAAATCTGCGGAACCAGCCGAATGATCGCAAGCAAAACCAGCGGAAGAAGTCCGAAAGTCCAGGGGATCCAATGATCCTTTTCCTTTCGCAGCGCGAGCAGAAAACAATGCGCGGGAAAGGCAAAGGCGGCTTCCTGGTGAAACCACACGCACAGCGAAAACAGCAGCGAAGGAAGAAATGGCGACCCATGCCCGCGTATGTATCGTATGGATGCCCAATTCCACGCCGCCATCCCGGCCAGGAGCTGCGGATAATACTCCGTATGGCCACAGGCCAGAACAATAAATCCCGACGAGAGCACGAGCGGCAGGGTGAACCGATTCTCCCCCATTTCCTCTCCGGCCCGGATGAAGAAAAAAACCATTGCGGCTCCGGCGATAGAGGACACCAGGTTCAGGGTCAACATCCCGTCCCAATTCCAGAGGGAACAAATCTTGTAGGCGAATTGAAGAATCGCCTGGGAGAGAACCTCCGTTTTGATGAACCAGATGCCCGCCTCGATAAACCGTGCAATCTGATCCCCATCCCCCTCACCATAGAACGAACGGAAGAACCAAAACACCGGTAATAAGCCGATAGGGATGAGATACGAAACCCAATTCGATTTGAGGCGAATCTGCATAAATTCCGTCCTGGTTGTAGGGTGGGCTCAAGCCCGTCCGCTGGCCAGCCCACCAAAAACTCTGGGGTCTTTTCGGGTGGCACCGGCATCTTGCCGGTGACCACTACCTCCCTCCATCCCCCGCATTATGTCCACCCCGTCCACAATGTCCACCCTGTCCATATTCTCTTCAACCCACAATCCGCAATTCCTTCTTCGTCCCTTTCTTTGTTTTCAATTCATCCTTCATCCTTCATCCTTTTCGGGAAAAACTGAAAAGGGGCACGGCATGCCGTGCCCCTACCAATCCATCCTCTTACAAAGAAGCCTTGCCTACATCATCCCCGGCATTCCGCCGCCGTGAGGCCCATGCGCGGGGACAGGCGGTTCCTTATGGGGAATCTCTGTCACAACGGCCTCGGTAGTCAGCAAAAGTCCGGCAATACTGACCGCATTCAGCAGCGCTGTGCGCGTCACCATGGTCGGATCAATCACACCGGCCTTCACCAGGTCTTCCATCTCACAGGTCAGTGCATTAAATCCCATGTTGCCTTTGGCTTTCTTGATCTGTTCCACGATCATCCCGCCGCGTTCGCCCGCGTTTCGCGCAATAATCTCGGCAGGTTGTTGAATCGCGGATATCAGGATCTCCGCCCCCAGCTTTTCATCGCCTTCCAGCTCCAGATCCTCCACCTGTTTCAGGCATCGAAGCAGCGCAACACCACCGCCCGGAACAATCCCTTCCAGCACAGCAGCGCGGGTTGCATGAAGCGCATCCTCAACACGGGCTTTCTTCTCTTTCATCTCGGATTCAGTCGCCGCACCCACATTGATCACCGCAATCCCGCCGGACATCTTGGCCAGTCGCTCCTGGTATTTCTCGCGGTCATAGTCGGATGTGGTTTCCAGGATCATCGTGCGAAGCTGATCCACACGCGCCTTGATGGCAGCGGTTTTCCCACCGCCCTCGATCAGTGTGGTGGAATCGGAATCCACGATCACACGTTTCACCGTACCCAGGTCGCGAAGCGTAATCCCTTCCAAGCGCAAGCCGAGATCCTCCGAGACCACCTGCCCGCCGGTAAGAATGGCAATGTCCTGAAGCATGGCCTTGCGCCGATCTCCGAATCCCGGTGCTTTCACCGCGCAGCAGGGCAACACGCCACGAATCCGGTTCACAACCAGGGCGGCCAGGGCTTCTCCTTCGACATCCTCCGCAATCACAAGCAACGGCCTGCCGGACTGCGCGACTCGCTCCAGCAGGGGCAGAAAATCGTTCAGGTTCGAGATCTTCTTTTCATGCAACAGAATCAGGCAATTCTCCAGAATCGCCTGCATGGTCCCACTCTCCGTAACGAAATACGGGGAAAGATAGCCTTTATCGAACTGCATCCCTTCGACCACTTCGAGCGTCGTCTCGATGGTTTTCCCGTCTTCGACGGTAATCACACCGTCCTGGCCGACTTTCTCCATGGCGTCCGCGATCAATGACCCGATTTCGGGATCGTTATTGGATGAGATCGAGGCGACATTGGCGATCTCTTCACGGTCCTTGACCCGTTTCGAGAGATGATTCAACGCCTCGGCGACCGTCTGGGCCGCCTTGTCCAGGCCGCGTTTGATCGCCATGGGATCGTGCCCGGCAGACAGCATTTTCAGGCCGGATCGAAAGACGTGTTCCGCAATCACCGTGGCCGTCGTGGTCCCATCCCCGGCAATATCGCTCGTCTTGGAGGCAACCTCTTTCACCAGTCGAGCGCCCATATTCTCAATCGGATTCTCCAGTTCGATCTCCTTGGCGACGGTGACTCCATCCTTGGTGATCGTGGGAGTCCCGGAGGACTTTCCCAGGGCAATATTCCTGCCCTTCGGCCCCAATGTGGCTTTCACCGCTCGTGCGAGCTGCTCCACGCCGCTCATCAACTGCTTGCGCGCTTCCGCTTCAAATGTCAACTTCTTCGCTGCCATAATTCATTTCTCTCCGTTCTATTCCTTATGATTGAATCTATGTTGTCACACTCTCGCGAGCGTTTGATTCCTAAATCCATTCCAATTGCAGATCAAATCACTTCCAGACCTGTCGGGTGGGGGGCTTCCTCTTCGTGCTTTCGTGTCTCCTTTGTGCCTTCGTGGTTCACTCCACCACCATCCCTGTTCGTCCGTGTTCCTCCGTGTTCGTCCCTGTTCGTCCGTGCTCGGCTCCGTCATCGCGAGGAGCCGCCCGGAGTCTGCGAAGGGTGGCGACGTGGCGATCTCAATCTTGCACGTTCGAACGGCAAGATTGCCGCGTTTCACCTGCAATGATGATATTATCAAGACTATTCATTTACACAACACTGTGTTGTCACACTCTTGCGAGCGTTTGATTCCTAAATCCATTCCAATTGCAGATCAAATCACTTCCAGGTCCTTGCCTGGAAGCCAACCGGTGAATCCGTTGGGAAGACGAATTTGAACCCAGTCCGGGCGCTTCGATTCAACTTTCACGGCTGTGCCTTCATGCAATGAAAACGCCGCTGAATAATCCTCACCCGGTCCCGTACGCACTTCGGTCGCGGCGACGAGAATGATGGCACGATGCTGGCGTTCGTTTTGATAGATCTTGATTCCGGCACTCAAAACGCCGAACAACAAGAGGACCAATAAGGTCACACGGAGCCATCCCGTCCGGCGCGTCATCCCGGAGTCCGGGCACAGTGCCCCCCAAGCATACAAGATCGCCGTCATCCATAAAAGCAAGGCCAAGCCCAGAAGGTTTTCCCGCAGGTTCAACAGGGAATGCATCTTGATGATGAATCCCATCGTACCCCCGTACTGGACCGGCTTCAGTTCCTCATCCACCATGAGATTCCGAACGAATTCCAGGTTGTGACGGATATCTCGGTTACGCGGCAGATACTGCAGGGCGCGCTCGTATTCCAGGATAGCCGGACCGAGCTGTCCTTTTCGAAACCGCGTATTCGCCAGGTTGTAGTAGAGATACCCGTTCCGAACGCCCATGTCGAGCAGGAATTGATATCCCGCTTCGGCCTGGGCAAGCTGCCCCTGTTCGTACAGGGAATTTGCCAGGCGGAAAATCGCGCCCCGGTTCCCGCTGCAACTGTCGTACGCCTGCGGCAAATCGGCCGCCACACCCACACGAATAGGAACAAGCTCAATCGCCAGGAATAACAGGATCGGGAGACGTTTCATCATGCCGTTTCCCCCTTGATCGCCATCAGTTTTCCAAGCAGATCTTCGGTCCGTTGAAGGTCGGAACGAAGGTTCGAGTTCATCGCACCGCCGAACCGACAAGCCTCGAAATCCTCCAGGGTAATCATCAAGTCCTGAACGCATTCGTCGGGCACGCCTTTTTGCTGCATCTGTCTCCCCAGGTCGCGCGCCGTCATTCCGGTGGCCGGGAGATTCCAGCGGTTACCGACGTAATCCACCAGGACCTTCGTGAGCGCCGCATACGTCTTGTCCCCGTCACCGCTGGAGACCGCTTTTCGGGCCTCCGAGAGCATTCGACGAGCCATTCTGGGGGCCTTCCGGTTTCGCGCATAATCCGGGTCCGTCTCCAAACGACGCCGATGCCAGGCCCACATCATGGCTCCGCCCAGCATTCCAAACGGGAGCAAGACCACCAACACAAACAACGGCTGCCGGTAGAGATCCAAACGAACATCTTCCGCCCCCGGAACTCCAACGGCTATGTGTCGAAAATCCTCGCCGGTGAGGATGATTTCCCGTTTCGCTCCCGCTCCCGCTCCCAGCAATATCCGGTCGCTTTCACCTTCCCCGCGCGCGGAAACCTGCAGATGAATCGGCTCTGTGGCCAGTGTATGGTATTGAGTGTCCTTCGGATTCAAAAAAGAAAATCGAATCGGACCGATTTCCGTACTCGATGCCGATTTCGGAACCAGTACATATTCGTACGCAATCCGCCCGGCGACTCCATCCTCTACAACCGAGATGTTCTCCTCCTTCGTGTTGTCATACTGCTCGAACTGCGAAAGATCCGGCAATGTCGGAGGTGGACAATTTTTGATATTTCCTTTTCCACTGAGTTCCACACGCAGTGTAAATGCGTCGCCCTCCCGCAATTCCCGCTTGTTCACCGTGGCCGTTAGGTTAAACTCTCCGACAGCGCCGTCGAATATGTCTGGACGCCCCTCTTCCGGAAACGGAATCACTTCCAGGTTAAACGGCTGCGACGTCACATTCACCGTCTGCGAAGGACCGAGCGGGAAGAACCGCGAGCGGATTCCGCCCACTGTGATCGCAATGGTGGCGGGATCCATATTCAGCGTTCCGGCGGAAAGTGGGAACGCCACAAAATGTTTGAGCAGTACAACCCCCATCGGCCGACCGCCCATGGTCTGACTCTGAATCGCGTATTCCTTGATCGGTAGTTCTTCCACCACACACCGCTTGAACAGACCCGTAGTCAAATTTCCAAAATCCCCGATCCCATTCACTTCGCCGATCTTCTGCTGAGGGCCAACCAGGAAATATCGGATGACAACGGCTTCCCCCACGTAGGCGCGTGTTTTAGAAGGCTGCGCCATCAGCTGAAGGGTTCCCGACGAAACAGCCTGCGTCGGTCCTCCAGGAGGCTGATTAGCCATCGGATTCGGCAGCGGCGCGCCTGCCGCCACAACCGTCAAGGAGACCGCATTCCCCGTGGCATTCTCTCCGCCATCCTCAACCCGAACGCCGCCAATGGTAAACGTTCCCTCCCGCTGCGCAACCACAACGAAATTCACGGTCCGCCTGTATTCGGCACTCATTCGCCCGTTGACGATTTGAAAACTCTGCTGAATTCCGCCGCCGCCCAACAGGTGGAAACTCAACCCCTCTACCGGCGGGACCTGCGGCACCGGCGGATTTCCCTTGTCAGAGGTAATCTCGATGCTCATGCCGACCTGTTCCCCAACATGCGCCGTTGTCTTCTCCAGGCTTACATTCACCGAAAGCGCACCTGTAGCCTTCCCCGCTGAAATCCCAAACAGGAAAGACAGCCAAATCAGCCAACAGACATGCCAGGCATGCTCTCTCATCGTCTACCAGTCTTTCTCTACCGTGTACGATCCGCCGCTGGGACGGCGCAACATCTCACGGCGTTGCTGTTCTTCATCCTCCTGCAAGCGGTCCAGTAACCGTTCCGCCTCCTCCTGCGACAGTTGCACCTCCTTCTGCTGTTGTTGGTCCGGGCTCTCGTTTTGTACTTGTTCCTTGGATTCGCTCTGTTCAGGCGGCTTCTTCTCTTTGTCCTTTTCTTCCTCTCCCTGCTGTTGCTGCTGTTCCTGTTGCTTGTCCTGGTTCTCCTGCCCTTGCTGTTGCTGCTGCTCCGATTGTTGTTGCTGCTGTTGCTGTTGTTGATCCTGAGACTCCTGCTGGTTCTTCATCTTGTCCAGCTGCTCTTTCAGCTTTTTCCGGGCCACCTCCAGGTTGTACTTCGTATCCTCATCCTTGTTATTCAGTTTCAACGAGCTCACATAAGCCCCTATCGCCCCGGCATAGTCCTCCTGCTCAAAGGAGGCGTTACCGATATTGTAGTGGGCTTTTGCCTCCAGCAAGGGACTGTTCGATCCGAATACCCGGCTATATTCCTCAATAGCCTTCTGGTAATCCTTTTGTTTGTACCAGCTGTCCCCGATGTTGAAATGCAGTTCTCGCGATTCGGGATCGAACACAGCCGCCGCATCCGCATAGATTCCCAGTGCCTTTTCATACTCCTCGGCCTGAAATTCCCGATTCCCCTCTTCCACCCGCTCCCGATATGGGTTTATCCAGCCAGCAAAGAAAAGCACCGACATGGACAACGTCACTAACATAGAGATTCGAGGATACCTGATCCGCGCGGAATTCATGACTTTGCCTTCTCCTCTTGCACAGGGGTTCGCTTCCGATCCGACAGGATCGTCTCCAGCATCAACAGCACAAACGCGGGCAGAAGAAACCACTGGAAACGATCCTCATATTGCACGGTCAACAGGGAACGCTGCGTTTTCTCGGCCCGATTCTGCTCGATATCTTCATAGATTTTCTGTAGCTCGAACTCATCCGCACTGGCATGATAATATTTCCCCCCCGTTTCGGTAGACATCTTGAGAAGCATTCCTTCATCAAGCCGCGATTGAACCAACTCCCCGCTCTTCTGCTTCTTCCATTCCACTAACTGCCCATTCTCGTCCCGAATAGGAATCGGCACACCGGATAATGAACCGATCCCAATCGTATAAATCTGGATTCCTTCCGAGGCGGCCTTCTGAACAGCAGGCATCGGGTCACCCGTGGTTTGCTCGCCATCCGTCAGCAGAATAAGAACCTTGTATTGCCGCTCCGTCTCTATGAAACGCTCTCGCGCCATGTCGATGGCGCGATCCAGCGAAGTCCCAGGCACTGGAACTGTGCCGACATCGACCTCCGAAAGGAACATCTTCGCTGCGCTGTAATCGGGTGTGAGGGGGCATTGTACAAACGCCTCACCGGCAAACACAATCAGGCCCACCCGATCTCCCTGGAGACGGTCAATCAACAAATCTAATTCATGTTTTGCCCGCGCCATGCGATTCGGCTTGATATCCTCCGCCAGCATGGAAGCGGACGTGTCCAACGCAATGATGATATCCCGCCCCTTGCTCACCAGCGCGGTCTCCTTCATACCCCATTGTGGACGGGCCATCGCCAGAATCAGAAACAAAATCGCAAAGAAAATCATCGCCAGTTTTGCTTGCTGTTTTTCCCGGCTCACATGCACGGTTAATCGTTCCAACAATTCGATATTCCCCAGCCGTTCCAATGCTTTCCGACGCCGGATCCACGACCAGCGCAGAAACAGAAACAGCGGAAGCAGCAATACCAGCGCATTCAAAACCGATTCGTTTCCCAGGATCATTCCGATCTCTACCTCAAGGCAATTTACGGAATCGCGTATTCGTCAGAACGATTTCTATCATCAAGAGAAAAAGCGCGGGAACAGCCAGATAAAGAAACAATTCATCAAAGCGCCTGTGTCCGCGCGATTCGACTGTCGTTTTCTCCAGTGAGTCGATTTCCTCAAATATCTTCTTGAAAGAGACCTGGTCGGTGGCCCGATAATATTTCCCACCCGTGGTATCGGCAATTCGGCGCAATGTGGCTTCATCCATGGAAACTTGTTGCGGAATGTGGTTTATCGCTCCTTGAATTTCCCGCCGGATGTATCCCGTTCCATAGCCGCCGATCCCGATGGCGTAGACTTTTACTCCGACCGCTTTCGCCAGTTCCGCCGCTGTGATCGGGTCAATCTCACCGGCGTTGTTCTCCCCGTCCGAGAGAAGAATGATGACTTTGCTTTTCGCCTCGGACTCGCGAATTCGATTCACACAATTCGCCAGGGCCATCCCAATCGCTGTCCGGTTGGGATCTACCATATTGATATGTACCTGGTCAAGGAAATTCTTCAGAATACCGTAGTCGACCGTGAGCGGGCATTGCGTATAGGCCTGGGCGGCGTAGACCAGCATTCCGATCCGGTCCGTCGTCCGCCCCGCAATAAAATCCTGAACGACTTCTTTCGTGACTTCAAGACGGGTCCGATTCCCCTTCGCGTCCAGGTCGATAATCTCCATACTCCCAGACACATCAATCGCCAATACAATGTCTACCCCTTCCGTTTTCACGTCCCGTAGAACAATCTCCGCCTGCGGTCGAGCCAGCGCGAGAATCAAGAGAGCCAGAATGAACAGCCGCAGAGAATACAGCCATCTCCGAACACGATGCGAAAAAGGCACAACCGGCCGGTCGGCTACACCGAACGCTTCCTTGATTCGCCGCACATCCGAATAGATCATCGGGCCGGAACCCGCCCCACCATGGCGCATCCGCCACCAGAGAATCGGCAGAACCGGCAACAATAACAGGTACAACGGATACGCAAATCTCATGACTCATCCCCCCGTTGACTCATCACTGTCGCTTCAACGACAGGCTGTTCCGGGACGCGTGGCTCCACGTCGGGGATGATTTCTCGACTTATCTCCACCACATGAACGGCTAAGTCGATCAGCCGAACAGCATTGTCCGTATCCGTTTCCTGCCGGGCATACTTCATTAAATCGCAACTGGAAAAGATCTCTGCAATATTCTCTTGTATCCCCGATGGAATCCCCTGTCCCCGCAATTTCATCAGGATTTCCTCAGTAGTCAGATCCATGGCCGCAAGGCTCCATCGCCCGTGGATATACACGCGAAGGATATCCGACAAGCGTGTTGAAAATTCCTTGTATTGT
>JAKPYU010000663.1 GCA_029568995.1 Candidatus Omnitrophota bacterium | reverse complement strand
GATCAAGAAAGCAGGCGCACGTGCGGCCTCGCTGACCAAACAGCTCCTCGCCTTCGGACGAAAACAGGTTCTCCAACCGACCAATTTGGATCTGAATACGCTTGTGCTCAATACCGAAAAACTTTTGCATCGACTGATCGGTGAAAATATCCGCCTGGAGATTCGCCCGGATCCGGATCTCGGCCAGGTGTATGCCGATCCCGGCCAGATCGAGCAGGTGATCGTGAACCTGGCGGTGAACGCGCGGGATGCCATGCCATCGGGAGGACGATTCCTGATCGAGACCGGAAACGTGGATCTGGATCTCGATCAGGCCCAGGAGCATATTGGTGTCTCACCCGGCCCGTATGTGATGTTGACGGTCAGTGACACGGGTTGCGGCATGTCGGCGGATGTTCGGGAACACCTTTTTGAACCTTTCTTTACGACAAAAGAAGTGGGAAAGGGGTCCGGGTTGGGATTGCCGACCGTTCAGGGGATTGTCGAACAGAGTGGGGGATTTATCGAAGTTGAAAGTGAACCGGGGCAGGGTACGACTTTCCGAGTGTACCTGCCGCGAGTGCCGGCCAAGCCGGAATTGCCGACCGAGGAGCGCGAGCCTGCGCGCCCTCTGTCCGGTTCCGAGACCGTGCTCCTGGTGGAGGATGAGCAAGTGGTCCGGGACACGGTTTCTTTGATCTTGAGGAAATACGGATACACCGTTCTGGACGTGGGAAACGCGGAGGAGGCCCTGCGGATGTGCGAAAGCCACAAGGGTGAGATCGACTTGGTTCTAAGCGATGTGGTGATGCCCGGAATCAGCGGGCAGAATCTCGGACAAATGCTGGCGCGAGAGCATCCGACTGTGAAAGTCCTTCTGATGTCGGGGTATCCCGGCTCCGAACTGACCGCACGTGGGATCCTGAAAGAAGAGATTCTGCTGTTGCAGAAGCCTTTCGACGCGCGGAGCCTGCTGAGTGCGGTTCGCCGCACTCTGGATGGGAAATGAAGGATGAAGATTATTCAGTGGCAAGAGTCATCAGGCGACGGTACACTTCATCCACCACGACATGGGGTGTAGATGCGCCGGTGACTACCCCCACGGATTTCACTCCCTCGAACCACGCGGGATCGAGTTCCTCGGCCGTTTCCACCAGGTAAGTCTGGGTATGTTGTTCCTCGCAGACCATCGCCAGTTTCTTGGTGTTGGCACTGTTGCGACCGCCGACCACGAGCATGACATCGCATTCCTTCGCGAGTTCCTCCGCCTCCTGTTGACGATGATAGGTGACATTACAGATCGACATAAACACCTTCACCTCGGAGAACTTCTCGCAGATTTCCCCGATCAGCCGTTTGGTGGGACCGGGATTCCGGGTGCTCTGGACAACCACTCCGACGCGTCGCCGCGGAGGCAGCTGCGCCACTTCTTCCTCGGTTCCGACCACATCACCGCCTCCGGCGTGACCCAGAATGGCGATCACTTCCGGATGCGTGGATTCCCCGATCACGATCAGGCTGTATCCTTCATCCACAAGGGATTTCGCCTTTTTCTGGCTGCGTTTCACGAAGGGGCAGGTGGCGTCAATGACCGATAATCCCTTCGCTTCCGCTTTTTCGGCCACCTCCGGGGGAACGCCATGGGTGCGGATAATAACCGTCCCCGATTCCACCGAGTCGACCGAGTCGGCAACACCGAGTCCCTTCGCTTCCAGCGACCGGATGGTCAGCGGATTGTGAATGATCGGTCCCAGGGAATAGACCGGTGGAGCGCTCTCTGCCAAGGCCTTATCCACCATTTCCATCGCCAGGTCGACTCCCCAGCAATACCCGGTTTGTTTCGCCATCTTGATTTGCATATATCCCTCTTCATTGGCACGGATGTCAACGCAGAATATCCACCTTCGATAGATCCGGCAAGATGAACCGAAAGGAATCTTTTGTTGACCGGACAAGCAAGTCTTTATACATTCAAGCAGATGGAGTGCGTGGAGGAGACGAAAGGGATGAAGAAACGAAAGCGATTTAGAGAGAAGGCAGGAGACACGTGCATGAGACTCAGCGTGACATTGTTGTTGGCGATTCTTGTGGCGCTTCCGATTTATGCGGCTCCGAAAGGAGATGAGCCGGTTCCCACGATGAAGACCTCCCTGGAGACTGCGAAAGGCGCGGAGATCGGTGTTACTTACGAGGCCATGCGGTGGGACCCGGAGATATTCGAGCTGCTTCAGTCTTCGACTGTGAGCGAGGATGCGAAACCGATCAAGGAGTACTACGCGAAACACGTGGCTCCGCGTCTGGCAAGGCTGAGCACGAATGTCACCCTGAAAGGGGAGAAGTACACCTTGGCTCCGGGGAGATATGTGGTTGGATTCGAGTTTGACGAAGAAAAGTGGCTGTGGGTCGTGGCGAATCAGGAAGGCAGGCAGGCAGAGATTCCGGTGCTCTGTGCCCGGCAGCCGTTGGAGACAGCCCATATTGCGTTTCTGATTGTTCCGGGAATTTCGCCGGATGCGCTGCAATTAGTAATTTTGTACGGCCCGTATACGATAAGCCAGGCATTTCTGATCGGCGGGGACCCAGTGGTGATCGGCAAGGACCAGGAGGAGACACCCTCTTACAAGAATTTCTTTGGTGGAATCCGGGGAGAAGAGATCAGTCCGTCGAGCGCCACAGCGCAGGTCGATTGGCGTCTCCGCACGTTGAAAGCCACTCCAACCCCTCGTCCTTCCAGCAGCCTGGGGAAATGAAATGACAGGTGCTGTTCATCTGGTCGAGGAGGGCATGGCTCCTGAGATTGTCTCAAGAAGCTTGGAATTGCCCTCCCCAAGACTGGGGAGGGTCAGGGTGGGGTTGATCAGTCCGACAAAATCAGCCCCCTTCATGGCCACATGATCTACGGAACTTCCTCCTCTCCCTGCGGGAGAGGGTCGGGGTGAGGGGGCACCGGCATCTTGCCGGTGAGGGAAGCGCGTTCAAGCCCTCATTTCGTGGAAATGGCGTTGCGGTTAAGGAGCTGGTATGCAGCGCGGAGTTGATTGTCGCTGATGAGTTGTTTTTCCAACAGGCTTGACGTGGTGACAGGTTTCGGATTGGCATTCTTGCCGGAGTCTGAATTCTCGTCAGGCACGGCGATTTGAGGCGGTTCGTATTCCACAACGACATCCGGCTCGATTCCCTGGTTGTGAATGCACCTTCCGTTGGGGGTGTAGTACTTGGCAACCGTGAGGCGCAGCCCGGCATCCCCCTCCAGCGGGAACAACTCCTGAACCGAGCCTTTTCCGAATGTCTTCTCGCCAACCACCTGGGCACGTCCCTGGTCTTTCAGCGCTCCGGTAACCACTTCGGAAGCACTGGCAGAACGGGCGTCCACGAGAATCACAATCGGGATCTGCGTGAAATTCTCATCGCCGGTCCGCTGATCGAAGAAGTCCTTGCGTGTGTCTTCGGTCCTGCCCTGGGTGTAGGTGATCAACGTTCCCTGCGGGAGAAAGATATCCGCGATCTTGACGGCTTCATCCAGGAATCCTCCGGGATCGGAGCGGAGATCGAGGATCAGTTTCTTCATTCCCTGCTGCCGGAGTTTCAGGAGGGTTTTCTCCACATCCTCGGAGCAGTGTTGATAGAAGCTGAACAGGGTGAGATGGCCGGTATCCGCCCCCAGGATTTCGGACCAGATTAACTGATCGGCGCGGATGGGTTCCCGTGCCAGTTCGAAATGGAGTGGGAACGGTCCGGAGCCGGGACGGATCACGGTCAGTTTGACCTTGGTTCCTTCAGGGCCTTTGATTCGATCGACCGCCGCGTTGAGATTTTCGTCACGGGTTCCGGTGGCGCTGAGCGGAATCCCGTCCACGGCAACGATGATATCGCCGGTCTTGATTCCGCTGATAGCCGCCGGGGTTCCCGGAATGGGATAACGAACAAACAATCCTGCATTGTTTGTGACATCCCATTCGATCCGAATGCCGACGCCGAAAAATCGGTTTTCCGGATTGCCTTCCCCGGACAGGAATTGCTGGAGATCGCCGTAGTTCTGAGGGGGAAGATATTGTGAATAGGGATCATCCAGGGCATTGACCATGGAGGTCAATGAGGCATTCCACAGCTGGGTTATACTGGCCACCGTTGCGGAACCGATTCGGATTCGTCCGGCAATCAGATTCCCGAGGTGCTGAACGTATTCCAATTCCTGAAGAGTATAAGGAGGCTCGGATGTGGCCATGACAACGACCGCACCGGCTCCCTCGACCTCACGGACAACCTGTTCGGTGGAGTAGAGTGCTTGTGCAAAAACCTTCTTGAAATCGACCTGCTCGCTTTCATAGCGCTCCCGGATGCAGTGGACGATCCGGTTGAAATTCTTCTGGCCGATGTCATATTCCCGGCGATTGATTTCGAATCGGGGATCCTCCGTGCTGCCGTCCGCCGCCCACGTCGGTTGGCCGAGCAGCAGCAAGAGATAGACACCTGTGGAGATCAATCGCCGGAATCGGGGTCTTGTCATCGTTAACCGCCTCATGACCGGTTACCTTCGGGGGCAGGATGCCCCGCTCCCCTTTAACAGGTCTGCAGTATATCACGGAAGCGCGTCCCATAACACAGGGCATAATGTCAGCGCTGCGGTGTTCAGGCCTGTTCGCGTTTCGCCTCGCCCGAGGGATTCGGTCGTCGTCCGCCGCCTCCGCGCCCTCTGCGTGGGAATCGTTGTCGGTTGCTACCGGAACGCGGACCCTGTCCGCCGCCTCCGCCGCCTCCGCCGCCTCCGCCTCCGCCGCCTCCGCCACTACGCCCGCCGCCATCGCGTCCACCACCGCCATTGCGTCCACCACCGTCATTGCGTCCACCACCGCCGCGTCCGCCTCCACCCCCACCCCCACGTCCGCCGCCGCTGTTACCCGAACCGCCCTCTCGTCGATCTCGTCCGCGCTGTGACTCACGCGGCGGCCGGGATTCGCGTCCCGGACGGTCCCGTCGTTCCGCAATCCCTTCCCGAAGTGCGACAATCACGCGGCGATAACTTCCCTCACCCACACTGAACGTGGTGACCTTGGGGTGATCCCGAAGCGCCATGTGAATAATCCGGCGCTCGGGGGCGCTGAGTGGATCGGTTCGCTGGTCGCGGCCTTCCGCGATGGCCTGGTTGGCCAGTTGTTCCGAGAGGCTGTGCAGATTGTCCTCCCGCTTGTCGCGGTAATTGTTGATGTCAATAACAATTTTCTTCCATTTCTCCCGGTCGTTGTTGATGATCCGGGAGGCGAGATACTGCAGGGCATCGAGAGTCTGGCCATGATGACCGATCAGGACCGAGGCATCATCGCCAAGTGAGACAATGATTTCATCGCGATCTTCCTGAACATCCGGCATGATTTCCACGCCAAGGTGTCGAAGGATATTCCGCATCAGAATGCGTGTGCGGATCCGGTCGTCCTGACGAATCAGGACACGAACCCTTGCATTCCTTCGTCCGAATATGCCGAGAAATCCCCGCCTGCCGGTGTCCAGCGGTTCGACCTCGACTTCATCCCGTTGAGCGCCCAGAGAGCGCAGGCCCTGTTCGATGGCCTCTTCAATGGTTCTTCCTATTCCGGTTGTCTCTTCCATTACCGTTGTTTCCTCCGAGACTGGCTTCGTCCGCCGGATGCGCGGACCCGTTCGAGCGCCGGGACCTCCGATACCCGCGTCGCCGTCTCTTTCTCTCCGAACCGATCCATGAGAATTCGCTGACACGTATCCATGGTCATGCTGACCACGAAATAGAGAATCACTCCCGATGCAATCGACCAGAAGAAAAAGACGAACATGATCGGAAGGATCTTCATCATAGCGGCATTCGGCGCTTCGATTTTCTGACGTGCTTGACTCCACAACATGAGAACGCAATACATGATGGGCAGAATATTGATTGGGATAATGTATCCCGCCAGAGGCAAGAAAAAGGCCTGGTCCGGCTGGGACAGGTCTTGAATCCACCAGAAGAACGGGGCGCCCCGCAGCTCGATGGCCTGGTTGAATGTACCCCACAGGGCGATGAAGATCGGCAGGGTGGGGAGCATGGTCAGGCAGCCTGCCATGGGATTGACCTTGTGCTCCCGGTAGAACTCCATGGTCTTGCGCTGAAGCTCCTGGGGATTGTCCTTATATCGTTCCTTGAGAGCGGCAACTTGGGGCTGCAGCTGCTGCATTTTCTTCATGGAAGCCATCTGCTTGTGATACAGGGGATACATCAGAAGGCGCACCAGAAAGGTCAGCAGGATAATCCCGACACCGTAATTCGGGATGATCCGATAAAAAAACTGAAGCAGGTGCAAGAGCAATTTCGCGATCGGCGAGACCACGGAGGACAACCAGTAATTCTCGACCAGGTCTTCCAGAGTTTCATCGACAGCGGTCAGGCGGGGACCTTCTTTCGGACCGACATACAGATCGAAGAGGTCTTCACGTATCTGTCCCGGATTCAAGTCATCGAGCGCGATCTCCATTCCCATGGCAGGTCGGATGTGATCCGCAGGATCGCCTGGAATTCTCGATAGCCCGACCAGGGCAACTCCGACCGGCATTTGGGGACGAATTGCGCCGAGAAAGTACTTGGTGTCGATTCCAATCCACCGAACGCCGCTTTTGGGAAGACGGTTCATCCACAACGTCTCAAATCCATCGACTGGCATGGGTACGTTGCTTTCTTCTATGGCTGTTTTGGCGATGGAAGCGTAGTGAAGGGTTTTGCGCGGCATTTGCGGATAGCTTTCCATGTCGCCATCCGTGCTGGCCACATGGACCGAATTCAGGCGTTGCTGCTGGGTGGAGGGACGTGCAATTCCTCCCTGCCAGGTCAGGCCATATTGACTTTCTTTGCCCCATTGGAGAGGAGCATCCCCGGTGTTTTCAATTCGGATTGAGAAGTCCACCCGGTATTCGCCTGGGGTGAATCGATAGATCTTGGAGATGCGCAGATTGCCCTGTTCGGCGGTGTAAACCACCTCGACGGGCTGGTCGTCCACTCGGAGGATGCCTTGTGGCCCTGTGTACGTCACCGAGGTATCCCAGGTGTCGTTACCCCAGCGGCAAAGCATGGGAGAGGCGGGATACAGCAAATCGCCCGGCACCAGTTCATCCGCGCAGAACAGCCGGTCGTCCTCATTGAGCACCGCGTCCTTGCGCAGGAACGGTTCCATTTCGTGATACATTTCCAGTTCTTGCCGGTCCAGATGCAGGTCGGCGAGCGGAAGAAAGGCCTCCAGAACATAGTCGATATCAAGCCGGGCGGAGACAGCAGGAGGAATCGGTTTGGAGGCGCGAAGCGCCAGGTAGCGCGGATCCGAAAAAACCTCCTGGTACTTCAGCAACCGCCAGGAAACCGGGACGGCTCCCTGATTGGTAAAAACGACGTGCCACAGGTCGCTGGTGACGACGCATGTGGCCGGAGCGGTTTGTTGCGCGGTCAGCGTCAAAAGGCTCCAGGGATGGGTGTCAGGGGGAGTCGGCGTGGAATCCTGCGGTGTCGGCTCGATGTCCGGTGGTGCTTCGGTGATGGATGGTGTGGTTGTGGCGGCAGAAGGAGTCGCCTGGGTCTGTTCGGCAACGGATCGAGCCGCGCGTCGATGCTGAGCGTCCCGCAGGCGCTCGCTATTGCGCCAGCTGAATATGAAAATCAGAGCCATCGAGAGAACGATGGCCAACACCATTCGTTTTTCCATTCCGCCTTGTCTCACACCGTGCAGGCTTCCTATCGCTCAGGCGGCAGGTCAATGCCTCCGGGATGCCACGGATGGCATCGCAGAATCCGAGCGAATGCAAGACGGAGACCGCGCCGGAGGCCGAAATGCTCGATGACCTCATGCGCGTACACGGAACAGGTCGGGTGGAAGCGGCAGAGCGGTGGCAGACAGGGAGACACAACCTGTCTGTACACCCGCAGGCACATCAAAACAATTGCTCGCATTCCACTTGTCATGCAGGTAACGGGACCGGCTGGTCTACTGGATTGACCGGGGAGGTGAGCAAGTCCGCTCGGGACAGTACGGACTCCAGTTCTTTTCGAATCAAAGCCGAGGAAGCCGTTGCACTCTCAGGAAAAGCCCACACCAGAATATCCGTCGGTTCTTTGATCCGGCGTTTCAGTTGCCGAAATTGTTCCCTCAGTCGTCTCTTTACTCTGTTTCGTTCTACTGCCGATCCGACCTTTCTTCCGACCTGGACTCCGAGACGGGAAACAGAAGCGGGGCTTGGCATACACCGTATCGCCAAAACGGCCCCTTGAATTCTCCGTCCAGCCCGCAATCGTTCAAAATCACGTCGCCCACGCAATCGTTCATGCCGCCGGAAAGTCTGCCGAGTCTGTGTGGATTTCACCGGTTCGGTCATCTGAGATTACCGGGTTCCGATTCGGTCCGAGGATGGGATAGAGGCTCCTTGGAGAACGGAGCTGCCGCAGACCCGCCAATGGCCATCCCACCTCCGACATCCAACACCAGCGTCATCAAAAATCGTGGCGACGTCGCTTTTGTTATTCTTTTTCATGAAACCGCTTTGCAGCCGGATCCGCCCATGCGGATCACACGGAGAGGCGATATCGCCCTCTCTTGCGTCTGCGGCGGATTACCTCACGGCCTCCCTGGGTGCTCATCCGCGCCCGAAATCCGTGAGTTCTTTTTTTCTTGATTACACTTGGTTGATAGGTCTGTTTCATGACTCTGAACTGATCCGTATTTCATTTATCCAGATATTGCAAACTCTTACTATAACACAAGTTCGCATTGAATCAAGGAAGATCGGCGCTGAAAAACCACTTGACCTATTGACGCGAATTGTGCAACGGATAGACTACTGCGGATTGCGCCCGTATCCAGGATCGCCGTCCTCGGTGGCTGGAAAGAAGGGCGCGTCGGAGGGATCTCGTCGATGAACAACTATTTATGCAGCGTTTGTGGTTATGTATACGACCCGGACACCGGGGATTCGGAATCCGGCATTCCGGGGGGAACCGATTTTGAAGAACTGCCTGATGATTGGGTGTGTCCGGTCTGCGGCGTTGACAAGGCCCAATTCAAGAAGTTGGGCCTGACCGCACGAGCCTGATTGCCCATCGTTTGAAAGGAATGCCCCCGTTCTTCCATGATGAAGATATCCCGTGAATGGTTGATGAAGTGGATGCCCAGCTTGGCTGTGTTGGTTGCGCTCTGTCCGGCTGTATGGGCGGCCCCATTGTACGAGGCGGATTTCCTTTTCGAGGCGAACGAACGGTACCCGGAGTCGCACGGGTCCACGATCACCATGCTTCCCAGCGGGGATCTTCTGGCGGCCTGGTACGCCGGAGCACGAGAAAAAGCCTCCGATGTGGCCATTCTGGGGATTCGTCGTTCCCCGAAAGATCGACAGTGGTCTACGCCGTTCCTACTGACCGACGATCCCATTCGGTCCGACGGAAATCCGGTCCTGTTTGTGGATCGCGATCAGACGGTGTGGCTGTTCTACAATGTCATGTACGGCAGCGGGGAAGGTCGCACCCGCCAGGGTACCGGCTGGACAAGCTGTAAAATTCACTATCGGACATCGTCGGATGACGGACGAACCTGGAGTTTTCCACGGACACTCACTGAAGAGTGGGGATACTTAACCCGCTCCAAGCCGATCCAACTGGAAAACGGCGATATCCTGCTTCCCGCCCATGACGAACGGGATTGGTCTTCGCTGTTCCTGATTGCGGAAGAAGGTAAACCGGTCTGGACAACGGGCCAGCGGATCGACTGCGGCGGCGGATTTCACTGGGGAAATATCGAACCGACTGTGATCCAGCGAACCGATAAGAGTCTTCTCTGTTTCATGCGGGCGGGTGGGCCAGAAACCCGTCGGATCTGGCAATCGGAATCGTTCGATCAGGGGCGCACCTGGACCCGGCCGGTTACCGTTTCTCTCCCCAATCCGGATGCCGCCGTGGACCTGTTGCGGCTCAAGACCGGAGACGTGGTGCTGGCATTCAACAACAGCACGGTGGAACGATGCCCGCTTACCCTGGCTCTTTCAAAAGACGATGGAAAGACCTGGCTGAATTTTCGGGACCTGGAGACGGAAGGCGGTGCCTATTCCTACCCCAGCCTGACGGAGGCGCAGGATGGGGCGATTCATGTGACCTACACCTACCAACGGAAAACCATTAAGCATGTCCGCCTGAATGAGGATTGGATTCTCCAGGAGAAGTGACCGAATCACAGAAAAACGGCGTCATCGCCTTTTCCCACCGATTCGGGCTTTTCGGAGAGGATGCGATCCATGATTTTCAGGCGTTTCTGAGCTTCCCGGACACGGCGCACTCCATCCCATTCGTTGCGTTCCGTATCTTCTCTCACGGTTTGTGCTTCTGACAGGGTGTAGGTTTGGCCTGCCTGGTCGAGATTGAATTCAAAGGGCTGTTTGTGCAACGCCAGGGCCATTTGAACGCAACAGGAGCAGATCAGGACACTCTGGGTGCGGCTTTCACGAAGTGCCAGATCGAGTGAATCGAGCAACCGGGAAAGTTTGATTCGAAAAATGGCAGCTTCCCGAACCGCTTCCGAGAAATCGTTCAGAAGGCGATCTCGGTCGGCTTGGGCCTGGGCGATCTTCTCCTGCAAATCCGGAACGAGTTGTTGAAGCTGGCTGATCTTCGAGTTAATTTTGAGCAATGCGACACCGGGAATTCCCTTGCGCTTTCGCTCCTGTTCCAATGACTGAATGATCTCCGGAATTTTGTTTTTGAAATCGTCCAGGCGATTCTGATACCCCACGATCATGGAGTTGAATTCCAGGAGCATCTTCGATGAGTTGCGCATCGCTTCATCGGAAACCCCGTCCTGGAGCAGCTGTTGAATACGCTGCTTGGAGCGCAAATGGGAGGTGGCTTTGGCGAGCGCCTCGTTGAGGCGTTCGATGTCCCCGGGATCCTCCAACTTCCCTGTGCGGAGGGAAGCGATAGGGCTGAGCAGCGTTTCGGTTTCCTGCTCGGCCTGCCTGGAGACTTTCTGGTAGATTTCATAGCTCTTACGCGCGATGAATTCTTCCTGTTGGCGATCGTGTTCTGCATCGCGCGCATGAGTATGGGATTCACGGTCCCAGGAACGAAAGCCGGCCATGCTCGTTCACCTTGGGCGGGATCCCGGCTGCCAGGCGAGGTTACCGAGTCCACCACTTTTTTTCGAGATACCGGCATCCGACGGTCGGTATCCGAATGAAATTGAAGCACGATCTATGGTATACTGAAAACGGCATTTTGCCCATGTGGACCGAAGAATCATCCTGGAAGAGCCACAATGGATCTGAAAAAGACGGGAATTCGAGTTTTGGCCGTATCGGCAGCCTTGTTTCTGCTGGTGGGGTGTGAGGACAAGAATCTCCGGGAGACGAACGGACAGGCGGTTGTCGCGCTTGAAAACGGTCACCCCGATGAGGCCATCCGACTTTTGCAGCCTCTGATGGATTCCACCCGAGTGTCGCCGGTGGTGATCGTGAACCTGGGGCACGCCTACCTGGAAACGAACGACATGGAGAAAGGGCTGCAGGTTCTTCGAGAAGCGATCCCCCTGGTGGATGAGAACGATCCCCTCATTTTTCTGATTGCCCGGATTTTTCTGGTTTACGGTGAGGTGGCCGATGTCGATGAGATGATGGAGCGGTGCGGTTCCAAGCTGCGCCGGACCGCCGAATATCATTTGATCCGGGGGAATCTCTTGTTTGATGTCGGGTCCGAGGATGCGGATGTCCTGAACGAATTTCGAGAGGTACTGCGAATCGAGCCGGGGAACCGGGATGCAGTGGAGTCGTTTTTCCGGGTGATTCGCAGGATGACGGATCTGACAAATTTGGATCGAATTCTCTCCGAACTGCCCGAAGAAGCGCTGAACAGTCCGGGGGCGAAACTTGCGATGGCTCGGTTGTCTGCGCAGCGGGAAGAATGGGAGGACTGTATTCTATATGCCGAGGAAGCGACGAAACTGGACCGCGAAGACGAAGACGCCTGGCGACTTCTTGCGCGGGCACATCAGGCGATGGGAGACATGCAGTCCGCAGAGCGTACGTTGAGGAGCGCCATGAGTTCATTCGATAGATCGCCCTCCATTGTGCTGGAGTATGCAAAGGTTCTCGTGGAGAGATCAAAGGAAGACCTGGCGATCCGAGTTCTTGCCCTGGTCGCGCAGCAACAGAAACAGAAACCGCTTCCGGAGCAGTCGCCTGCTCTGCATAATTTCCTGGCGGCGTTGTATGCACGGAAAGGGCAGTTCTCATTGGCCGAAACGGAACTCCGAACCTCCCTCGGCATCAAACCGGACCAGCCGCAGATTCGGGAGGTCCTGGATCTTGTTGCACAGCGACAGCAACTGAACGAACTCGAAAGCGGTTCCTGATATGAATGATTTCCTGAGACAGGTCGTGTTGAGTCAAGAACAGATCCGACAGAGAGTGAGCGAACTGGCCCGCGAAATCCTTTCGTTGTATGGCGACACGCGGTTGATTCTGATTTCCATTCTGAAAGGGTCCGTGATTTTCATGTCCGATCTGGTTCGGCAGTTGCCGCCGAGCACGGAGTTTTACTTCTTGCAGTTGTCCAGCTATCGCGACGCAACAGTTCCGCAGGGAAAGCCGGACTTCTACGCATTGCCTGTACCGGATCTTCGCGGACAACACGTGCTTCTTGTAGAGGACATTCTGGATACGGGTCAGAGCCTGGAATATGCACAAAGGCATTTTCTGGAAATGAAACCAGCGTCTCTCCGAATCTGTGTCCTGCTGGCAAAAGAGGGATATGAATCTTCACCGATGCCGAAACCGGATTTCCTGGGATTCGTGATCCCACGGGAGTTTGTGGTGGGCTATGGGCTGGATTACCAGGAACGGTATCGGGGATTGCCGGAAATTGGGATTCCAGCGGATTTGTGAGTGGATGAAAGGGGACAAAAGGGACAACCGGAAAACGGTCAAACTCTCCATTCAGCGATGCTTGAGTGCTTCTTTGATGAGAGGTTCGACGGGGCTGTCTTTGCCAACGATCTCCACGGCTTCACTAACCGCGCGATGGGCCACCGAGGGTTTGCAGCCGAGTGCCATCAATGCCTGTACCGCTTCCTCGAACGCTTCGCCGGACATCGGTGCGGGACCTTCTGTCGGTTCCCGGCGGACGGCTGTTCTTCCCAGCGCCAACAGCGATTCCTTGTCTTTTAAATCGAAAATCAGGCGTTCCGCTCGTTTTTTTCCGATGCCCGGTACACGGCACAAGCCACGTTGATCCCCGGCCTGGATGACCGCTGCGAATGCCTCTGGGGAAAACGTGGAGAGAATATCCAAAGGTGTTCTGAATCCGATCCCCGGCACTTGCGTGAGAGTCTGGAATAATTCCTTTTCCTGGGGAGTGGCGAATCCGAACAGGCGGACATCATCCTCGCGAAACACCAGCACCGTATACACTAAGGCCTTTTCCCCCACGGAGGGCAGTTTCCCGAATGTCGAATAGGGGATGGCGATTTCGAACCCTACACCCCCCACGTCGATGACGGCGCGATCCTGGCTTTTTTCACGCAGTACTCCGTTGAGAAATGCGATCATCGTCTTCCTCGCGACCAGATTTCTTTCATGATTCGGCTGTGTACATAAGTCAGCGCGGCCGCTAGCGCGTCCGCCGCGTGTTCCGATTCGGGCGGTTCGGGAAGTCCGAGCAGCAGCTGCACCATCTTCTGGACCTGGCTCTTGCCGGCACGCCCTTTTCCGACAACGGCGTTCTTGATTTCGGTCGGGCTGAATTCATCCATCGGCAAATCCGCCTGTGCTCCTGCCACAATCGCCGCCCCCCGTGCCTGGCCCAGTGCGAGAGCAATTGAAACGTTCCGGTGATAAACCAGTTTCTCACAGGCCATACGGTGGGGCTTGTACTTCGCAATGACCTCTTCAATTCCACGATGGATGGTCAGAAGCCGTTGGGGAAAGGAATCGTTCGAATCCGTCTCGATGGTCCCGGCTGCCACCAGCCTGGCATCCCGCCCCTGTGCGTCGATCACACCATATCCAACGGCGCGCACACCCGGATCGATCCCCAATACTCGCACGGTTTCTCTGCTGTTCATGACATGCGAACGGTATCCCGTTTCGTTTCGGGAGGCAATGCTTCCGGGGACAAGACCGGGGGCAAGATGCCACCGCTCCCGTGATATTGCCTTTGCAGGAAAATTCATTTTACTAAAATATCAATCAAATGTGTGGAACATGAAAAAACAGGAGAATGATATGTCTCAAAAAGGAAAGCAATTTCAATGGGGAGCGATGGTCGCCGGCATTCTGGTTGCGGTCTGGCTGCTGGGGATTTCTGCGTCGGGTTTGGCGGTGGAGAAGGGCGATCAGGCCATCCCCTTTGAGGCGAAGGACATCAATGGAAAGAAGATATCCCTGAAACAATACGAAGGGAAACTCGTTCTTCTGGATTTCTGGGCGAGCTGGTGCCCGCCTTGCAGGGCCGAGATGCCTATCGTATTGAAAGTCCATGAGAAATATCAGAAACAGGGATTCGAGGTCATCGGCCTTGTGCAGGATGACGAACCTGAGGAAGCATTGGATTATATCAAAGAGAAAAAACTCCCCTGGCGGCAGATCCTGGATGACATCGAATACCAGGGGAAATTCGGCGACCTGTACAAGATCCGTGGTGTTCCGACGTGCATTCTGATCGGACCCGATGGGAAAGTGATCGACACGCTCGCGCGTGGTTCCCGGCTGGAGCCGCTTGTTCAGAAGCACATCGGCTCCGTCACGAACAAGGAACCGATCAAGATGGAGGAAGATACTCCGAAAAAACAGGAATCGGCAAAATCAGAGTAAACTTCCGTATTCGTGGGGCTGTGTGCCTTCCACACCAGGGAGTTTTCTGCTACGAATCTCCAGGCTTTTTATTTTCTTCCGTCACTCTTGTTGAATCATGCAAGTCGAATACGAATCCGTCTCAAATGCGTTTGTTCTCCGGCCTGTCGGCGACATCAATGTCCAGTCGTCCCCGGAGTTGCGGAAGATTCTGTTGGAGCACTATCCCGGCAAAGGGTCGATTGTGGTGAATCTGAACCAGGTCCGGTACATGGACAGTTCGGGCCTGGCAACATTGATTGAAGGGATGCAATTGGCGCGAGGCGGGGGAGGGATATTGATTCTATGTGAGATTCGGGAGCAGATGCTGCTGGACTTACTGGAGATCACTCACCTGCTCGATGCCTTCCCGATCTTCGATACCGAGGCTCAGGCCGTCCGGTGATGCCGGTTCGGTCTCCGTATGCAGGGGTATCAAATCCGGCGGGAAATCTTTCGCCCAATCCTGCAGGGCAATAACCACCTCGTCCGTTTTCTCCAGGTGATTGACTACGCGACGCATTTCCTTGACGGTTGGATATCCCTTGAGATACCAGCCAACATGCTTTCGCATCTCGTGGACCCCCTTCGGTTCCCCTTTTTCCTCTACGACCAGGTGGATGTGCCGAACCAGCACCTCGATTCGCTCGGCTAGTCCCACCGGGGGAGGCGATTCCTGTGTGGCGAGGTATTGCCGTATCTCCCCGAAGATCCACGGATTCCCATAGCTGCCACGCCCCACCATGACACCATCGCAGCCGGTTTCGGCGATCATTCGTGCGGCAGATGGGCCATTCCGCACATCACCATTGCCGACCACGGGAACAGTCACGGCGGATTTCAGTTCTCCGATCCAGGGCCAGAAAGCCTCTCCTGTGAAGCCCATTGCACGGGTCCGCGCATGAAGGATCATGCCGTCCACGCCTTCCTCTTGTGCAATACGGGCCACCTCGAGAAAGGTGATTTCCTCCGCGTTCCAGCCCGCTCGCATCTTGACTGAAAAGGGCAGGGAAGTAGCACCTCGGACTTTTCGTATGATTTCGGCGAGAAGCGGAAGATCGCGAGTGAGCGCGATGCCGGAGCCGTGATTGACCACGTTCTTCGCAGGGCATCCAAGGTTCAGGTCGATCCCATCGGGACCGATATCGCTGATGAGTCTCGCCGCATCCTCCATTTGAATGGGATTCTTGCCGAAAATCTGGATCACCAGGGGATGCTCGTTCCGGCAGATTTCGAGCATGGCCAGGGTCTTCCGGTTCCTCATAGCAATGCCGGTTGCACTGATCAATTCCGAAAAAGCAAGCGGGCATCCCGACTCGCGCGCGATGGTCCGGGCCGCGCGGTCGGTGACTCCGGCAATCGGAGCCAGCATAACGGTGGAGTAGAAGGTCCGTGGGTCCGCTGTCATGGCATCGCGTCCATGTCCCATTCTGCCCGGTATCCCTTCTCCAGCAGAATGGTCCCCAGCCCGGCCACCATCACTCCGTTGTCAGTGCACAGGGATACGGGGGGTGTCACCAGGCGCATTCCATTCGACCGGGCGGCCTTCGCCATGGTCTCGCGAATCGTCCGGTTTGCGGCCACTCCGCCGGTCAGGGTGATGGTTTTTACTCGATGCTGTTGAGCGGCCATCAGGGTTTTCTCCACCAGGCTGCCGGCGACGGCTGCCTGGAAGGAACAGCAGATCCGGTCGATCTCGGCATCCGACAGAGAAGGGAGCGATTCGATATAGCGTGCCACGGCGGTTTTGAGGCCGCTGAACGAGAAAGCCATCGTCGGACCGGTCAGGGGGCGGGGGAAGGGAATCGAATCTCCTGCCCACTGCTGCGCGCGTCTTTCGATCACCGGGCCGCCGGGATAGCCCAGATTCAACAAGTTGGCGACTTTATCGAACGCCTCTCCCGCTGCATCGTCGCGGGTGGAGGCCAGGCGAACCATATTCTCCCACGATTGAACCAGGTAGACCGCTGTATGACCGCCCGAAACGATCAGGGCGACATGCGGATGATCCACCGGTTTCTCTTCCGATGCAAAAATCGCGCTGTAGACATGCGCATTGAGATGATTGACTCCCACCAGCGGAAGGCCACAGCCGTACGCGAAGGATTTGGCCACCGCAATGCCAACGAGCAGGCATCCCACGAGGCCGGGACCTTGTGTCACTGCGACGCCATCAAGATCCCGCGCATCAAGGTCCGCATCCTTAAGGGTCTGTCGGAGAAGCGGCAAGAGAGTATTCGCATGGGCGCGGGAGGCAACCTCCGGTACCACTCCACCGTACGGGCGGTGGAGTTCCACCTGAGACGACAAATGGGCGGACCGTATGTTCCGCCCATTTGAGACAATCGCTACTCCGGTATCGTCGCAGGAGGTATCAATTCCCAGGACGTGCAAGTCCGACCTCCCCGGCCTGATTGTCGATGAGGATCAATGCCGTCTTGAGGGATTGATAGGCCGCCAGCAGCTCCGTATCGAAGACCTCTTCCTTGGGTTCTTCCTGCAGAGTGTCCTGCGCGCCTTCCTTGAAGATATCACTTGGAGTGAGATCCTTCGGCTGTTCTTCCGGAACGGGTTGAGGCTCCGTCTGCGGTGCCGGTTCCTTTGGTTCCTGTGGCTGTGGATTTTCGGCAGGATTCTTGGCCACCGGCTCCAGGATTCCGGCGGATTTCATCACGTTGGGCGGAAGCACGCCGTATTTGCGGTTGAGACGAATCGAATAGTGCTCATCCGGTGTGACATTCGCCAGGATGTCGGGAGTCAATCCTTCCAGGTCCGAAATGGATCGTTCTTTCGGCGTGTAATACTTCGCCGTGGTCAGTTTGAGCATGGCTCCCTGGCCGCCTTTTGTGGAAAGCGGAATGAGCGTCTGCACGGACCCTTTACCGAATGTGCGCGGGTCCGGTTTCCCGTCCCGCATGGAACCCGCCGAACCGACGATGACCGCACGCTTATAGTCCTGCATACAGCCCGCCACGATTTCCGAGGCGCTCGCCGAGAACTCATTCACCAGGACCGCCAGCAGGATGTGCCCCACCGGGTCCCGTTTCGCGACGTATTCCTTGATCTGATCCCCGCGTCCCCGATAGGTCACAATGACCTTGCCGCGTTCGATGAACAGATCGCATGCATCCACCGCGACATCCAGAAGCCCGCCGTAGTTATCTCGCAGGTCCAGGACCAGCGCCCGCATTCCTTTCTCTTCGAGCTCACGGATGTATCTCTCCAGTTCCCGGGCCGCATCCTTGCTGAAATCCTGCAGGCGCATGTAGCCCACTTCATTGTCCAGCATTTTCGGATTGATGATCGCGGAGGGGTTGATCACATCGCGTTCCACGTCAAATGTGAGCAATTGCGTTTCCGACCGACGTGCGATCCGCAGATTGACCTTGGTTCCTTTGGGACCTTTGAGTTTCTTGACGGCTTCCTGCAGCGAGATCCCCTTCGTTCCCTGGCCATCGATCTCGATAATCCGGTCGCCTTCGAGAATGCCGGCGCGCTCTGCCGGCGTTTCGTGCAAAGTCTGGACGACTGTCAGCCATCCGTCCGTCAGGTTGATCTGAATTCCGAGTCCCTCGAATTCGCCCTGTGTCTGATCGTTGAATTCCTTCGCTTCCTCCTGGGTGAAGAAGACGCTGTATCGGTCGAGTCCCTCGACCATGCCCTGGATGGCCTTTTCAATGAGAACATCCGGCTTCGTCTTGTCCTCTTCAATATAGCTTTCCTCGATGGTTGCCATTACTTCGAGGAACAAATCGCTTTGTTCCATCTTGGTCTCGATGTTCTCCACTGCCATGACAGTGGAGTGGACGCCCAACCCCATGACACCGAGAATTGCCAGCGACACCATCCACAAGAGAACCATGTGGCCACGACGAACCATTCGAGACATGAACTCGAATCCTCCTGACTTCGATTCCCATAGAGAGCGAAAGAGATCTAACGGGCGAGCCATTCGCCCGGATCCAACGCCTGATCGCCTCTACGGATTTCAAAATGATAAACCGGACCTTCGTCCCGGTTCTTTTGTCCGACAACACCAATTGGAGCACCTGCGCCCACATCCGACCCGGCTTTCAGGGACCCCGCCTCCACATTCCCATAAACCGTCAGGTATCCGTCCCCGTGGTCCAGTGCGACCAGCGCACCGTAACCCTCCAGTTGGCCGATATAAAGCACTCGCCCATCTGCAACCGCTTTTATAGCGGCTCCCTCTTTTGTAGTCACATCAACCCCTTTACTGATCAGTCTGACGTTGAGGGTGGGGTGGGTAAAGGGTCCGTAACCGCGCACCACCTTGCCCTGTGCGGGCCATGGCAATTTCCCTCTCAATTTTACAAACGCGGTTCCCGGTTGAAACGGTGCTTGAGTGGTTTCCGGCTTCGTGATCTTGGTCGTACCGGGTTTCGGTTGAGCGGGTTTCGGTTTGAGAGCGGCGCGGCGCAAGCGGGCCAGCTCCTCGTCCAGGGCGTTCAACTGTGCCTGCATTTTTTTCAGTTCCGCCGCCAATTTCTGTTCGGTTTTCAGGTTGGTCTTCGCCCGATTCTCGGCGGTTTCGAGCTGTTTCTGCGTTTGTTCCTTCAGAGCCTCTTCATTCACCATGTAATGCTCGCGGATCCGCTTCTGGTAGGCTTGTTCCTCGTCCAGTTTTCCCGTCAGTTTCTCGCGGCGGGGACGTTCCGAGAGTTCCTGCTGAAACAACTCGGTCACAAGAGCCACCGCATTCTCGTAGAGAATCGCTGAATCCGCGTTGTTTGTCTGTGTCGCGACCTGACAGGCGGCGTCGATCAGGGTGTCCCTTTTTCCCGCACGGTCCAGCAGGTCCAATAGTTCTGTCTCAACCGTTTCGGCACGCTGTTCCGAGTTTTCCAGGTTGGCCAAGTAATTCCGAAACTGTTTGTCGAACTGTTCCAATTTCTGGTTATGCAAGGCGGCCGTTCGCTCCAGTTCTTCGCGACGTCCGCGGAGCTGATTCATTTCTTTCTGACGTTTTTGTATTGTTTCGCGAAGCTGAGATGCCTGCCGCGCCGGTTCCGGCGCACCCGTAGCCGTGTGTGGGCCGAACATGAAGAGAACCAGGTGGAAGACCGGAATGAAGATCAATGCGCGGGATGCAACGTGCTTCAATTCATGGAATAGGAATCTCCCCCGCATCAGTGCCGCAATCCTTTCTTGAACTTCCGGTGGCCATCCGGGTGTTTCTCCACACCGGAAGGCTCCTGGGTCGCGGTCCCTTTCGGAAGCAGCAGGTTGGGTATGATGATCCCGATGATGCAAGCCAGGATCACAGGGGAACTCAACTTTCCCTCCGGACCCGTCGGAACCATCAACGGAGTCACAAGGAGGGCAAGCAGTCCGCCCCAGATCCCCCCGATCAATGTGACGATCAACCGGACATTCTGTGGGGAGACCCGCTGATGCCAGGTCCCCTGATTCGTCATGAGAAACAAGACCAACGCCAGCAGCACCGCTCCGCCCCCCAGCCCCGCGATGCGCGCCATCCAGCCTCCGCTTTCGGCCTGGTCCTGGAGCGTGCGCAGTCTCTGCCAGTCCTTTTCGGGCGGTTCGACTTCCGCTACTCCACTAACGGACCGAATCTGGTCCGATATCTTCGGCAGGGAGGGAATCTGCGGAGTATTCGTATCCAGAAAAACCGAGCATTTCGCCGGGACACGGGCATTCCAGAGCGATTCCCATTCCGCCGCTGCCTCGGCCGGTCCGGTCCATGGAGGGATGAATCGGCTCCAGGTGGCGGATCGGACTTCCGCAATTCCCGCGATTTCCTGTGTTATGCGATCATAGTCTTCCGCGACAAGGTCTTTCTGAAGCTGAACGGATATCGCCAGTTGGCCTGTCCCTTCAGCGACTTGGTCTGTCCACAACCTCTCCGCTACTGTGCCGATTCTCCAGACTGTCCCAAGCAGGACGGCCAGGGTTGCGCACAGGAATCCCACGATCAATGATTTCGATAAAGACTGGTCGGACATTTACTCCTCTTGGATGTTTGTTCGGTCAACAAACGGATCATGAAGCGTCTCGGTTATGATAGTAGTTCGAGCGATGCGCGCACGACATCCTCGGTTCTTACCAGAGTCATACAACAGTGTCTGTCCGGGGCCGGGCAACTTTTCTTCCAGCAACCAAGGCAGGGAACATTCGCTTGTACCACCCGATGCCCTTCGCCGTAAGGACCGTTTCGGTACGCATCCGACGGCCCGAAAAAGGAAACGCTGGGGATGCCTAATGCCACCGCGATATGCAGCGGCCCCGTATCGTTTGTGATCACCAGGCCGCTGCGCCGGATCAGCTCGATCATCTCCAGAATATCCGTCTTTGGCGCGGGAACAACCCTGCCGGACATTGACGATGCGCGTACCGTGTCCCGCAGCGATTCCTCACCCGGACCCCACAGGACAACAGCGGGCCGTTTTGTCTTCTCTGCCAGGATGCCCGCCGCCTCGCCGAACCGTTCCGGTGCCCAGCATTTCGTAGGCCATCCAGCGCCCGGTGAGACAACAATCGGGGGTACTCCCCCGGCAAACGATCCCAGCCATTGTTCCATTCGTTCCCCTGCTTTCCAATCAACTGTCATCTCGAATCGGACTTCAGGATTTTCGATCCCCAGTGGCTTGAGGAGGGAAAGGTCGCGGTCGATGATGTGACGTTTGTCCTCTGCGGGAAGAACCAGCGTGTTGTTGAGCCAACGGCTGATTTCCCCACCTTCTTTTCCATCATATCCGATTCGAATGGGAATTCCTGCCAGGTAACTCCATGCGGCGCTCTTGGTCAGTCCATGCACATCAAACGCCACCTGGTACCGCCTGGACCGCAGACGTCTCAACAGACTGCCCAGCAACCGAATGCGTTCTGCAACGGAGCGTGTCTGCCGGAGTTGTCTACGCGGCATGACGACTACTTCATCCAGGCTTCTCAGGCCATACAACATTGGGGCGAGATAGTCCTCCACAAGCCATCCGATATGCGCCGCTGGGAATGCGTCTCGCAATGCCGTCAGCATCGGGATGGTGTGAATGATATCCCCGATGTGCGACATGCGGATAATGAGAATGCGTTCCGGCGGCCTTGTCAGGTCGTATCGCAGCGGTCGGAAGGACATCAGAAATCGCCTCGGACAGCGGCAAAATGCTCTTTTTCCCTCCCCAAGATTGGGGAGGGTAGGGTGGGGTTGATCCATTCGGCGCATTCCTCCCCCTCGGTCGGGGTGAGGGAATTGCCGATGTGTCCACGGAAGCCCCAATGACCTCGAAACCGTCTCATCAGATTCGCCCCATCCCCGTAATGACCACCCACAACGTCTGAAGAATGATATAGACATCGAAAAAGAGAGATTGGTGGTCGATGTAATACAGATCGTGGTTCAATCGCACGAGCATGTCTTCCGTGCCGCGACAGCGGATCTGCTGGTAGCCGGTGATCCCCGGCTTGATCCGCAGTCGCGCGCGCGTTGCTTCATCGTACCGATCCACCATCCAAAGTTCTTCCGGGCGGGGGCCGACGACACTCATCTCGCCGCGCAGAACATTCCAGAATTGCGGCAATTCATCCAGGCTGAACCGACGCAGCCACCGTCCCAGGGGCGTTACACGCGGATCGTGTTCCAGCTTAAACACAGGCTGCGACAGGCTTTCCACATCCACAACCTGATCCAATTGCTGTTCGGCTTCTTCCACCATGGACCGAAACTTGTAAATGGTAAACGGCCTTCCGTTCAGACCGGCGCGCTCCTGTCGAAAGATGATGGGACCTCGACCCGACAGGCGAATCCCCAGCGCGATCAGGGCCATCACAGGCGAGAACAGAATCAAGACGACTGTTGAAATCACCACATCCATGGCGCGCTTCAACGCCTGAGACAGGCGATCCCAAGCGGTGCGCTCCAGCGTATACCATTCCCCGTTGTCCACGACACGCCAGCGGGGATGGGGGCGGATTTCCCGATACAGGCGATGCGTAAAATGAAGGCGAACGGGTTCCTGCTGGCATTGCTCGATGAACTCCGCTGCCTCCGGTCCCTCTTTCGGTCCCAGATCCAGAAACAGATCGTCAATATCGTGTTTCTCGAAAATGGGATATAGCGCCGGTCCCGATGCACGGGCATCATTCCTGATTTCTTTCAGCGATGTTGCGCGGCGCAGAGAATATCCGTACTCCGGATGGTTCCCCAGGACCTCGTGAATCCGTCGATCCGACTGCTCGGAGAAAATGAGCAGGGCATTGGCCAGGTCGTATCCCTTTTTGCGGAAATACGCCGCTCCCTTCAGAACCGCCCATCGGCAGACGGAAGATACCAATACCAGGGATATCCCGTTCATCAGCATCACCATCCGGGAGAACGAAAAGAACCGATACCAGAACACCAGCGAGAGGAAAGTCAGCGAGGCCAGCGCCACCGCCCGAAGCGTAAGATCCATCTGTCCCCCCAGGCTTGGGGGGCGACGAGTCTCGTATCCGCCGAAGAACCACAGGCTGCTCAAATACAGCAGAGAGAGAACGCACTGCGCGATCAAATAGTGTTCGTAAGGGGTCCCGTAATGGGTGCTGAAATACCCGGACCAGAATCGAATGATGTACGAGCCGATAAAGCAAATTGACAACAGAATAGCGTCCAGGTACAGCAGGATACGGTCGGTGCGGATCATGATTCCTCGGTGGATCTATCGGGGGCGGCCCCCGTTTTTCCCATTCGAAAACGAATTGTGCCTGAGATCAGTCCCGCACCCAAGGCCAATGATCTTGCCGCCAACAGGAGGGGAACCCGTGCCGTAAGGTCCGACGCACGGTCTCGGCACAGTCGCAATGTGCCCGACATACATGCAAGATTGGCTGCTGCAAAGAGGATACAGAACCACCAGGATGGTGACCAGAACGGTATTGCCACCAGGAATCCCAGAAGTCCATAGGTCAGGGGAATTTGCGCGATGAGTGTCGGAGGTGTATGTGTATCGCCTTTCACACGGCCCGGGTGGCGCACCAACAGATACGACTTGTAATAGGCAATACGGAATTTCTTGCGAATATAGTGAGATAGCGTCTCTGCGTGTCGATGAACTACCCGCGCATCGGGAACGAAAACCATCCGGTATCCATGTTCAGCCAACCGAAATGAAAACTCCTGGTCTTCAACGGAGGCCGTCGGAAATCCTTCATCGAATCCGCCCAGGCTCAGGAAGACATCCCGTCGGAATCCCGCCGAATAGGTGTCGATGAAGTCGATAGAATCGAACTGCGCCATACGGATATATTTTTCTTCGTATTCCACCTGAACAAGACGCGCTACCCAGCTTGTCTGACGGGTTTCGTAGGCTCCTTTGACACCCTGCACGGCGGGATCTTCAAACGGCGCCAACATTCTTTCCACCCAGTCCGCGTGAGGCTCGCAATCGGCATCCGTGAACAGAAGAATCGGGCCGGTTGCCTCTTTTGCCCCCCGGTTTCGCGCGACGGCGGGTCCGGCGTGATCCTGAGCCAGAGTGCGAACGATCCTGTCCGGGGTTGCGTGGTCCGCAATCCAATTCTCGATGATTGAGACGGTGTCGTCCTTCGATCCGTCATCCACCACAATTGTTTCCAGGCATCGATCCGTTTCTTGATGCAGAATAGCATCCAGGCATCGCAAGACCGACTCCGCATCCCGGTACACGGGAATGATGATGGTTGCACACGGTGACTTGGATTCCACGGCTGTTGTCCCTCCAACTCTGCACCATAACAGTGTAGCAGATCCGACTGGAAGAACGCCATGCGAATGACGAACCTATTGTGCATAACCTCATTTTCCCGGTTCTCCGTTCTCTTCCGGGCATAAAGGCGATATAAATAAAAGTTTACAGATCAACTCAGAATCATCTTTGAATTTCGCCGGGCCAGAGGTATACAGCCGTGATTGTCACAATGAAGGCGGGTGCTTCCAGGGAGCAGATCGACCAGGTCATTGCGCTGATCGAGGAATGCGGATACAAGGCGCACCCGATTTTCGGTTCCAATCTGACCGTATTGGCCGCTGTGGGAGACGAGCGGGGCAAGAGTGGCGTATTCGAGCGTTTGGGCAGCCAGCCGGGTGTCGGCAAGGTGGAGTATATTCTGCCCCCGTACAAACTGGTGTGCCGGGAGATCAGTCCCGGCCTGGAGCGGGAACCGACCGTGGTCAAAATCCGTGTCCGGCACAAGGAGAGGGTTACGGAACGGGCGATTGGAGACGGCAGACTTTCGGTGATCGCGGGACCCTGCTCGGTGGAATCGCTGGAACAGGTCATGACTTGTGCCCGGGAAGCCAAGAAATACGGCGCGACGTTCCTGCGTGGCGGCGCATTTAAACCCCGCACCTCCCCATACAGCTTCCAGGGCCTTGCAGAAGACGGCCTGAAAATCCTGGCCGAAGCCCGCGAAGAATACGGTCTTGGTGTGGTGACCGAGCTGATGGATATCCATAACCTGGATCTGGTGAGTAAATACACGGATATCATCCAAATCGGCGCACGGAACATGCAGAACTTCATGCTTCTGAGAAACCTCGGCGATACGGACAGACCGATTCTTCTCAAACGGGGCATGTCCTCAACCATTGATGAATTGCTCATGTCGGCGGAATACGTGGTGTCGTGCGGGAATCCGAACGTGATTCTCTGCGAGCGTGGAATTCGAACCTTTGAAACGGCGTATCGGAATACACTGGATTTGAACGCGGTCCCGACACTCCGCGCGGCAACCCACCTGCCGATCATTGTCGATCCCAGCCACGGAACCGGCCGGTGGGAACTCGTGAAACCAATGAGCATGGCAGCGGTGGCAGCCGGGGCGGACGGATTGATTATCGAGATCCACCCGGAGCCGGCCAAGGCATTTTCCGATGGACAACAGTCTCTCAAACCAAAGAAATTCGGCGAGCTCATGGACGCCGTGGCCGCTGTAGCCAGTTGTGTCGGAAAACCGCCCTGTTGGAAAGACTGAACCGAATCGGCGGCAGAAGGCGCTCTTCCGAGCGTGACTCCGGCGGGGCCGGTGATTGGGATCAAGAAAGCATCGTGTCTCGCGCGATGGGCGAAGGAGTGAAGATACGCACAACCCCCTCTGTGTCTCCCCCGAACTTTGGGGGATAGGTTCCTCCCCCGAAGATCGGGGGAGGTCAGGTGGGGGTTGACCGGATAGCACAAGACTCCCCGGTGTGACGGTTGCAGGCGAGCTTTCTTAGAAGTTCTCTCAAATAGACAGGCCGGGAAGGCGGGATTTGGCTTGAAGATTCTGCTATCATAAAAAGCTGCGCCTGCCATAAACCGGAGTTTGAGACCATGCGGGTGATTGCAGGCACATTCGGGGGCCGGAAATTACTCGGGCCCAAAAGTCAGCAGATCCGGCCCACCAGTGACCGGGTCCGCGAATCCCTGTTCGCCATTCTGGGCGATCTGGTTGTCGGAGCGCGGTTCGCGGATTTGTGTGCCGGAACCGGTAGTGTCGGATTTGAGGCGCTCAGTCGAGGGGCCTGGCATACGAGCTTTGTCGAGAAATCGCGGGGGGCTGTAGCGCTTCTGCGAAAGAATATCGAGATTCTGGGGCTTGGCCGCGACCAGGTGGAGGTTTGGACAGCGGATGTGACTCGCCTGTCCAAACCGACGGAACCGTGGAACATCGTTTTCATCGATCCGCCATATAGTCTGGCAGAAAATATTGTGGCCCGACTTGCCAAACGGGACATTTTTGAGGAAGGCGGGCTGGTGATTCTCGAACATGCCGGGAAAGAACCGATCTCGGTAGAACCGTTCGGGTTGGAGGTCTTGGACCATCGTTCGTATGGACAAACCTCGATTACGTTTCTGAGGAAATTGTGAACAAGGGTATCGCCATATATCCGGGCAGCTTCGATCCGGTCACATACGGCCATCTGGATCTGGTGGCACGAGGATTGAAGGTCTTTGACCGATTGGTGATTGCGGCGGTGGCCAATCCGAGCAAAGACCCGCTGTTCTCTCTGGAGGAACGGGTCGAAATGCTGAAAGAGGCCACCGCGCACCTGAAAGAGGTAACGGTGGAATCGTTTGCAGGGCTGTTGGTGGATTATATGCACCGGTATCCGGGTGCGGTGGTCCTGCGCGGCCTGAGGGCCGTGTCGGATTTTGAGTACGAGTTTCAAATGAGTCTAACCAACCGGGAATTGGATGACGGTCTGGAAACGATCTTCATGCTTCCCAGTTTGGAATATACCTACTTGCGGGCTTCGCTGGTAAAAGAGGTGGCCTATCTGGGCGGCGATGTCAGCCGCTTTGTACCGCCTCAAATCTGTCAGCGGTTGATTCAACGCTGCCTGGAGCGACGTCGCGCGTAGTAAGTTCTTAACCGGAGGTGCCGCATGGCTCACCCCAAACATCGTAAGTCGAAAGCAAGAACCAGACAGGGACGTTCTCATCAGGCGTTGAAGGCGATCAACCTCGTGGAATGCCCCCAGTGCCGCGAGAGCTATCTGCCTCATCGCGCATGTCCTCATTGCGGCCATTACAAGGGTAGCGTTCGTTTTGCCGTCTCGGAGTAACAACCTTCATGCCGATCATCATCGACGCTATGGGTGGAGATCGGGCACCCGAGGATGTTCTCGAAGGGGTCCGGCTGTTTCGTGAGGAAGACCCACTTACGGAACTCATTCTGGTCGGTCGGGAAGAGGAACTACAGAACGCCGCCGAAAGACTGGGCTGCGAACTGGTTCATGCCCCCACGGTCGTCGGGATGCACGAATCGCCCTCTTCGGCGGTAAAATCGAAACGGGATTCCTCCATCGGTATCGCCATGCGGCTCGCGAAAGAAGGCCGGGGGGATATCGTCATTTCCATGGGCAATTCCGGCGCTGCGACCGCATTTGCCTTTTTTGTGTTGGGCTGCATGCCCGGAGTCAGCCGTCCCTGTATCTCCACCCTCATGCCGACCAAACAAAACCGGCACTGTCTACTGGCCGATGTCGGCGCGACGGTGGACTGCAAACCGCAGCATCTGCTCGAATGGGCAGCCTTACAGTCGGTGTACATGCGCGAAGTCATGGGACGAGAGAATCCCACTGTCGGGCTTCTCTCGATCGGCGAAGAGGATTCCAAGGGAAATGAACTGGTGTTCGCCGCCGGTCCACTGCTGGCCTCATCGGGATTGAATTATATCGGGCATGTGGAGGGCGTGGACATACCCAACGGCAAGGTGGACGTCATTGTCTGCGACGGATTTGTAGGCAATGTCGTGCTGAAATTCGGCGAGGGACTGGCAGACATGATTCTGTCCATGTTCAAGGATTTTCTGCAGAATCCGCCGGAAGGTGTGGCGAATGGAAACACCAAAAACCGTCTGGTCGGTGAGTTTGTCGACCAGTGCGATTACAGCACGTATGGAGCCGCGCAGCTTCTGGGCACGAACGGATTGGTGCTGATCGGCCATGGACGGTCGGTTCCCCGGACGTTTGCCAGCGCCATCCGCACCGCTCGGAAGACCATCTCGCATGGCGATCTTCTAAAAAGTATGCGTCAAGAATTGGAGCATGTGCTTAGCGCGGTGGCCGTGCGCTGATTTGTTTCTCTGGACGAATTTGATGCACGCTGTAAAATAATGACTCCTTATTCGGGGCCGGACTTGGTCCGGCCCAATTCACGTTGAGCGGAAGACTAACAGAGCAGGATTTTTCAGGAGGTGCGGAGTGTCTCAATATGCCAGGATTCTGGGCACGGGGATTTGCCTGCCCGAACGAGTGGTAACGAATAAAGATCTTGAGAAAATTGTCAGTACCAGCGATGAATGGATTCGCGAGCGGACCGGTGTTGTGGAACGCCGGGTATCGGATGCGGATACGGCGGCATCCGATCTGGCCGTCGTGGCCGCGACCGAGGCAATGGATCGTGCCGGTGTGACACCGGATGAAATCGAAGCGGTCTTGGTGGCGACGATCACACCGGACCAGATTTTCCCCGCAACCGCCTGCATTGTGCAGCATCGGTTGGGGATCAAGAATGCCATGGCCGTGGACCTGTCCGCAGCCTGCACCGGATTTCTCTATGCGCTCTCTGTCGCGCAGGCTTATGTCGAATCGGGGCGATATCGACGGATTCTCGCCATTGGTGTGGACCTGCTCACCAAGACGGTGGACTGGGGCGATCGCGCCACGTGTGTTCTGTTCGGCGATGGTGCGGGAGCGGCGGTCATTGGGCCGGACCCCGACAACGGTGTGCTCCACACGATCCTGGGTGCGGATGGGCAGTATGGCGACCTGATCATCCAGAGAGCAGGCGGCTCCCGTATCCCAATCAGCCGAGAGGCCATCGATGCGGGACATCATTATATTCAGGTGAAAGGGCGGGAGGTCTATCGTCATGCGGTCACAGTGATGACCTCCGTGGCATTGGATTGCCTGAAGCATTGTGGATTATCAAAGGATGACATCCGATGGCTCATTCCTCATCAGGCCAACCTTCGAATTATTGAAGGCGTTTCGGAGCGTCTCGAAATTCCCATGGAGCGTTTTGTCGTGAACGTGCAAAAATATGCCAATACCAGCGCGGCGACCATCCCGATTGCTTTGCATGAGGCGATTCTCGACGGGAGAATCGTCAAAGGGGATATCGTTCTGATGGTTTCGTTCGGAAGTGGCCTGACTTGGGGCGCTTCGGTTATGAGATTTTAATGTGAGGAAAATCTGGGTGGCACAGGCTTCCAGCCTGTGGAAATATATGGAAATTGGCTGAAGAACTGATGAAGGCAGCATTTCTCTTTCCGGGCCAGGGATCGCAATCGGTCGGCATGGGAGCCGAGTGGATCGACTCCCATTCATGCCGGGGCTGGCTGGATATGGCCGGTCAGGTGATCGGACGGGATATCCGCGCGCTTTGCGTGACCGGGCCGAAAGAAGATCTGGACAAGACCGTCTATACGCAACCCTGCATCTATCTACTGAGCGCCATGTTGTTGCACAATCTGGGGGAGCGCGGGATAACGCCTGTAGCGGTCGCCGGACACAGCGCGGGCGAATACGCCGCGCTTCTTGCGGCGGGGGCCTGGGATTTTGAGACGGGGCTGAACGTTATCGCCACCCGTGCGCGGATCATGTACGACTGCGGTTTGAAAAGGCCGGGGGGGATGGCGGCGGTGATCGGAATGGACGGATCTCAAGTGGATGAGGTGTGCAAAGAGGTCTTTCCGCAGGGCGAGGTCGTGGTAGCGAACCGAAACACACCGATTCAGACGGTTGTCAGTGGCGATAAGAGCGGCATCGAGCGTATCTGCGAGATACTCAAAGAGCGTGGCGCACGGCGGGCCATTCCCTTGCCGGTCAGCGGTGCGTTCCATTCCCCGCTTCTCTCCGAGGGAGTGCTGGAATTCGCCGAGTATTTGAAATCCATCTCAATCCGAACACCTGAGATTCCCTGGATCTCGAATCGGACCGGGGAACCGGAATCCTCACCGAAGACGATCCGGGAACACCTCGCCGGACAGCTCAATTCGCCGGTCCAGTGGATCAAAACCATGGAAACCATGGAGCAGTTGCCTTGTGACCGGTTCCTGGAGATCGGACCGGGGAAAGTGCTTGCCGGATTGGCAAAAGGATGCGGGTCCGCAAAACCCTGCATCTCGGTCGGATCGCCGACCGAACTCGATTCCATTCTGAACGACGGAGATTCAATCTCATGACACAACGAATTGCTTTGGTTACCGGCGGAAGCCGGGGAATCGGAAAAGAGATCGCACAAGCCTTGCTGCGCGATGGATGCCGAGTCGCTGTGGTGGATGTGGACGAAGAAAGCCTGAAGACCTGCGAGTCCGAGCTGGGAACCGAAGGAAATTTGAAGGGCTTCAAGGGGGATGTCACCTCCAAGGAAGATGTCGCCGCAACCGTCAAAGCCTGTGTGGATACGTTCGGCGGCCTGGATATCCTGGTCAACAATGCCGGGGTGACACGAGATGGCCTTCTGATTCGCCAAAAGGAGAGCGACTGGGATTTTGTTCTGAATATCAATTTGAAGGGGTCGTTCCTGTTCACCCAGGAAGCGGCGCGAATCATGATCCGTGAGCGATGGGGACGGATTGTCAATATCTCCTCTGTCGTGGGGATCATGGGAAATCCCGGCCAGGCGAACTATTCCGCCAGCAAGGCCGGGCTGATCGGACTGACCAAGACAAGCGCCAAAGAGCTGGCGGGCAGAGGAATCACGGTCAATGCCGTCGCGCCCGGATTCATCGAAACCGCGATGACCGTCAACCTGCCGGACAAGGTTCGCGAGGACCTTATGAGCCGGATTCCCCTGGGACGATACGGGAAACCGCAAGAGGTTGCGGACTTGGTAGCCTTTCTGGTTTCCGAGCGGGCAGGCTATATTACCGGGCAAGTTATCGTGGTGGACGGTGGACTGGCAAATTGAGATATGTCATTCTATCTCTTTCGCAGCATTATCCGTGGGAACTGATGGAACCACGAACATTCATAAGAAATAACTCGAATCAGGAGGTATCGATCCGTGAGTGATATTGAAGAAAAGGTAAAAGCGATCATTGTCGATCGACTGAAGGTGGACCCCAGCGAGGTCACCCCGGACAAGAATTTTACGCGGGATCTCGGTGCGGATTCCCTGGACCAGGTGGAACTGGTCATGAAATTCGAAGAGGACTTCGGGATTGATGAGATTCCGGAAGAAGAGGCCGAGAAGATTCAGACCGTTGGGGACGCCATCGCGTACATCAAAAACGCGACCGCGAAATAAGAGAACGTGGCCCGCGGCACAAGTTGCGCTTGATGCGGGCTGAACCCGTCAGAAACCGAAGTTCGGCAGAGCGTTCGACGGATTGGAACCACCGGTTGAAGGTTCCTGTTTCCGACGGATAGAATGGAATCCGAACAGCCCGAAAAGCCCCGACGCTTACCGGGCTGTTCGCTTATCAGTACCTTTCAGATCTTTTGGAGGAATGATGAAAAGACGAGTTGTGGTTACCGGCTTGGGGGTGGTTTCACCCGTGGGCATCGGCATTGACGCCGTTTGGGAAAGCCTGATCAACGGCAGAAGCGGCGCCGGCCCGGTTACGCATTTCGATGCAACCAACTACGCCTGTCGAATTGCTGCCGAAGTGAAGAACCTCGATCAATACCTGGACCCGTCCGATAAGGACCTGGCCCGTTGTGACTTGTTTGTCCAGTTCGCTCTCGTAGCGGCAACACTGGCTGTGGAACATTCGGGACTGGAATTGGACAAGGAGGACTTGGATCGGTTCGGAAGCATTGTCGGGTCGGGAATCGGCGGCTTGCAGATTCTCGAAACCCAGAAAGAAATCCTGATGGAAAAGGGGCCGAGACGGGTCTCCCCGTTTTTGATCCCCATGATGATCGGCAATATGGCCTCCGGCATGATCTCCATGCGTCATGGATTGCGCGGGCCGAACACTTCCGTGGTGACGGCTTGCGCGACAGGCAATCACTGCATCGGCGATGCGCTGAATGTGATTCGACGGGATGAGGCCGATTTAATGCTGGCGGGGGGGACGGAAGCCGCGATTACTCCGCTCGGAGTCAGCGGATTCGGTAATATGAAAGCCCTCGCTACGCACTACAATGATGACCCGACTCATGCCAGCAGGCCGTTCGACAAGGATCGGGACGGATTCCTGATGGGTGAAGGATCGGCGATTCTGGTCCTCGAAGAACTGGAACATGCACGCAAACGAAATGCAAATGTCTATGCAGAGGTCGTCGGGTATGGCATGACGGCGGACGCCTTCCACATGTCCCAACCGGCCCCGGAAGGACGCGGGGGACGCGAAGCGATGCGTCGGGCACTTCGAGATGCGGAGATCTCCCCGGAAGACGTGGACTATATCAATGCGCATGGGACCGCAACCCCGGTGGGCGATGTGGCCGAAGCCCAGGCGATCAATGCTCTGTTCGGCGAACATGCACAAAAAATCGCCGTCAGCTCCACCAAGTCCATGACCGGTCACTTGCTGGGTGCGGCGGGTGCACTTGAGAGTATTGTCTGTGCAAAAACCGTCTCGAATGGAACCATCCCGCCGACCATCAACCTGGACAACCAGGACCCGGAATGCCGGATTGACTGCGTTCCAAACACCGCTCGAGAAGCCAAGGTCTCTGTTGCCCTGAATAATTCGTTCGGTTTCGGCGGTCAGAACTGTGTGCTGGTGTTCCGGAAGATATGAACGTGGTTCTATGGTTGTGCGGCCTTGTGACGAATGACTGGGCAGGCACGGGGTGAATAAACGGGCAGGCACGGGGGCCTGCCCCTACGACAACAGAGGGGGTACGGATCGTATCGGTTCGTAGGGGCAACCCCCCGTGGTTGCCCTTACCCGTTTATGGGCAGACCCACCCCAGAAGGGGGAGTTGATGTATCCCATTCCAGGTCATTTGGCTTTTGCAGCCTCTTCCGCGCGATTCTTCAAGGTGTCGATCCCGTTGGCGGTCGTCGCCTCGTTTGTTCCGGATATTGTTGACAAAGGGCTGAACGATCTTCTACAGGTTACCCCGTACGGGCGCTACTTCATGCACAGCATCCCATCGGTGGCGGTCTGCTCGGTATTGGTCGGATGGTTGTGGGGAAAAGACTGCGGGTGGGGCTGGTTTGCCGGTCATGCGACGCATTTGGTGGGTGACCTCGGATCTTTCCTTCCCCTCTGGATGCCGTTTGTCCAATATGACTGGCCGCCGGATCAGAACATCACGTTTTATGCGATCACCAACCCGTTTCGTCACCTTTTCTCGCCGGAAATGCTTTCGGAATTGATGATGGGGATTTGGACTCTGGCTTTGTTTCGCTTTGCCGGGAAAACGGACCCATTCAGCCGGATTCAGCAACAGATTTGCTATGCGGGAATTTGGGCGTACGGAATTTTACGTGTGTGGCTGAGCGGGTGAGATTGCCCTCCATCAGGGGCAAGATGCCCCCGCTCCCCTGGGAAGGTGGGAATCCTATCGGACATACGAAGAGGCCTCGCTGGGAGTCTCCGTGGCCCAATCGGGATGATAGGTCTTGGTCCGGATGTTGTAGATGGCGTCGATAAACTTCTGTTTTGCTTCTGCGGAACCCTGGCTTCCCAGAATCCGCTTCATTTCGGCTGTCGCCATATCATCGAACAATTTCGGGGAATAAAGAATCTGGACCGGTTCACCGACCTGGTACCGTCGGACCATATCCCCAAGCGTACCCTCCTGCTCGGGATTCAGGTCGAGCGACTTCATCTCGTTCTCGAATTCCTTAAACTTGCACCAGCGTTGATACCGATAGGTGCCATAGATGATGGCGACGCTCAGAAGGGTGATTCCACCCAAGATCATAAGAACGAGCCTGGAATCTACCTGTGAGCTGGTAAAGAAGGAATCGATCCCAAAAGGATTCTTTCCCTGACATTTCGGTGCAAATACCGGAGATGCCAGGATATTATCAATGAATCCGAATCCGAAAGGAAAGTTGGCCATTGAAGTCACACCGCCGCAAAATATAATATACCGTATCATATTATATCGACACGTTCCCAAAAATCCATAGGGTCAATCGGAGAAATTTTGAAAAAAAGATGGATTGACCTATGGCTGTTTGGTGCCGTATAGCCCGCATTCCACCGGAAGGCTTTTAGGTACCTTTTTGTCCGCGAAATAGCAGGCAATGGCATCCATGGTGAGCGTGCCGATTTTTTCCGGGTATTGAATTGCATCCGCGTAGATCGCCCCCTGGTCGATTTTCTCACGGGCTTCGGGGGTGGCATCATAACCCACAACAATGATCTTCCCGGCCTTTCCGGCGGCCTGAATCGCTGCTAATGCCCCCAGCGCTGTATCATCATTGATACCGAACACTCCCGCAAGATTCGGAACGCTCTGTAGGAAGTTTTCCATGACCTGCATCGCCTCATCTCGTTTACCCCATCCGGGATTCCGCCCGACGATGCGCACATTCGGGTATTTCTTGATTTCCTCGTCGAAACCTTTCATGCGGTCAATCACGGACATGACCGCCGGGTGATCGATTACCACAATATCCCCGCCGGACTCTCCCAATGCCTCTCCCATCGCCTTGGCAGCCAACCTTCCACCGGCCACGTTATCGCTGGCGATATGACAGGTCACTTTTCCCGATTTCGACGCCACATCTGCTGTAAATACAGGGATTTGCGCTTTGTTGATCTTCTCTATGCTTGTGCCGATGCTCAGCGAGTCGCAGGGGCAAACCAGGATGGCATCCACTCCCTGCACAATATAGTTGTCCAGCTGATCCGCCTGGCGGTTGGGATCGAACTCCGCCGAGTCGATGCGCAGTTCGATTTTGTACATCTTGGCTCGGGCTTTCAGCCCGGCTTCGAGATCCCGGTAGAACTGGTGAGTGCGTGTCAGGAGGGAGACACCGATAATGATACCGTCCAAATCGGCGATCTCGTCCTTAGTCAACTTCGGCAACACGGATTTCTTCTCATCGGTCTTTTTAGACTTTTCGGTCTGCGGTTTTTCTGACTTGGCCTCCTCGGTCCAACCTCCGACCGCCATTCCAAGAAACAGAACTGCAACCATGAAAACAGAAACAAGCCGTTTTGCCATCGAAAAGACCTCCGAATACCGCTTATATTCTTAATAATGAATAAGTTACATCAGTCCCAGGGTTTCCAGAAGTTGATGTGCCCTTTGCCTGTATGTATGGTCGCGTAAGACCCGTTCCCGGCCTGCGCGGGTGATTTCCTCACGTTTTGCCGGACGATCCAGATAATAGCGTACTTTCGCCCTCAAGTCCTCAATTCCCGAATAGTACACAGCCTCTTTTTCCGGTTGAAAGTAGCGTCCCGCCCCTGGAACCCAGTCCGAAAGCAGAAAACCACCTGCGACCGGTCCGTTGAAATCCCGCTGGTTCAAACTCCCATGGCATTGAACGCTATGGATGTTGATATTGATTCGCGCGGATGCGAACAGGGAGGGTAGTTCCTTCACCGGGTCGATTCTTCCATGGAATCGCTCTCGCAACGGAGAATGCTCCGTCAGGGAAAGCCAATCCTCGTTGCCGTAAATGCGTAAGTCGAATTGTATCAACTGTTCCAGGAGTCTAAGACGACGGCGGTTGTTCGCTTCCCAATACAGAAAGTTGCGAACAGCAGGGTCCAATTGAATGCGCTTGCCCGGTGCATAAGGGATTTCTTCCGTGAGATCGTCAAAACTCTTCGTCGGCTCGATAAGTTTAGATTCGACAAGGCGTTCTGTGTAGCGCCGCATTTCCTCCGGCAATTGCTCTCTGCGATAAGCCTGGTCTTGAAGACCGCCGACAAAGGCCACCTCACAGGTGTACTTTTCGTCCGGTTTTCCCAGTTCTGACAGGTCGGCTGCAAGAGGGAAGTGCAGCAATCTGAGTGGTTTAAACCTCTTCACGGCATCAAGATATGTGTCATCGAACACGCACACGACTTCATCCGGTTCGAACTCCTGATTTACGTAGAAGCGTGGGTCATCGAGAAACCAGACGATTTTGGTGTGGTGATGGCGGTCTTCTCGTGGGTCGAGTTTGAGATATTGCCTGTAGAAATGGTTGGAGGTTTGATTGATAAGTAGAAGAAAATCAGAGGAATCCGCAAGGAGATCGTCCCGCAATTTGTCTTGAGCGCCGGGGGATAGCAGTTCGACCAGAGATAGCCGAGTTGACCACCCGAACTCCTCCAGGGCAGTGAAAACCCGACGCTTGAACAGACCGAAACCCCGGTCGGAGATATCGCTGTAAGACCAGATGGAGCAACCGGTTGCCATGCGATGAATCCTCAGGCACCACCCGTTTCTTCGAGCCGGAGAGTTTTATTTCCGCAAGTTCTGAAGACAATCCGGCAGCTGACCCATGGAGCGATGATAGGCAATACACTCGCAACAGAGATATTTGCGGGGGCACGGCTCATACGTGCAGGTGCAGCGTTTTTTGTTCGCTTCATGGTTAGGGCATTTTTTCGGATCGACGGCCATTGAAATCTCTCCATTGTGATTGAATCCGGATGTTTTTGACATCCACAGTCCCTCTTTTTAACAGATCGGGGGGGAGATCTCAAAGGGGAATGGGGCATCGAGGGTTTCGGTTATGAATGGTCTTTATCCCTTCTTCTGACGATTGTTGCATCTTTTTTTCTGGAAACTACTTGACCAAAGGGCCGCTATCATGTTATTTTTCAGAATGTTAAAGTAGTATAGATGTCCATGGAGTCGGATTTGGCCTGTTATATCCCTGAAACGGCCCGGCTGATTCGTCGATTCCGATGGGGTGAGAGGATACGCAGCGAGTCTGCGAAAAGGAAAAGATCATGCCCATCACATCCCCACCGCCCGATCTCCCCAACAAGATCTTCTATTCCATTTCCGAGGTCAGTGAATATACGGGGATCGAACCGCATGTGCTTCGGTACTGGGAGACGAAGTTTTCGCGGCTGAATCCAAAGCGGGTGGGAGGCAACCAGCGGAAATATACGCGGGCCGATCTCGATCTGCTCTATGAGATTATCCACCTTCTGTACGACGAGGGGTATACGCTGGACGGGGCGGAACGGAAGCTCCGGGGCGGCCTGGCCCAGGTCCGCGCGGAACGTGAAGCGGCCAATCATCCCGAACCCATCAAGGAAGAAGCGGAACCCGTACCGGTATCCTCGGACTATGTGTCACAGATTCACGAGATCCGTGAAGAACTGGAGGAGATTATACAGAGGCTGGGGTGAGGGGGGAATTACGAATTACGAATTGAAAAGACAGGGGATAGGAGGCGCGGGGAGGGCAGTCCGCAGTCAGGCGATTGGACAATTCCACAACAGCACATCAAACAGAGATCTATGCAAACGCTTTGAGCCGGGGTATCAGCCGTGGACGTGCGTTTGATTTGGATGAGGGGGAACCTATAATAACAAGATGCGTCCATTGATTTCATACGAGGTGGCACAATTCCCGGAGGATATTCTGGTGAGAAGATCTCGGACGGGCTTCACCCTGATTGAGCTATTGATAGTCGTCGCCATTATTGGGATTCTGGCGGCAATTGCCGTGCCGAATTTCATGAATGCCCGAATCCGGGCCAAAATTTCACGGGTGCAAGCGGATCAGAAACAATACGCCCAGGCGCTGGAGCTGTACTTCCTGGACAATGGCGCGTATCCGTGGACCGATGCTCTTCCCTATGACAACACGATCCTCGAAAACCGATGGGTTCCTCTGACAACGCCTGTGGCCTATATGAACGCAGTTCCACAGGACCCGTTCGGCGATCCGACCAAGAAAGTCAGCACTTCCACAGTATACGAGACGTATCGCACGTATGATTCCTGGATTGCCAAACCGGGGATGAGCCATTTCGGCTGGCTGGAACGGGTGGGGGAGTTCATCGGAGTGGACCCGAAACAGTTGCGGTATGCGTTTGCCTCTCAGGGACCGGATCTGAAACCGTGGGCGGAGACCGGCGGGGCGCTGCTTTATGATGCCAGCAACGGACTGGTGAGTCTGGGGGATATTTATCGCGCCGGACCGGGGCAGATGGGGGGAGTGTATAAGTAAATTACGAATTACGAATTACGAATTACGAATTGAAGAAGGAATCGCGGTGGGAGTGAAGGTAGGCGAGGATAGTCTCGGCGCGGTGGCGGAATGTGTGCTCGCGCAGGATGCGTTCGCGGCCCCGTTCGACTACCTCTGAGCGCATTGGTGAATCGGTCAGGCAGCGTTCGATGATATCGGGGAGATCCTCTACCTTGTGATAGTAGACAACGCCTTCACCCGGCTGGAACAAGTGGTCCAATCCCTCGGCCCATTCGGTTACCAGGCAACCGCGTTGTGCGGCGATATTGAAGCACCGTGGCCCCAGTGCGCTGCGTGTTTGAATGCTGGTGACATTCAAATTGACTCGCGAAGAGGCCATGACTTGCGCGCTTGCCGAGTAGTCGATGTTCCCGCGAAAGCATTTTTCGGCATTTTTCTCCCCCAGAAGTTCTTTCCAATGTGGCTGGCCGTACAAGTGCAGATTGAAACGGAGCAAGCGCCGCACAGCATCCACGCGAAGCCGGTTGTTGACCTCCAGGTAGATATATCGCGACACATCCAGCAGAAGATGTTTTTCTGTTTCCGGTAACGTTTCCGACGAAACCAGTCCGCCGAAATGGGGTGGACGGAGCCGTTGTTCGGAATAGGTAGAGTAGACTTTTTCTATTGTTCGATCGACAAATTCTTTCAGTTGCGGCGAGAACGAATCATACTGCCGTCGCTGATCGAATACACTTCCGATGAATGACACATCACACATGAGGTTCTCGCGCGGGGTAGCCGGTTCAAGAAAATCGGCGGCCCAGGGGAGATACAGAACATGCTGCGCGCCCCAGGATTTCACGGTGTCTATATCCTCTTGGTCGTAACACAAGATCATGTTCCCGCCAGTCAGTTCAGGAAGATTCCAATCGCCCACCCGACGCCAGTAATCCGGAATATCGACATACCATAGGATTTTTGGAATGCGCATCTTCTCCCAGAGAGGGGTTCGCATATAAAAGTCCATAGAGAGATTGACATTCAGGAGGAAATCCGGGTCTGCGGTCACAAGGTCCACAAAGGGCTGGATGGGAGGCTGGTAGCCCTGGATATCCGCCGGAACCGACCGGGTATTCACACCGCACTGGGTCATGCCCTTCATCAGCGCCTCCACCGAGACTCTCAACAGCCATGCGGCATCCGTGCGGGGCGTATACGCCACCATTTGCCGAAAAGAGTTCTCGGAAGGCACACGACGACCGATCCCGACCAGGCAATCCCGAACCCACCGGATCAAGAGGTCCTTCTGTTCCTGTTCGATCCGGCGGACCAGTTCATGATAGGAAGGAACCACGGTCGGGTCTTCCCCATGGGGCACAAGGAGTGCACAATCGCCGACTCCGAAGAGATTCTTATCCTTGAGTAGAAAGTCGATCTCTCCTTGCACATCGGGACCGGCAGCCCAGAACACATTGCCCGACGAGATCAGCGAAGAGAGGTCGTAGAAAAACGTGGCGGCATAAAGAAGCGATGGGACTGGTTCGACGATCAGCCAGCCTTTTTGCTGATCGCGTTCGATCTGTTTTGCCAGCGAGACAACTGCCCATCCGGCCAGCGATCCCACCAGGATGACGAATTTGGGTTGGCCTTGAGACGATTCATCCGCCTGGCGAATGAACTCTTTGATGGTATCCGGTGTCACACGGACACTGAGTTTTGCGCCGCGCCGGTTCGGGTCGGGGCATGAAACGATGGTCCCTCCCGACTCCAGGATGGTGACCTCGATCTCTCTCGGACGGACCTGTGTGGAGAGGTGTTCGCCGATATGCGGATAAAGCCCCTTCCACATCGCCATGTTGGTTTCAAAATAAGGTGACTGGAGGTTGGAAAGAGGAACGGTCGTCATGGTTCTCCAAAGATCAATGCCGGTGGGCAGGCACAAAGATCTGCTGCCACATTCATCGGCTTGTAGCGGCAATGCCCCTGCTACTATACTCCAACTCATTCTTGCGCAAAGAACGCATCCCAATTCTGTGAGAGATATGAGAGAATCGCCTCCGCCCGATGTCGAAATGTGTGTTTTTGCAGGACAGAGTCGCGTCCCCTTTCAACGATCTCATTGCGTTGATCCGAGTCCGATAAGCATGCCTGCACAACGTCCGGCAACTCATCCGATTCGCGGTAATAGACTACCCCTTTCCCCGGCGCAAAAAGATGATCGAGTCCCTCTACCCATTCGGTGACAAGGCATCCGCGCTGGGCAATCACATTGAAGCATCGTGTACCAAGAGAACAGCCGGTCTGGATACTTGTAACATTCAGATTGACTCGCGCCGAGGCCATCGCAGAAGCGCTGTCTTCATATTTGATTTGGCCTTTGTAGCATCGACGGGCATCCTGTTCTCCAAGGAGATCCACCCAGTAGTGCTGACCGTAGATGTGCAGGTCGAATGGAAGAAGCCGACGAACTGCCTCCGCACGTCGCCGGTTGTTGACCTCAAGATAGAGATATCTGGATAGACTGATTAGGTCGATTGCAGTCCCTCGTGGCAGCGTATCCGGTGAAAGGAGGCCGCCGAACTGGGGGGGACGAAGTCTTTGGGCAGGATACGAAGCGAGGACCTGCTCAATAGTACGGTCCACGAATTCTCTTAAAACCGGAGACCACTGGGCGGACTGGGCGCGTTGGTCGAACACGCTCGCGATCAAAGAGACCTCGCAGCAGAGTTCCGGCCGTAGCATGGCGAGTTCCAGAAAATCGGCGGCGGTAGGCAGATAAATAGCGTGTCTCGCTCCCCATGATTGAATCGTCTGCAAATCGTCGCGGTCATAACACATAACCACGTCCGAGGAGGTCAGATCTCCGAGACTCCAATTGCCCAGTTGACGCCAGTAGTCGGGAATATCGACATACCACAGGAGTTTCGGAATACGTATGTGAGGCCATAAAGGTGTAGGTAGATAGAAATGGAGAGGAACATTCACACTGAGCAGGAAATCCGGTTCTGCGGCGATCATATCCGCAAAAGGGCGAATGGGAGACTGATATCCCTGAATGTCCGCCGGAATCGCCGTGGCCGTTACGCTGCATTCGGTCAGCCCCTTCATCAGCGCCTCCACCGAGACCCGCAACAGCCATTTGGCATCCGTGCGGGGCACGTAGGCCACCGCCCGCTGAAACGTATTCCGCGAAAGACCCCGACGAGATATCGAAATCAGCCCGTCTTGAATCCAGCAGAGCATGCGGTTCTCCTGCTCCTTTTGAATCCATTGAGCAAGATTGCGATGCGCGGAAATGACACTGGAATCCTCGCCGGGCGGGACAAGAAGGATAGAGTTCCCAACACCGTACAGATTCTTTTCGATGATCAGGCGACGAATCTCGTCCTGCGGATCGGGACCGGCAGCCCAAAAGATGTTCCCCGATGAGATCAAAGAGGCAAGGTCGTATAACACGGTTGCTGCATACAACAACGGTAAAACAGGTTCTACGATGATGAGGCCCTTTTGTTGATCGTGTTGGATCTGTCTGGCCAGAGTGGCAGCCGCACCTCCTGCAAGTGATCCCACTAGAATAAGAAACTGACGCTTTCCCCAATGTCCCTGTTCGACCTGGTCGAGAAAACTCCGGATGTTCTCCGGTGTCACACGGACACTGAGTCTTGCTCCGCGCCGGTTCGGGTCGGGGCATGAAACGATGGTCCCTCCCGACTCCAGGATGGTGACCTCGATCTCTCTCGGACGGACCTGTGTGGAGAGGTGTTCGCCGATGTGCGGATAAAGCCCCTTCCACATCGCCATGTTGGTTTCGAGATAAGGGGATTGGATGGTGGAGAGGGGGACGGTGGTCATGACATCCATGGGAGAGAGGGAGTGGACAGAGATTGCGGATTTCGGATTGTGGATTGAGGATTGAAGAAAAGAAGAGCGGATAAAAGGGACATGCGGGAGAATAGAACGGGCGCGGGTGGGAGGAGGCAGGCAGCCGGACCCTCACCCCAACCCTCTGCCGAAGGGAGAGGGAGAAGGACGGCAGAGTGGGCTGAGATTGCGGATTGAAGAAAACCCGGACAAATGTGGACGAGATGGACAGAGCGGACAGTACACGGGTGAAGATTGAAAGATAGCAAATGGCGATTCTTCTTCATTTTGTTTTCGACCATTTGTCGAGGAATATCCTTCCATCGTATTCGGCATCGGTGACCCGTCGGGCGGCCTCGATACAGAAATCCGGGTTGTTGTCGATCCCGATCCAGCGACGGCCTAGTCTTTTCGCAGCGATGCAGGTTGCGCCGGTTCCGCAGAACGGGTCGAGGACGATATCCCCCGAAAAGCGGGTGTTCTCATCCTGATACGCCCGGAAAGTATACAGTGCAATCAGGCGGTTGGGCAGAGACTGCGGGAACGGCGCGGGATGACTCGCCCGCTGCACATCCTCCGGGTAGAGATACCACACCTGTCGCGTGAGATCCATCCACTCGGTTTCCGTGAGGCGGCTGGCCTCTTTCACGGCAGCGGGAATCCGTCGCGGCGGGCCATCTTTCACAAAGACACTGATGAACTCAATGGTGTTTTGCTCGTACAGGTTCGGCGGATAGGGATACGAACCGAACATTTTCTCCGTGGTCTGTTTTTGCCAGACAAAGAGGCTGAATCGCTCCAGGGTGAGACTCGACAGGATGGTTGCCTCGATATCCGCGCTCAGGTT
>JAKPYU010000620.1 GCA_029568995.1 Candidatus Omnitrophota bacterium | reverse complement strand
AATCAAGCGAATCGCCGGGGAGATCGAGAAATCCCCCACGATGTCAAAAGTGGAATACTTGAGCCTGATTTTGAGCAAGTTCCTCAATTACCGGGTGATGGGTCGTACGGAAGAGGGATGGCAGGAATTCAATCGCGACATCCGACGGTATGACAGTGAATTCATCTCGTCACTGGCTGGGGATCAGCAGATTCCGATCACGGAGATTGAGAAGAAGATGCGGGAGAGTTTGGGGGGATAGAGATTTAAAAGAGATCTAATTGTGAGTTCTTAAATCGAATAATCTGCTTTATTCGTCCGGGTTGCGCCCAGTTACAGGTTCCCTGGGTTCTTGATGCTTCAAGAAACTCCTGGACGGATGGATGAGAAAGATGACTCTTTACGGTCTCTGCCTCAGAGCGCGTTCGACAAGGAATATAGGCATGTAAAGCCTGGTTGCCTTGCCATGGCTGCCCACGGTGCTGACCGAGAATCACCGGATGAAAAGTTCGAGCACCATAGGCTTCCCAGACAACTTTATATGGCGCAAAGGAATACGGCCCCACTCCCAGCAATGCCCACCAAAAGCCTCTATTCATCCAGGATGCAATCAGGCTTCCCTTTCTGTTTTTCAGAATCTCTCGATGATCCAGCAAGTACCTCCATGCGCTCGGAAAACGAGATTCTAACACGTTCTGCGCAAGCGGTTTTCCGGATATCCGATCATGAGGCAGAAAAATGCAGCGGTTTGGGGCCGCCTCTTTCTCAGCAGAGCGGAACGAGATCTTATCGGCAAGCGGATAGAGCAATTCCGGAGGAATGAAGTCCGGGATATTTTCAAAAATGAAAACCTTGTTGGCCCCGCACGTGTTCACGCCCTGGCGAGGTTTCTGGGTCTCTCTCAGGTCGAAAGAAATCTCCGATAGGAAGTCCCGCGCTGCTTCATCGGCTTCGTGTACCGACAAAGGGGATGTATCGTTGGGAAATGGAGTGGCGCGTTTTTCCAGCCATGTATCATTGTCCAATACATAGTAGGGTATTGGGTATTCAGTGACCGCACTCTTTTCGAGGAAAGCCACGCCAAATCTTGTTCTTACCCCATCAAATATCCGTTGACCATTGAAGTCAAGAATCTCTCGCAGGGCAAAGGGAGAACCATCCGGGAGAAGATATCGCCGAAATCCCGCATGTGCCCCATCATTTTGGAACAGGGACATGGGCAAAATAAAAACAGCCTTACCGTCGTCTCGAAGAAGTTTATCCATGCATGTCTCGACAACGAGCGCTGCAAGATCGATTCGGGAAGATCCCAGAAGCAAGTCTTGCGATTCGAGAGATAATCCGGCACTTAGAAAGTGTGGTTTCAATATCTCTTTATACTGGGATGGCAGATCCGAGAAATTCGCCCAGGGAGGATTCCCCGCAAGAATATCTACTCGAAGATCCGGCGGATCAAGAATGACATCGCGAATGTGCACATTCCCATAAGGGAAGGGAATTCCATAACGACGGAGAAAAGAGTCCTGGAATTCGACGGCATAACCAGGCTCTTTTTCGATGAAATAGAGATTGCGAAGTAGATCAGGAGACAATGTGCTCCCCCCGGCCAATACCTGATCGCATAATGCAAATAGGAATGATCCGACTCCCGCTGTCGGATCGCAAACCGATGCGCCTGAGAGCCATTCATGAATAAGACCGAATCGCTGAACGCAAAAATCCGCCCATTTGGACGGAGTAAAGAAAGCCCCGACGGGTTCAACGTGCAAATGTGAAGTGTCGGTAGCCATTTTCTCGGAATTCCTTTATTGTCGCCAAACGTCTCTGTGCGTCACGCCCCACTCGCTGGTAATGAAGAATGGCTAATTCGGTGAAACGATCATAGAAGCCCTTCATGTCGCGATTCCATTCTATTTCGTCCCATACCTGATTGATTGTGTAGTTCAGGCGCACTTGCCCGGTGCCCAGATTCTCAATGCGGTACGCATTTGAGGGAAGCAATGTAAACGGAGCGACTCGGATGTATTCAATGTCCCGCAAGGCAGACTTCTCCGAGGATCTATTGTGACCGAATTCAGCGATCAGAAAAACGGCTTTATCATTCGCCAGGTACTTCAGGAGATTCCCCACAGCGCAGATACCGCCGTCGGAATACCGCGTACTGTCGAGATCTTTCGTCTTCACGTCGATTCCAACCGTTGTGTTCTCCAGGTTAAACGCAAAATCGAAAATTGTGCGCCTGCCCGGTCGGGGAAGCGGCGAATACCCGAGTTTCTCACAGATCTCAATCCAGCTCTCTGCAATTTTCTTTTCGATCATTGCCCCAAAAGCACGCGAATCCTCGCGGGAAGCCAATCCGGATCGCACTTCCTCGAACAAAGCACAGAGCTCGTTCTCAAGATGATTGGATATGTCTTTCAGATCCACGCGCTAAGCCCTCCACTCACTCGGTAGTCTTCATATCATACCACAGTCTGTGATTCCGGCAAACCGGCGCGGTTCGCGAGATAACCAAATCTGTCAACGGGGATCTGAATAGTGTCCCCCCTCACGTCCGGTGCGAATAATCCGAGTTGATCCGCACATACTCGTGGGAGAGATCGGATGTGAGATACTCGGCCTCACCGTATCCCCGGTTCAGATTGAGGACAATCCGGATCTCTTTTTGGGCGAAGATCTCGGCTACCTCTTGCTCGTCGTACTCGGTGCGCATTCCGCCGGAGAAGACTTTTACCGAGCCGATCCAGAGATCCAACTTGGTGAGATCGAACGGTACGCCACTATAGCCCGCCGCATTGACTATCCTC
>JAKPYU010000752.1 GCA_029568995.1 Candidatus Omnitrophota bacterium | reverse complement strand
CTTCCTTCAGACCCCGCCTCGCGGCGACGCCCTTGCCTTCAACTCACAGTTCCCACCATCCGGGCCTGTAGAGGACTTTCACCTCCGAGAACCACGCCATGCCTGGCGCACCACCTGACCTCCCCCGATCTTCGGGGGAGGAAAATCCAGGGCTTTCAAGACAATCTCTCCCGCCGAGCCTAAAACCCGCACATCCCCCCCAAGCCTTATCTCGTAATTCGTAATTCGTGATTCTCTTCCTCTTCCTCCACTATTGACACTCCCCCCTCCCCTTCCTATCGTCATTCCCAGTTGCATTGGAAAGAAACCATGAATCGTACTCTCTATCCGTTCTCGGCGATTGTGGGGCAGGAGGCGATGAAGACCGCGCTCCTGCTGAACGCGGTGGATTCCACCATCGGCGGAGTCCTGATTCGCGGCCAGAAAGGAACCGGAAAATCCACCGCTGCCCGCGCCCTGGCGGCACTCCTGCCCGAGATCGAAACCGTGGATAGCTGCCCGTTCCACTGCCCCCCGGATGATTCCGATGCCATGCACGAGGCCTGCCTGGAGCGGTTCTCCAAGGGCGAACCGCTTCCGCAAACCCGTCAGCCCACCCCGTTTGTCGAACTTCCCCTCAGCGCCACCGAGGACCGGATCGTCGGCACGCTGCATATCGAACACGCGCTCCGCACCGGCGAACGTCGTTTCGAGCCGGGCCTTCTCGCGGCGGCCAACCGGGGCATCCTTTATGTGGATGAGGTCAACCTTCTGGACGATCACCTGGTAGACATGCTGCTGGATGCCTCGGCGTCCGGGATCAATGTCGTGGAACGCGAAGGCATCTCGTATGTCCACCCGGCGCGCTTCATGCTGATCGGAACCATGAATCCCGAAGAGGGGGATTTGCGCCCGCAGTTCCTGGATCGTTTCGGGTTGTGCGTCTCGGTGAAAGGGCTTTCCCGTCCCGAAGACCGCGCCGAAATCATCGGTCGCCGAATGCAGTTTGAGCAGGATCCCCATGGGTTCCGGGATGAATGGTCCGAAGAAGAACAAAGCCTGTCCGACCGGGTTATCGCGGCACGAGAACATCTCACCGGCGTCAACATCCCGGACAACATTGTGGATCTGGCGGTACGGGTAGCGCTCGAAGCGGAGGTCCACGGTCACCGTACCGATATCGCCCTTCTGAAAGCCGCACGCGCCCTGGCTGCCATCATGGAGAGGGACTCTGTCGTGGCGGAAGATGTCATCGAAGCCGCTCAATTCGTCTTGCCTCACCGCATTCAGAACACTCCTTTGGGGACTCCGGAAACACTATTCGGCAAGATCCGGGAAGCCATCTCCCGCGCAATGGGCGAAATCCCCTCGACGAAAAAATCCCCGGCCCCCTCGGCTTATGAGGATGATCTGGAATCCATGCAGATCCCCGGCTCCGGCGCTCCGGGCAGTGTGCTGTTCACATTTCTTAAAAAAAAACGGATGAAGAGGTGTTTGACGCGGACGAGTTAGTCTGCGTCGCCGATATCGACCTGGGGGAAATCAAGGCCAAATCGAAACCCCTGGGGCGAAAGAGTGATACCCGAACTCCTTCCCGCTCAGGACGTTATGTCACTTCCAGGCCGGTGCAAGACCAGGAACATCTCGTTGATATGGCTATCGATGCGACCCTGCGCGCGGCGGCGTTGAGTCACACAGGCCGGACTGAGTCGTTCTCGGTTGAGCGGCATGATCTTCGCCGGAAAATCCGCAAGCGTCCGCAATGCAACCTGGTGGTCTTTCTGGTGGATGCCTCCGATTCCATGGGAACGCACCGACGAATGGCCGCGGCAAAAGGGGCTATCCTGGCTCTGCTCACCGGGGCCTATCAGAAACGCGACCGGGTAGCGCTGGTATCCTTCCGAGGGATGCAGGCCGAAATCCTCTTGCCCCCAACCGCGAGCGTCACTCTCGCCCGGGATCGTCTTCGCCGCCTTCCCACAGGCGGGGCAACGCCATTCGCCGACGGCTTGCTGAAGGCTTGGCGTACCATCCAGATGGAGCGAATCAAAGATCCGAAGGTCAATCCGCTTCTGGTGGTCATCTCCGATGGCGATGCAAATGTCCCGCTCGAAAGCGGGCGCGCGATCTTCAAGGAATTGTGCGGCCTGGCTCAGGCCATCCACGAGGATGGAATCCGTTCCCTGGTAATCGACACCAACACGGAACTGACTCCAAGCGATGAAATGCTCCGCATCGCAGAAGCCCTTGGCGCACGTTACCACCACATCAAAGAACTGAAAGCAAGAAGCCTGATTGATGCCGTCATAGAGTAGAGACCCCTGTTCTGATTGATTCTTGTGATGGGTTGACTTGCGCGAAACAAGTAGCATCCCCCCATTTTATCGGTATAATGCCGCTTCAACCGAGAAAGACTCTTGTGAGAATGGAGCACATTAAACATGTTCTGTCCGCTGTTTCCCCTCACGGCTGCCCTGTTGATCGGACTCACTCAGAGTTCCGCCGAGTCGGTCCTTCCCATGGGAAGCGCACCGAAACCGCTGGATTTCGCGCACTTTCCCAGCCGAATGCACACCTTTATCTGGCGGAACTGGCCCCTGGTGGAAGTCGGGCGGCTCGCCGAAGTGCTGGGCACATCACCGGAAAATGTCCGCGCAGTGGCAGAATCCATGGGCCTTCTACCGCAACAACCCGTTGCTGAGAAAGATCGCAATCGCATTCACATTTCCCTGATCCGCCGTAATTGGCACCTGCTGCCGTACAGCCAGTTGATGACTCTCCTGGATATGTCTGCCGAAGAGTTGGCGTATACCCTGCGCGAGGATGATTTCCTGTTCATCAAGCTGGGTCTACTGAAACCCGACTGTGCGCCCCTTCAATACACTCCCCCCACACCGGAGCAACTCCGGCGTTGCAAGGAAATCCAAAAGATCGCGGAAGAAATCTTTGGCAGCAATGCCGGCTTTCCCCAAGAAAAGCCCCTGCAATTCATCGAAGAGCTGAGCCGCAAAGATCCCGCCATAAGATGGACTGGGAAACCTGAAACCTCCCGATTCTCCCCCCGATATATCTATTCCTATTTCGCCGTGTATGGCGACCCACTGATGAATCCCGACCTGGACCCGTTCCCCGAAGGTCTGCTGCAACGACTTTCGGCACTGGGAGTGGATGGCGTCTGGATGCACACGGTTCTTCGTCAGCTTTCGCCAAGCGACATATTCCCTGAGTTCGGAGAGAACCACGAGACACGGTTGAAGAATCTCCGGAGACTTGTCGAACGCGCGAAGGAATACGGGATCGGCATCTATTTGTATATGAACGAACCCCGCGCCATGCCCCCCGCTTTTTTTGAGAAACGAGAACACCTGCGGGGAGTGGAGGAGCTCGGTTACTTCACAATGTGCACCTCCACCCCGGAAGTGCAACGGTGGCTCACGGATTCTCTGGCCTATGTCTTCGCGAACGTTCCGGGTCTCGCAGGCGTGTTCACGATCACCGCATCCGAGAACCTGACAAACTGCGCATCTCACTACAAATGGAAGAACTGCCCCAACTGTAAGGACCGCACTGCCTCTGAGATCATCGCGGAAGTGAACACCCTGATCGAAACCGGCGTCCATCGCGGCAACCCGGATGCCAAAGTGATTGCCTGGGACTGGGGCTGGCAGGATGAATGGGCCTGCGATGCGATCCGACAACTGCCAAAGTCCGTCTTGCAGATGTCGGTCAGCGAATGGTCCCAACCGATCCGCCGGGGCGGCGTGGAATCCACAGTGGGGGAATACTCCATTTCTGTCGTCGGACCCGGCCCCAGGGCTACGAAGCACTGGGCCGCATCAAAAGAATGCGGCCTCAACACAATGGCCAAGGTTCAGTTCAATAACACCTGGGAGTTGTCGGCGGTCCCGTATCTGCCGGTGATGGACCTGATCGCCCGGCATTGCGAGAACCTGCTGACCGCAAATGTGGATGGATTGATGATGAGCTGGACGCTCGGCGGGTATCCGTCTGCCAACCTGGAGTTGGTGCAGAAATTCGACCGTGATCCAGCCCCCACAAAAGAAGAAGCGTTGGACGCACTGGCTACGGATTATTTCGGCTCCGGTGCCGCCGATGCCCGCAAAGCTTGGACCGCATTCAGCAACGCCTTCCAGGAATATCCATACAACGGTGGCGTCGTATACAACTGCCCAGTTCAGTATGGTCCGTCGAATCTGCTTTATGCGACTCCCACCGGCTATGCCGCCACCATGGTCGGATTGCCGTATGATGATGTGGACGGCTGGCGGGGACCGTACCCCCCCGAAATCTTCGCCGAGCAATTCGAGAAGGTGGCGTCCGGCTGGAAAACAGGTCTGGCTGACCTGGAACGGGCCGTGGAACAGGCGCCCCTCCATCCGAAAAGAAAAGTGGCGGAAGAGCAACTGAAGTTCGCCCGCGCCGCCCAGCTGCATTTCGCCACCGTGGCCAATCAAACTCGATTCACCCTTGCCCGAAACGCCTTGCTGAACACCGAGAATCCACTTCCCGAAACAGAACGCCAGAAGACAGTTGAGTCAATTCGCCGGATTGTTCAGGATGAGATTCGGATTGCCTGGGAACTCTATGGACTTGCCTGCGCGGATTCCCGAATCGGTTTCGAGGCCACTAATCACTACTACTACATCCCCAGCGATCTCGTGGAGAAAGTCATCAACTGCCGCTACATCCTGCAGGAAATGACCGCGCCGGAAGGCAATCCGCCTCGTTGAAAAGACCTTTTGTGCGGGAGGTTCGAATCGGGCTGTTCTTGGCACATCTGGCTATATTCAGCGCGATTCTTTTGTGCTATCGTGCCGGCAGAAGCTCGATTTCTCTCCCCTGCCATTGGGAAGGAGGTCTTTCCCGGATGAAGAAGCACCTTCGCAAATCGTCTTTCACCCTCATCGAATTGTTGATTGTGGTGGCGATCATCGGTATTCTGGCAGCCATCGCAGTGCCGAACTTCCTGAATGCCCAGGTCCGGGCGAAGGTCTCAAGAAC
>JAKPYU010000747.1 GCA_029568995.1 Candidatus Omnitrophota bacterium | reverse complement strand
ATTGCATCCGCTTTCGTGTCGTGTTTGCTCAGTGCCCTGGACGAATTCTCTTCCTTGACCTTCCAGCCGCCGTCGGTATTGGGTGTCACATGGTAAGTTTTGCGCTTCGACATCTTCATACCTCCTGATTTGAGTTAAGTTTTTCTTCGTGCCTGCGGACCGCTGTGAGTATCCGATCAATGCATGCATCGACATCCTCTTCGACTTCATGGTGCCACAGGCGGATCACCGTTCATTCCATCTGCCGCAGTTTCCGATGGTTCTGGATTACCACTCCTGTCCCTCTGGTCGAACAACCCGTCGATTCGATCTGCCGCTCTCGCCCTTTCGAGATACGAGGCGTATGCGGCCCGAGCCCTGCCGATCAAAATCTCGTAAGTCAAGATTCTCGAACCGGGAGATACACTGTTCATCGCATCTTCGATCCGTTGAGAGGAATCGGGCGGGTTCGCGCCGACAACGAACACGACTTCAATTTGAGCTCTATCCTTTTCCTCCACAGGCAAGATTTCCTTCATGGCGTCCACGTATTTGGCTCCTTGCCCAGCGAGTTCGTAAATACCGACGCGTACCGACGCTCTCTTCAACTCCACGATTACGTGCTTGCCAGCCAAGGTGCTGTAGCGAATGTCGACTCGACCATACTCCTCCTTAGTCCTGTCGTCATCGCGGAATGGATCGTGCATACGCAATCTCCGCTCCATCTCCTCACTGCCCGTGGCGCGTTCCCACGCGGGGTCAAGCAGCCAAAGGTGATCGAACAGATACTTTTGCAGAACGCGCTCCCGGTGATTCTCGTCGACTAATCCCTGGAGTTCCTTGATTATGTCCAATCGATTGCGCACGATATCTCGATAAAACGACGCCTCCAAAGAGTCCCGGTCGGCCAGCAGTCGTAGAAGGGCATCCACGCCTTTCGACAACGCTCGTTCAAGTTCTTCGGCGTCCCCACGGAGTCGAAGCCGCTCAAAGCCGAAAACTGCGTGACGAAGAAGTGTCCTCTGGCTTTCCTCTTGGTCTGTATCGTCCTTTCCGACCTCCATGGTAGCGATACGTTCGAGAAGCTTTTCCGCTTTCGTTTTCCAACCCTCCTGCAAACCGTCGAGCCATTCTCCGATACGCGGATATCGTCCACGCAATTCACTCGTCTTGTCCGTCGCCCTGAGTTCGCTCCACGTCTCGGCTATCCTGCGAAGTGCCTTCTGGAGGAAAACGGTCAGAGCACCGACCCGAGCATCATCCTCGATGACCCTTTGCCGGTTGCTGGTCACGATGTCGGCAGATTCGGATGCATCGAGAAAATCCGCTTCCACCTGGCCGGTCAAATACTTTGTATAGACCTCTGCGCCTACTATCCTCGCCAACACATCCTCGTCCACCAACCGTCCCCGAGCGAGGACTATGATCGAATTTAGATTTCCTTCCGGCGTGGCAAGGCGTTTAGGACGATCCACAGTGCCAATCCACCCTTGTATTTGCCATTCTGGATTCCATGTTTCGTCACGGCCGTCCAGACTTTCCGTTTTCTTCAGGTTCACGCACGATGTGGTGGCTACTGTCGTGTTGCCAAGTGTCCAAAGATATTCGATGAATTTGAGATCCTCTCGATCGGTTGCGGTTACCTCCACTCCATTCACGAATACACGGAAACCATCACTTCCAATGACGGAAAAACGGCGGGCCAACCGGCGTCTAAGCGACTCCGGTGCCATCTCGCGAAGACGATTGCGTTTCAAGGAAGATGCAAGAATGAGAGTGCCATGTTCGTTAACGAACGTTCCCTGGGAAACCGCTACCGGTTCGGGATTGTATACACTAAGGCCTGTCTCCATTGCCCTTCTCAAATCACTGGATATGATTTTCAGACCGGCTGGCTCTGCACCGTTTGCTTGAGTCTTTATTTCGATCAGGTCAGCGATTGAAAAGAGCGAGAGCTTCCCGATGCCCTTCCGGCCCATTACCGATCGTCCACCAGGAGTTGTATCGCCATCTCTCCGGCGTCGATAGCCGACTCGAAGATAGCGTTCGTTAACGGCATATAGGTCCATCCCGATTCCATTATCTACGATTTCTATGCGGTCTCCGGAGATATCGAGGTCAATCCTAACTTCGGTCGCATCAGCATCCCAGGCATTCGCAACGGTCTCCGTAATCACGGCGGCGACGCTACTGTATAGGCCGTCCGCCAAATGGTCGAGCACGTTGAGGTCAATAGTCATCCGATATGGATGTTCGTTATCGCTCATCGCGTTTTTCCTTTCCAGGTTTGCCGCCTTCGACGTCGCCGCTCATCTCCAGGTTATGAACCGACACCACATCCGAATAACCGAGTTCTCCGAATCTCTCTTTGGACAATAGCCATGACCGCACGTGTGCACCCAATTTCTCGAGTTCCTCATCCTTCTTGCCTTTGAGTGCACATTCCCAAACGACCAAAACTCTCCATCCGCTGGCCAGGAGGGAATCGTAGTTCTTTCTGTCACGCTTCTGGTTCGCCTCGAATTTCTCGCGCCAGAAGTCCTTTCTGGATGCTGGCTCGGTAGCGAGTTTGCACCCCTTGTGGACATGCCAGAAACACCCGTGCACGAACACCACTGATCTGAACCGGGGAAAGACGAGGTCTGGCGATCCAGGCAGCTTTCGGTCATGTAGTCGATATCGTAGCCCCAGTCGATGGAGAGCACGGCGAAGACGCATCTCGGGACCCGTGTCGCGCTGCCCGACACTGGCCATGATTCGTGATCTCATTCGCATGTCCACCGTATCCATTCAAATCCGTTCCACAGTTTCAGTCGCCACGAGCGCTTCGAGGTGCCTATGGAGCTCGTCCGGCAGGTGTCCACCCCGCACGAGCACTCCCAGTTCCATGTTTCTTTCCATGGCCGCCGTACTCAGGTTCGCGCTGGTGATGAAGGCCAACTTTCCGTCCGAAACCGCGCACTTCGCATGCACAGACCCCGTGGGGTCGGAGACGCCTTTTTCCCCGTTTCCGACATGCCAAACGTAAAGATTCGCGGAGGGAACGGCGGTCTTCATCGTCTTGAAGGAATCGACCGTTACCTTTCCGCCACGGTCGGTCGAGGATTCCATAAGGATGTCCACCTGGACCTGACGGCCTGCCGCATCCTGCAGTGCCTTGATTATCGATGACACCTCGTATGCGACGAAGCTAACGACAAACAGCCGGTTGCGTGCGGACTCGATAACCTCACAGAGCACCTGTTCCGTGTGTCGGACGGGTACCATTCCCGTCGAAGGCCCTGTCCACACCATTTCCACGGAACCATGCCGCTCATGGAGCGCCGCGGTGGCCGAAGCCCCGCGCAAGGCCGCGGCCAACTCGCCTGGACGCACCTGGTTGGCTTCACGCCATGCGGCGTCCAACCGGCCGATCATGGACTTGTCCGCATTGGGACCGAAGACCGGCTTGACCAGTGCGAACTGTTCGACCGATCCCAACGACTCGATTTTCGAAGCGATTGCCGCCACACGATCAGGGTGCAGTTCCAAGCCGAGCTCCGCGATGATCTGCCATAGTTCATTCATTGCCGCCGCCTCCCCCTTGGAAGAAAGAGGCATCGCGGCACTCGAACGTGTTCACGAGCAATGCCCTGTCCAGATAACGATTGCCCCGTTCACACGAGGTCTCTGCAACGAACGTGCAGGCGTGACAGGAAGCCACGTGCAAGGAACGATCGACGCTGGGATTGTGCTCGGAACAAAGCGGATCGGAAGAACAGATGGTCGCACGTTCGAGAGCCTGGCCGATGAGGCGTCCCAGGTTCTCCGACTTTCCCAGTTCCACCAACCCACCGAGGGTTCCGTCGGAATCGGCGGCAGCCGTGTAGATGATGACTCCGGCCATGGGTGAATCGGGGTCCGAACTCGCATAGATACGCTCTCGGATGCTGGCCGCGTTGTATCCACACTCCAGTGCCAACTCCCGAATCAGGAGATGGGCGAACGTGTGGATCATGGCGTAGCGGATACCGGGGTAGCCCTTTTCGGGGTCCTGTCCACGAGCGTTTCTCCACCCTCTGTGTCCCGCTTCCAGTCTTTCGCTGCGACGCTTGACCGAAGGAATATCTTCCCAGCTTCGAACGGCCTCCTCGTCGAATCGAATGAAGATTCCCTCACCATGCACCTCGCAAGCGGGAATCCAATCGGGACGTGCACGCGACAATGCCGCCATCGGAGGCCGCTCGTCCGGATCGGTGGTCTCTTCCGGAGCCTCGACTCGGGTGTAACCGATCAATGCGTTCACTTCCCTCAATCTTTCCAAGAGCAGAACACCTGCGATCCTCCCCGTGTACGCGGCGGGCGGGGGCTCCGGTCGACTCATGAATTGCGGCCAATCGGTCGGAGGAGTGGGTGCTGTCAGCACCTCCCATTCGGGAATCTTGAGATCCCCCTCCGTGACGAACGTATCGTCGCCCTTGCCTTCCTGCCGCTCCTGAACGCAGCGCCATACGTCTCCGATGTCGAAACGTTCGATTCCCGGCAGGCTCCCGCTCTTCACCAGAGTCTTGATCACCACTTTCAATTCGTCTGCGGACTCCACGTCCGCAAAATATTCCCAACCGTCGAGGACGAGCTGGCTCAGTTGATTCCGTTCCAAGGGGATAGCCAATACCGAAAGAGAGACGGGGAACCAACTGTTCGTGGCCCCGAGCAATACTGCTCGTGGAGATTCCTGGCACGATGCATCGAAAGTGTCGAGATGCGGGTGCCTTCCCCTGCAGGCCGGAAGATTCTGTTGGGCTTCTCTGCCGAACGCGTGAACGAGGGATCGGGCGGCGTCGCACGCGTCGCATTTCACCCAGAGGTTCTCCGTCTGGAGCGACGCCCCTCGCTCGAAGAAACGCAGCGTGCCTCTACATTCGGAGGGTCCACCGTGAACGAACCAGTGCCATGGAAAATCGTCGAGATGTCCGTTCCTGCATGCCAGCAGAAAGCGGGCCGGCACCGCGTCCGCGTTTTTTCCTTTTTCGCAGTTCGAATGCACGAAATGAGTCTGTTCCGGCCTGTAAGGATACGGCTTGATGTCGAAAAGGCCGGAATCGTATTCCGCCAGCAATCCGCATTTCACGCAGCGCAGCCATCGCGGGAACGGCCTGACCGGCACGCCGATCTTGCCCTCCGCCGACATGGGGCTTGCCCCTTCCTCACGGACGAAAGGGGGAACACGCAGACGCTCGACCTGTGGGCCGAGCAGCCGGCGCACGGCCGCGAGCAACCTGGCCTCCTCCACCGGCAGACATTGATTGACGTCCCAGCGATCGAGGCCCATCGTCACGACGGACAGGTTCGGAAGATCGACCAGCGCTCCGGGACCGTATGTCCAGAGCAACTGACTCGGGCGGACTTGCCCCACGAGATAGGTACTCATGCCTCACCTCCGTCGCTTTCCGCGTCTCTCGCCCTGGCGCGCCATTGTGGAGGGTCGGAGAGTCTGGCCACGTCCATGACGAGCCGGACACCGGGTTCGACCTCCCTCATCGAAAACGGCACGGTGAATTCGTCCCAGGCCGTCGCACCGGGCTTTTTCAGGAGTGCGGCGACGTCCCCCTGACCGCGCTCGGTCTCGTAACCCAGTCTTCGTCCTGCCTTGATCGCTTCCTTCACCCATCTATCGATGCGATCCGCCACCATCGTGTCGGCAAGCGACCGTGCCGCCTTGTCCTTCACTTTCCAGGCACGATCGGAAACCACGGTTCTCACGGTGGAGGCCTCCGGTCTCCCCGAGTTGTCCAGGGTCTGGGCGCCGAGATTCGGATTCAAGGGATCGTTCACGAGGCGCATGACGCTCACCATCGTGCCCGTCAAACCCCTGTCCAGCGCCCGGGGTGCGAAAGGCGTGACGGATTGCGCTTCCACGTGTTTGTAGAAAGTCGCGTGGTAGTGTTCGAAGGTCTCGTAGTGCGACAGGTCACGCGGACGGGACCAAGTCAGTACCGTGCAGACCAGACCAGGAAAGACACGGCCGACACGGCTGGTGGCCTGGATGTATTCCGCCGTGTTTTTGGGCTGCCCGTTGACGACCATCAGCCCGAGCCGATTTACGTCCACCCCGACGGATAGCATGTTCGTGGCGAGGACGATGTCGATGGCGCGAGTTTCGCCTTTGGCCCAGGCCGCCTTGAACTTGACCTCCAGTTGGTCGAGCTTTCTCGGTATCTCCTTGTTCGAAACTCGAGAGGTGAGTTCGTCGACGTTTCGAATGGAACGCTGGCTCAGCCCCGGTCGAGATACGTCGCTCATCTGGACACGATAGGAACGGGTCTGGACGTCGTCTTCCGCGAGCCGACGCATTCCGCCCAGTTCGCGTAGCGAATTGAAATAGCCCACCAGGGTCATGTACGGATCGGCCGCCTGCCCGAATCGCTCGAACAGGGATTGAGCGGCCGTGAGCAAGGCCACGTATACCCGGATGAGGACGGCGGGACGCGAGCTACCGGGCGAACAGATGCCCATGTACCGGCGTCCGGGGTTCCGATCAATCGATCGCTGGACGGAAAAGAAATTGTCCTCCACGTCGATACCATGAGGAGGAAAGACCGCCACGCGGCGGAGGAAGACGTTGTTGACCTGTTCGTCTGCCTTCCGAACGGTCGCGGTCGACGCGACGATTTTCGGTCGGACCTTCTTGCCTTCGAACGTCCACGAACAGAGTTCGTCCACGGCCGTTTCGTAAAGACCGACCATGGTGCCCAATGGACCGCCGATGAGGTGGAACTCGTCCTGGATGATCAAGTCCGGCGGACGGATCGGCAACGTCGGTCGTGGTGTGGTCGCCGGGAGAGACCCCTTTTTCCGATGAGTGCCGCTGCAATCGGCTCCGGGCCACAGAAGCCCGTGACGCGGACATTCCGTGTCGGCTCTACCGAACAGCGTTCGCACCTGACCTCGCCAAGCCATCGTGGCGAACTTGTCGACAGTCGCGATCAGCATGGAGGGTGGATGGCGGTATAACTCTTCGTCCACCACGAGTGCCGGCAGACCGAGGTCCGGCGACTTGACCTTCCCGAATTCGCAGGTTCCGTATTTGTCACCGCAGAAGATGAAGGTCCGGCCGATGTCACGGACCACTTTGACGTCTCGCCCAGGTACGATCTCGGAGCCGCACCAAGGACAGAAGGTGAATTGCGCCGGCGTGGAACCGGTTCCGTACTTTCCGTCCCTTTCCCGCTCGATGGCTTCGTGGCTTTCCTGGGTAGTGTTGGGTGTCACGCGCTGTCCGACCCATAGCCCGATCGTGAAAGGCGTGGCACCCCACTTGGCGGTGTCCACACGTCGCAGCACCTCCATAGCGCACATCAAAGTGGTGGCCCTTTGGAACTGCTGGATGGTGAGCAATCGCAGAGTGTAGCGCATGATCACCGCCAATCCCCGGCCTCCGTCGAGTCCGCCGATGTTTCCCTGCAATCTGCGTATGGCCATGGTGAAAGCGGCCACGCCGAGGTAGGCCTCGGTCTTCCCGCCGCCGGTCGGGAACCACAGAAGATCGGCAAAGGCTTCCACCGGTTCCGTCCGGTCGCGGTGCACGGGATTCGCCAGGGCGGGAACGGACAGCAGGATGAAGGCCAACTGAAACGGTCTCCACGAGCGGTTCTCGGGAATGTCGACGCTCGCGAGATCGACGGTTTCCCCCCGCCGCACCCTGAGCGAATAGACGCTGTGGACACGTTGCGACGCCATCGAACGGTTGGCGAAGCGGAACGCTTCGAGCGCCGCGTCATCCGATTTCAGAACCTCGATCCCCTCTCGAAGTCTTTCGAGAATGGATTCGCATCTGTCGATGGCGGCCGTCGCAGAAGAAGCGTACCCCTGTACGTCGATTTTCGTTCTCTCCCTTAGCTCTCCGATCCATGCGGCGTAGTCGTCCGCCAGAGCATCAAGGACGGCGACGAGATCGGCACGTTCCATTTCCGCGAGACGTGACATGTCGAGAGAGCCGTCGGAGGCGAGACGTTTCATGACGGGCCTGTCGTCCGCAGCGGTTCCGGGTGTCTCTGTGACCGAAACCTCGTACCGGGGC
>JAKPYU010000741.1 GCA_029568995.1 Candidatus Omnitrophota bacterium | reverse complement strand
CCCCACAATCTCACCCTGTCGGGTAACCAGAAGAGAAAGAGTTTGCCATGCGACAAATCCGTGGATGGCCTCACCCAGTGAGGATTCGGCGTCAATGCTCTCACGAACCGGCAGCATGGCCTCCTTGACCGGCATATTCCGCACCCGTCGGCAGAGGGCCGGAATATCTTCCTGCCAGAATCGGAGGTTCTCCACCATCCATTCCACGAATTCCTGCCCCACTCCCCCCGAAGTCAGCGCGTTGATCGTGCACTTAACATGCTGCTGGGATTCGAGGGCTTTTAAGACAAGCAAATGTCCGATTTTGCCGACAATCCGTTTCTGATCGTCCATCACCAGCACCGCACGAGGCGATTCCCGGTCGGGCGGCCCGGAGATCTGGGCCTCATACAGGGCATTCACAACATCTAACAGCGTTGCCTCGATTGGTACAACCGGGTACTCATCAATCGGCACCATCAGGTCTTTCACTCGTTTTTCATTCATGGCGATCACCTTTCTCGTTCCCAATCCCCTCTCCGGGTCCTCTCCAGGGGAAATCATAAATCACCATTCTACACCGTTGGAGTCCGAAAGGTGTGATCGCCCTAGGCCATGGGCCATCGGAGGATCGAGAATAGCGTCCGATGTAGGTCTGCATCGTCGTATCGTCATGAAAGGAATCCACGATGAGAATCGAGGACTTATCCAAGAACCGAAGTCGTGCCAGTTTCATCCTTGCATTCAGTATCGTGTTGTGGATGAGAGGCTATGAGAATACCCTTCATGCTGAAAACAAAGCGGTCGCTCCGCCCACACCCAAAATGAATCAGATCGCCAATCTCCTGGAGACCGATCTGGTGGAGCGGTTCCTGCTGGAAGGGCAGGTCCCTCCCAAACGGAAAGATCCGACGCCGGATGTCCCTTTTGTTTCCTACAATATGCCGGACAACGCTTACATGACCGGCATGTACCTTGCCGATCAAACCTACCGTTTCCGCGCCAGCCGGAATCCGGAAGCGAAGCGTCTTGCCTCGGAGGCTTGCAGCGCTTTGCACACCTTTGTTGCGGTCACCGGAAAGCCGGGGCTTTTTGCGCGGGCTTTCATTCCGGTGGACATGCGTTATAGCGATGATGGAATCTGGCGCAAATCTCCGGATGGGAAA
>JAKPYU010000740.1 GCA_029568995.1 Candidatus Omnitrophota bacterium | reverse complement strand
ACCCAGCTCCTTTCGGCATGACCAGAAACTCGGATTCGAGACAGGAAAATACGGCATCGACGTAGCCTTCTGGATTTTTGAGAATGTCTTCGAAACTGACTTCAAAAGGAAACGTGGGCATATTCGACTCCGTAATCCATGCTATTTTCTCGGACAGTGAGCAGCGGTTCCTGAGAGCAAGTTCCATTTAATTCATTGAGGTGGCGTTCAACTTTAGGCCACCCGCCGAATGCTCGGAGCCAATCGGCCACCGCTGAAAGTTTCTTTGATGTATTGGTTGAATTGTCCCAAGTGCTCCGCAGATTCCATATCGCCAAGCGAATGAGATGGCCATAAGCAATGCAACGAGTGTCCCCAATCGACGGCTTAACATTTCCTTTCCGAAGCTCAGCTAAGTCTTGGCACACCAGACCGGCGACACCTGCGGCTGAAGAAGGCAAACTTTTTCTCGAAACAAATCCAGTCCTTCGACACACGAAAACAGTATCGATGATGGATGAACCCGTTCCGTTGATGTGGATTGAAGCTCCCATCTCCGCCGGACAAGGCAAGGAAGCGGAACAAACCAAACCAGCATCAAGAATGGCCACGGCAATTGGAAAGTAGGCTTCGATGGTGTTGTGATGATAAGTGAAGGCTAACGGGGCCTTTGGCTTCAGGGCTTTTGCCATTCGCTGGAATACGGAAGAGATGCCCTCCGTAAAATGTTCCAGATCTCTTCCCATGTCTACATTGCCGGTTAATTCATGCTTGCTCCGCGTCGATGGGTGCTGAAACGGTTTCTCCTTCTCGCCGCTCAACTTTCGCAACCATACGTAACAGAAGTCCATCAATTCCGCATATTGGACATTTCCAAAGTAAGGAGGATCGGTAAGAACCGCATCGAGTGAGGATTCAGGCAAATCCACGGATGCCGAATTTTCGCAGTGAATTTCCACAATCCTGTGTCGCCCGACTTGTCCACCGTTAAGACGGTCGCCGATCCATTCGCCCCTGATCGGAATTATTTCTTTGTTTCGCCCTTTGTGGCGTACTTCGAATGGATCATCACAGTAAGCTTTTGCTTTACGATATTTTTCTGTGATGTTTTTCCATCCCCCGCTACCAACGCATATATTTTTCCCTTTTTCCACGATCCCGAGAAAATTGGATTCGCATTGGATGAGCCCAACCGGGAACCCATGTACAGAAAATATATCCAGGGACTTCAGCGCCATTGTGTCGTAACGGCACAGCATATTCTGGTAGCGCAGGAGATCGGAAAAATTGGTTGCTAACGCGTTTCTGACACGTTCATCTGTGATTTTGGATATGATCCGTGCGGAAAGTTCTAGGCCCAGGAGTTGGCGAGCGTTGAACATTTCCCGATACCGCCTATATCCCCATCGATGGAGACGATTTGTCTCGTCGCCAGAAGGAATTTCATCGTCGGGAACAAAACGAGGTCGTGTTGTCGACCATCGTTTCTCGGATTCCGTCACACGGGCGATGTCTTGATCGTCAGGCGCCTTGAAAAAACGTCCATCATGTCTGCTCTTACAGGTCGGGCAATGATACTCGATGGCGAAAAGACGATGCGTTGGAGGTCCAAGAGATGGGTTCGGGAATCTATTTTCTGCTCCACAGTGGGGGCACCGGCAACGGTTACGAGCCGCCGGTCCGTCCACTACAAGCGAATCTCCACAGTAACCACATCGACCGGGATTCTTTCGATCGGCGGTTTCCGACAATTGCCCGCATGAGGGGCATACGAAGACGTTTTTCGGATGCCTTGCATCCGAAGAGAGAAGATAGCCCGGGAAAAGGTCTACAGTCTTTCGGCAACCCTGACAGACGATCTTTTTCACCCACAGGAAGTACTTTACGTGAGCGTCTTCGCTGCCACACAAACAGCATTTTGTTCGGTAAAGGTGGCCGATCTCTTTTTCAAGTTCGGCACGCAGTGAATCCGCAGCCTCGTCATAGGCTGCAAGACTGAGGTGCTCGATTTCCTGCTTCACGATCCAGTAGGACATCGGGTTGATATCGAAACCCACCACATCGCAACCAAGACGGTTCGCTTCCAATAGAGGCGTGCCTCCACCCATGAACGGGTCGGCGATTCTGCGCCCCGCAAACTCATTGGCATCGTAAAAGGCCTCGCGCATAGGTCGTTCTGAAAACTCGGCCAGCAAGAGACCCCGAAATAACGTTCCCGGTCTGCGAGCGAACCATTTATGCACCGCGATTATAGGCCGGTAATTCTGTTGGATCTGTTTTTCTCGCAGGGCAAGGTCTGCGATGAACGATATATCAAAGTTCTTCTCGATCATCTGGGAACACCTTCCTGGCTTTGAGCGGCGCTGACAGGGCGCTGACTTTTCATCCACTGGTCGATTTCGTCCCGGTCGAAGCGCCATTGATTGCCGACCTTGGAAGCAGGGATTTCCCCGTCTTGGGCCATGCGGTACAACTTCGTCCGGCCCATCTTCAGGTATTCGGCCAGTTCTTCTATGGTCAACCACTTTGTTCGGTCCATCTGAATCCTCTGCTCATGGTCGCATCTTTACCACGAAACGATAATAAATGATAGCATTCGGCACATTCCGTGTCAAACCAAAAAGTCGGGCCGCGTTTCCTGATCCCCCCTCCGACACTTTCCGACGGTCTCCGGTAGGTATCCCAACGACAGGGCTATCGGCCTGAGTACGGAGTTCGCCCCGAACGCGGGCCGACCGCTCACCGGCATCAACCGGATTTGTCGCGACATGACCGGAGAACCGAATGGAGCTTTTCGCAACCGACCGTGAACGGCTGGCGTTCCTCCTCGAAACGGACGCCGCCCTGGACTTGGACTTCGAGGCGCTCGAGGCCCAGGCCGAGGCGGCTGCCGAGGAGCCGTCGCAGAAGAGCGGCCGAAATACATCACCAACTACATCGGCTCGAAG
>JAKPYU010000734.1 GCA_029568995.1 Candidatus Omnitrophota bacterium | reverse complement strand
TCGTGATAGTGCGTGGCAAACAGCGTCTTGACACCGCGCTGACGAATCGCGTGGAGATACTCGACAATGGCCCAGGCCAGGCTGACCCCGTCATACGTACTGGTTCCGCGCCCGATCTCGTCGAGAATCACCAAACTGCGCGGTGTGGCATCTTTCAGAATCAACGCCGATTCGCTCATCTCGACCATGAAGGTGGACCGCCCCCGTGCCAGGTCATCCGAGGCCCCTACACGCGAGAACAGCCGGTCGATCACTCCGAGGCGTGCTTCTTTCGCCGGGACAAACGATCCCATTTGCGCCATGACTACAATCAACGCCACCTGGCGGATGTAGGTCGATTTCCCCGCCATATTGGGTCCGGTAATAACTAGAACTTGCTGAGAAGTATTATTGATGTCCGTGTCGTTGGGGACAAATAAGTCTACCGCCGGGGATTGCTCCAGGACCGGATGACGGCCCTCACGGATCACAATTTCATCGCTGGTATCGACTGCGGGGCGAACGTAGGAATTTCGGGAGGCGGCCTCGGCCAGCGCGGCAAGCGCATCCAGACGCGCCAGGCGCTGCGCTGTCCGTTGCAATCGTTCCCCATATCCGGCGACTACTTGCAGTAGTTGTTTCAGCAGATCGTATTCCAGTTCCCGCAAGCGGTCCTCGGCATTCAGCACTCTGGCCTCATATTCTTTGAGTGCCGGAGTAATGAACCGCTCCGCATTGGTAAGCGTCTGCTTGCGAATGAAATCATCCGGGATCTTGCCCAGATGGGTTTTGGTGACTTCGATATAGTAGCCGAAAACTTTATTGTAAGAGACTTTGAGCGAGGGTATTCCCGTCCGGTTCCGTTCCTGTTCCTGTAACGCGGCAATGGTTCCCCGTCCGCTTTTGTGGATCTCACGAAGCTGATCGACCTCATCATGGTAGCCGTCCCGGATCATCCCGCCTTCCCGCACGGTCAGCGGCGGCTCATCGACTAACGCAGTTTGAAGCAGTTCCCGCAGTTCCCGTACATCGTCCAATAGACATACCGACTCATCCGGCGCATTCGGGGCAGGCGATTCGGGTGTATCCTGTCCCGCAATCAGCGCGGCGGAGGCAACAGGTTGCAGGTTCCCCTCCCGCAGCAGCATCTCCAGCATCGGGATTTCATCCAGCGAGCCGCGCAGGGCAACCAGGTCCCGCGCGTTCGCATTCCCGAATGTCGCACGCCCCAACAGGCGCGGAATGTCGTGCACCTGTCGCAGCCGTTTGCGCATTTCCTCCCGAAGGGACGGACGCGCGACCAGTTTCTCAATCAGGTTCTGACGATCCTCAATCGCCTGCGGGAGCAGAAGCGGGCGAAGAATCCAGCTCCGCAGTTCTCTTCCCCCCATCGGCGTCACCGTGTGGTCCAGCAATCCCAACAGCGACCAGCGCCGTCCCGATACGCTGGTCAGCAGGTCGAGGTTACGCTCCGTGTTCCGGTCGATCATCATGAACGCCTGACGACGGTAGGCCTCCAGGCGGGAGAGATACTCAATCGCTTCCCGCTGAGTGGAGAGCAGATAATTCACCAGCGCTCCCGCAGGGGCCAGGAGAAGCGTCCGGTCGGACGGCGGCGGGGGACTTTTAAGTTTAGAGAAATCCAGGTCGATGTTTCGGTTTCTCAAACTCTCTGCATCGAAAGAAGAGGCCGGAATCTGGGTAAGAAATGCAGGAGTCTCGGCGGCAATCTGCTTCCGGAATGTCTCATCCTGGTAGGAGAGTTCATCCACCAGCAGTTCGCTGGGAGAGACCTTGGTCAGTTCGCTCAGAATGGCGGTCCAGGCATCCTGGCCGCTTTCCCAGGTCGCCCGGAATTCGCCGGTCGTGATATCCACATACGCCAATCCCCAGCCATACAGCCCCCCGTCATAGAGCGCGGCCAGGAAATTGTTCTCTTTGCCGTCGATCACATCCCCATCGACAATAGTTCCGGGGGTGACGGTCCTGACCAGCTCCCGTTCGAATACTTTCTGGCCTTTTGCCGGACGTTCGGTCTGCTCGCAGATCGCCACCCGATACCCCGCGCGGGTCAGACGGTAGATATATCCCTGGACGGCATGATACGGAACTCCGGCAAGCGGGACCGTCTTGCTGCCGCCTACATATTTCTTTGTGAGGGTAATCCCCAGAACTTCGGACGCGGTCTCGGCATCCTCCATGAAGGTTTCATAAAAATCCCCGCACCGGAACAGCAGGATGGCATCCCCGCACTGCTCCTTCATCTCCAGGTATTGCTGCATCATGGGAGATGTTTCGGAATTATCCACAATCGCCTGCTGAGACCGGCTCCCTTTCACCTCTGAGATTCAAATTTCTCAGAACAGTATGGCATAAGGACGCTTCCCTTCAAAGAAACACGTCAGCCGGACCCGGAAAGTCAGCATGCGAACCGTCTCCCCCAAGATTTGGAGAGACACGGGGAAAATTGAATTCGCCAGGCTTATCAACCCCCACCTGACCCAATGTCATTAAGTGATCTGGATATTTACTTGACTCAACCGACCCCTAGGGGTTGTGGTTTGTGAGAGACTCAAACGGGACCGGACCGACCTGAACGGCCTGTTGAACCAAACGGTAGAACAAC
>JAKPYU010000732.1 GCA_029568995.1 Candidatus Omnitrophota bacterium | reverse complement strand
GTTCAGCCATTGTTCCCACAAACCATCATTGAATTTGTACAGCCGGTTCTGAGTGCCGCATGAGGACAAGACCATGCGGTTATCCAGGGGATCGAGTACCATCCGGTCGAATCCGCGATTCTCTTTCGAGATGACGCACTGTCCCTGTGAGGAGGAATACCCCATTTCTCTCCATTGGGAACCGTCCCAACGCAACGCATATACATGTGTACCGAGTCCCTGCGTTGCGAAGAGATACTCCCAATGGACCACGGGATTTCCGTTCGCATCCACGGCAAGGCCGATCATACCGTTCGGTTTGTTCAGGCCTGCTGTGATTCCATCGCCGCTCCCTGAGCCGGGGCTGTATTCGAGCCAATCGGAGGAGATAAGCGGAATAGGAGTCGGCACGGCGGTCGGCGTCGGTGGCACGGGGGTGGCCGTCGGACTCTCCGGCACAGGCGTGGCAGTAGCGGTTTCTGCTGTCAGTGATTGCGCTTTCACTGCCTGTTCGGCGTGAGTTGCCTCTACCGATACCAACGCAATGGGCAGAACGCATCCCAAGAAAAACCAGGGGATTACGTTCCCAATCCCAAGCGGACCGCAGTGACACTCAGTTAAACGCACATTCTTTTGTGGAAGGTGAGATGACGGGTAAGTTGGCATGATGTTCCCCCAGGGTACAAACTGATTCCACCAAAAATGGTAACACAAAAATCAAAAGTTGTCAGAAAAAAAATTGCCCCCTGTCATTTGGGGGCAATTCGTTTCGTCAGGACACCGGAAAGGACGTTGTTGCCGAATCCCCCCCGCTCAATACTCGTCCAAATGATTAAACTCCGCGTTTTCGAGCCAGGTCTCGGGTCCGGAGAGAAACTCAATGATATTGTCGAGCAGGAAATAGTGCCGTTTTTCTTCCTCGGCAAGTCTCACAAAGATCTCCTTTTGAAGGTCAGTCTCCGCTTCCCCGGCCCGTTCCGTATAGAAATCCCGACTTTGCGCCTCGAATTGCTGAGCCTGTTGATATAGATCCAACTGAGTTCCGCTGAAGTCGAATTTTTTCAACCCGGATTGCATCTTCTCGAACGCCGCTTTGGCATCCGGCAGAATATCCGTCTCGACATAACTCAGGTTTGCAGACTGGTCTTTCATTTTCCGAAGGATGTCATAGTGCTTGACCTCCTGGTCGGCGAGCATGAGAAGAATCGAGGCAAATCCCGGATCGGGGGCTTTTCGCGCCAAGTCCCGGTAGAGATTCTCCGCGTGCTTTTCCTGCTCCATGGCATGATCGAAGAGGTTCATTGCCGGGCCTCCTGTGTGCATTGACTTGGAACGAATTGTGTCTCTGTCACTTCAACCGCGCCTGAACACGGAGGAACTCGCTGTTGTTCGTCCGTGTGGGTGTCTTGGGAGCCAACTGCTTGATTTCCGCCTCGACCGCGGCAATCCGGTCGTCGGTCATCGGATGACTCAAGAAGAGGCTTTCCAGCGCACCCGGGCTTCGTTCTTCATCCGCTTTCAGTTTTCGGAAGAAATCAGCCATCGCCATAGGATCGTATCCCGCCCGGTATAGCAGATGCACCGCGGTCCAGTCCGCTTCCCGCTCGGCATTGCGACTGTATTTCATAATGGTTGCATTGCCCAACAGGCCGGCGACGATTTCCTTTGTTTGAGAAGGATTGTTGCCGAGCAGAACGGTGGTCAGGAGCGAGACTCCGTATTGACGGGTCATCTGCTGTGTCACATGACGGTTCTCCGCGTGACCCAGCTCATGGGCGATCACCGCCGCCAGCTGCGCCTCATTGTCTGTCTCAAGAACCAATCCGGTCTGAACATACATGTGACCGCCGGCGATGGCGAATGCGTTCACTTCATCCTTTTTGATGACATGAAACTGGTAAGGGTAATCCGGTTTTGCCGAGACGGCAACCAGGCGCGTCCCGATCTCGCGGACATATCCGACAACAGCGGTATCCTCCACCAGTTCGCTCTGCTTTGCGATTTCCTGGGAGAGCTCCGTGCCCAGCTGTTTCTCCTCGCTTTCCGAGATCAGGTTGAATCCGCCGCCGCCCTGCATTCCGGCGCAGGAGGTGAAGGACAAGACCGCCACACAAATCAGGCCGATCGCAAAGTGTTTCCGGGGGATTTTTCTCGCGAGCGCGATTCCGGCGGAGCCGGTGAGTTGGAAAAGAAAGCGCCGCTTCGTGGGAGTCGTGCCCGTTTCGTCATCGCGAGTTTCGGCTCCTGAGTCTGCGAAGGAGCCGAAACGTGGCGATCTCGTGTCTGTGCGTCTCAACGATGAGATTCCCACGTCGCTTCGCTCCTCGGAATGACGGGTGCGAGGGATCTCTCTTAGGAGACGAGTCGATATGCAGAAGGATGGGAACCAAGCGCTCATTTCGGGGCCTCCTTTTCTTCTTTCTTTTCAATCCACTGATCCTTTTCCACTTCGTACCAGCGGCCCGGCTTCATGACCTTTCGAATGGCCTCCGCCGCGAGTTTCTCCACACGGGGCAGCTCCTCTTTCGGAAGCGAATTCTCCGTGAGGATCGCCAGGTACATCTTCTTTCGATCCGCATTCTCCTCTTCGAGCAACTTTTTCAGATCGGCCTTTTCTTTCAGGCTCAGTCCTTCTTGCTTTCGAATGACCAGGTATCCGATTCGGCCTTCGCCAAAGACACCCTTGGCCAGAATGGGATCGATTTCCTTGAAACGGACCTTCCGCTGTTTCTTGATGGCGAGAATCGTGGGAGTTTCCACATCCAGGTTGATCTTGGTTTGTGCATAAGCCGGTGTCGGTCCGAAGGACAGGCGGAATGTCGGCAGGCACGACCACAGGGGATGTTCGAAAGTGGCCTGGCTGGACGGTGGCGTCTCCACGTCCCGGATGTCGGATTCAATATCCTCCAGGGCCGACCGAATCTCGGATGCCGGGAAATACACGTTCACCGTCAGGTTGACACATCCCCCCATAATGAGTAACGCGAGCCATGCGAAACGCCGGGTGATATGAGGCATTCGAACCTCCTTCTTGACTTCGTTGTTCGAAGTCCGGTCGAGAATCGCCTTTTTTTCAGACAGCGGGATTGTCGATTCTTACAACGCTCCGCTGTTTCGAATGATACCCACAAATGAATCCACCTTCAAACTTGCACCGCCGATCAATCCGCCGTCAATATCAGGCTGCCCCAGCAGGTCGTGAGCATTGTCCGGTTTCATGCTGCCGCCGTATTGGATGCGGACAGCCTGCGCGGTGGCCTGATCGTAGGCGGCGGTCAACCAGTCGCGGCAGAACTTGTGCACTGCCTGGGCATCGTCCGGGCTGGCAGTTTTGCCGGTTCCAATCGCCCAAACCGGCTCGTAGGCGATAACCACGGTTTGAACCTGCTCCGCGGTCAATCCCGCCAGGCCGCCTTTCAGGTGGTTCTCCACGACCGCCTCGGTTTTACCGTCGACCCGCTCCTGTTCTGTTTCGCCGATACACATAATGGGGATCAGCCCCTTTGCCAGGGCGCAGATCACTTTCTTGTTGATGAACTCGTTGGTTTCCTTGAAAATCGTGCGACGCTCGGAGTGTCCGAGAATGACATACTTGCAGCCACAGTCCAGCAGATCCAGCGGTGAGATCTCGCCCGTGAACGCCCCGCTGTCTTCGGGATACATATTTTGAGCGCCGACCGCGATTCGGGTTCCTTTTACCGCATCCACCACGGGTCGAAGCGATGTAAACGGCGGGCAGAGCACTACATCCACTTCGGACACCGACCCGACTTCCGCCGCCACACCACGCGCCAGATCCGCTGCAGCGGATGCCGCACCTTTATTCATTTTCCAGTTCCCGGCCAGAATCAACTTTCGCATTCGATTGGTTACTCCTTATGTAAGAATGGATCGAACCTATCATAGCGTAGGGAACGCCTCTTCTCCAACAGAACCGCGCCTGTCCCTGTGAGCGGCAGATCGGCGGAGCTGGTGATTGGGAGCAAGAACGCATGACCTGACGGAACCGCGATGACCCGTCATCGCGAGCGCGACTCCGGCGGAGCCGGTGATTGGGACCAAGAAAGCATCGTGTCTCGGGCGATGGGCGAAGGACTGTAAGGCTCGCACAGATTCCTCCCCCGAAGATCGGGGGAGGTCAGGTGGGGG
>JAKPYU010000719.1 GCA_029568995.1 Candidatus Omnitrophota bacterium | reverse complement strand
GTTGAAACAAATCCTCGCCCCAAGCCTCTCCCATGTACGGAACGCGGATATGGGAGAGGGATAAGGCGCGGGTCTATTGTGGGAGGTTGAGGGGTGAGGAATCGGGTTGGTGGCCACCCCCGATTAAGAGACATTGTCCTTTCGTTCATACCTTTTATACTTACGCATCGCCGTGGTGCTTACAGTCTCCGGTGCGGGGAAACGCGCCAAAACACAATCAACGTATCCAATCCGACAGGCAAGAGGTGAAGCCTATGTTCGAGAAAATCATCGTACCCAGGGACGGGGAGCAAATCGCCGGAACAACGGATGCCCTCCAGGTGCCGGATCATCCAATCATCCCGTGTATTGAAGGCGACGGAATCGGTTCGGATATCAGCCGGGCCATGCACATCGTACTCGATGCCGCCGTTCAAAAAGCATACAGCGGCAAGAAGCGCATCGTCTGGATGGAAATCTTCGCGGGAGAACAGGCGAATGAACGGTACGGCAGCTATCTTCCGGAGGAGACCCTGAAGGCCATTCAGGAATTCAAAGTCGCCATCAAAGGCCCTCTGACAACGCCGGTGGGCGGAGGATTTCGGTCGCTGAATGTGAGTATCCGCCAGATGCTGGACCTGTATGCCTGTGTCCGACCGGTGCGTTTTCTGAAAGGCACTCCCAGCCCTGTCAAAGAACCCGAACGACTGAATATCGTTATCTACCGCGAGAATACGGAGGATGTATACGCGGGAATCGAGTGGAAACAGGGGTCCGACGAGTGCAGGAAGGTCATTCGGTTCCTCAACACGGAGATGGGCAGAGACATCCGTGAAGATTCCGGAATCGGAATCAAGCCAATGAGTGTATTCGGAGCGAAGCGCCTTGTCCGCGCAGCGATCAAGTACGCCATTCGTCGGGGGAGGAAAAGCGTGACCCTGGTCCATAAGGGCAACATTATGAAGTTCACGGAAGGCGCATTCCGGGACTGGGGGTACGAACTGGCCAGGGAGGAGTTTCCCGACCGCCTTATCTCGGAGGCGGATCTCTGGGAAAAGCAGAACGGGCAGGTCAAAGACAGTCAGATCGTCATCAAGGACCGCATCGCCGATTCCATGTTTCAACAAGTGCTTCTACGACCGGACGAGTACGAGGTGGTGACTCTGCCGAACCTGAACGGAGACTACCTGTCGGACGCGGCGGCGGCCCAGGTCGGCGGTCTGGGGATGGCTCCCGGTGCGAACATCGGCGATGACGCGGCTGTCTTCGAGGCAACGCATGGAACCGCGCCCAAATACGCGGGACAGGACAAGGTCAATCCCGGTTCCCTGATTCTCTCCGGGGTAATGATGTTGGAACATCTGGGCTGGCAGGAAGCGGCGGATCGTGTCGTCTCCGCGATGGAGAGAACCATCCAGCAGAAACGGGTCACCTACGATCTGGAACGTCAAATGGACGGCGCAACCCTTCTCAAATGCTCGGAATTCGCCCAGGCGATCACGGAAAATATGGGGTGAAAACACCAGGGAGGCACGAATCATGCAAAAGAAGATTACGGTGGTCGGCGCGGGAAATGTCGGATCGACCTGCGCACTGTTCCTTGCGGAAAAGGAACTCGGCGATGTTGTGATGATTGATATCCTGGAGGGCGTTCCCATCGGAAAAGGCCTGGATATCGCCCAATGCGGAGCGCTTCTCGGATTCGACGGGAAAGTCAAAGGAACCAACGATTATTCCGATACCGCGGACTCGGATATTGTTGTGGTAACCGCCGGACTGGCCCGGAAACCGGGCATGGACCGGCTGGATCTTCTCAAGAAGAATGCCGGAATCGTCGCCGAGATCACTGAGAATGTCAAAAAGTATTCCCCGAATGCCATCATCATCATGGTCACCAACCCAATTGATGTGATGGTCTATCATGCCTTTAAGATTTCCGGATTCCCCAAGAACCGCGTGATCGGCCAGGCGGGTGTTCTGGATTCGGCCCGGTATGCCTGTTTCATCGCGATGGAATTGGGGATTTCGCCGAAGGAAGTCCGAGCGATGGTTCTGGGTGGGCATGGGGATTCCATGGTTCCTCTGCCCTCTTTTTCCACCGTATCCGGCATTCCGGTTACCCGGCTGCTTCCGGCAGACCGAATTGAGGCAATCAACCAACGGACACGGGTCGGTGGCGGCGAGATTGTCAAACTGCTCGGCACCGGCAGTGCCTATTACGCACCCGCAGCGGCCACTGTCAAGATGGTCGAGTCGATTGTTCATGACGCCAATGACATTCTCCCCTGTTCCTGCTATCTTGAGGGGGAATACGGAATCAACAAGCTGTTTGTGGGTGTTCCCGCAATGTTGGGTAAAGACGGTGTGACCAAAGTGGTCGAATTGGAACTTGAACCTGAAGACAAAGAGGCCTTGCTCAATTCCGCGGAGATTTACAGGAAGAGTATTGCGGAATTGGACGCGTAAGTCCTTTCTTCGGAGAGACTTACAAAACGGAATACGGGTATCCGGTCTCGGAGAACCGGCTCGATTCCATCCGGGGGTGTGCCATGAAAATCAAGTTTCTCGGTCATTCAACATTCCTGATTACCGGATCGAACGGGGTGTCCGTGCTCACCGATCCCTACCAAACCGGTGCTTTCGGTGGAGCCATTGGTTTCGATCCCATTTCCGATGGGGCCGATGTGGTGACAGTCAGCCACGAGCATGAGGACCATGCCGCGACAAGCGCTGTTCCGGGACAGCCCCTCATCGTCCGATCGGAATGCCAGGCAAAAGGGATTGTGTTTGATGTCATTCCCACTTTTCATGACCAGAATCAAGGCGCTTCCAGGGGTGACAACCGGATTTTCCTGTTTGATATCGACGGAATCAAGGTCGCCCATTTTGGTGATCTGGGCCATATCCCCACTCCGAGGCAAGTCAAGCAATTAGAAGGAGTTAATGTGGCTATGATCCCGGTCGGAGGCAAGTTCACCATTGGGCCATCCGAGGCTTGGGAACTGGTCAAACGGTTCTTGCCCAATATCGTCATACCCATGCATTTCAAAACCCCGAAAATCGGTTTCCCACTGGCTTCCATCGAGCAGTTCCTGGAAGGCAAGACCGATGTCCGACGCGAGATCGGAAGCGAGATTTCCCTTGAGAAATCCCTGCTTCCCGAACCGATCCAAATTGTGTTCCTGCCCCCGGCAAATTGACACGCCTGTGTGGACAGAAGACAGCCCTATGTGTTTTGAGTGACAAATTCGACCATTTTCCGAGAAAGCTCTTTTCATAAGGGGGGCATTCGTGCTATGTTCCCGCAGTGTCGAGGTCTGTCGAGACAACGGACCGGAGTAGGTTTGACCATTTCACAGCGAAGATTTCTTGGACGTACTTTAAGGAGAACAATAAGGATGTCTAAGTGGAGAGTATTTCTTTTCTTATCTCTTTGCGTTCTGGTCCCCCCGACGTGGACATGGGCGCAGGAGACACCAACCGCGATACCGGAAACTCCCACGGCAATACCGGAAAGCCCGACATCGACGCCACAACCACTTGTCGATTTGAGAATCGTTGTGCTGGATTCCTCTACGACCTTGCCGATCGCCAATGCGTTGGTGCGGATTGGACCCCTGCTATTTGAACAAACCAATAGCCTCGGTCTTGCGGTATTTACGCAGATCCAGCCAGGCTCGGTGGAGGTCAATATAACCAAGATCGGTTATGAGTCATTATCGTTTTCTCTGCAAATCGTGCAGGGAATGCAGCCAGTGACTGCGCATCTGTCACCCAGAGGAGGAGCAGAGACTCCTACTGAAACCCCGACGGTCCAACCGGAAACCCCCACAGAGACTCCGACCGTTCGACCAACCGAGAGTCCGACCGTTCGACCAACCGAGACTCCGACCGTTCGACCAACCGAGAGTCCGACCGTTCGACCAACCGAGACTCCGACCGTTCGACCAACCGAGAGTCCGACCGTTCGACCAACTGAGAGTCCGACCGTTCGACCAACTGAGAGTCCAACGATGCGGCCCACAGAATCTCCCACGGTGCGACCTACGGAATCTCCCACCGTACGGCCCACGGAATCTCCGACTGTTCGACCGACCGAATCTCCTACGGTACGGCCCACGGAATCTCCGACCATACGGCCCACGCTTACACCTACTCCTCGGCCTACCGAGTCGCCCACGGCACGACCGACACGAGTCCCGCCTCGGGAACCGTTGAACATGGAAGTGCAGGTTACAAAAGGTGGCCGGGTTATCGCGGTGAATCCGAGCGCGATCATCCTGAGAGTCGGCGACAGCATCAGTCTGCGGATTACGGTGAATGATCCCGATGGTGGTGTAATTGCCCTAAACGGAACTGTGCATATCCCGGGGTTGCCCGGAATCGGCGGCAAACCGGAAGTTGCGCCCAGAAACTTCAACCTTCCACTGGATATCGTTGAGCGCAGAGCCGGGCACGTGGTTGCCACGGGGAGTTATACCGTAAATGCGCAGGATATCGAACGCAGTCCGTGGTTGGTCTTTAACTCGACCAGTGTCAGTACATCGGGAACCAAGACGGCGGGACAGCGGATCAAGATCGCTGTTCCGGCCCGACTGCCGGGTGAACTTCCGCCGGACTTGGACAACGACGGTGAAATCACGGAGTTCGATCTCCAGCGGCTCCGGGAAACCTGGCGCGGAACGAATCTGCAGGATGATCCCGATCCGGCGGATGTGAACGACGATGGTGTTATGAACTACCGGGATGTGTTCCAAATGGCTCGGTATTGGCGGCAGAGATCTCAGGAGACCCCCACTGCGGTACCCACGGAGACCCCTGTAGCGACACCTACGGCGACATTGGCTCCACCAACGGCAACACCGAGACCGGAGACTCCGACCGCGACACCGAAACCGGAGTCACCCACGGCGACACCAAGACAGGAATCCCCGACGGCCACTCCTCGGCAGGAGACACCGGGCGCGGTTCCTAAAATGGGATTACGGCCAAAAAGGTGATTCGCCGATCATTCTGATGACCCAAGAGCGGGGCGGTGAGAACCACCCCGCTCTTTTTTATGCCTGGTGGACTTGGTGGACACCATGGACTTTGGGATCAGCCGCCGGCAGGCCACCATTCGGGATCTCGCGGTTTGATGAGACCTTGCTCGATGGCGATGGCGTACATGGGGCCGAATACTCCGATCAGTGTTCCCTCGTACCCGTTCGGAATGCCTTCCCAGGAACGGAACTCGTGCCCCTCTCCCATACCGCCGTTGAAGATGCCGGTCTCGAAACCTTCGTTCAGTTCATCAGCCAGCTTTCGCGCACGGTCTTTCAGCCCGCAGACTGAAAGTGCCCGGAGATAGTAGGTTGCGGGCCATCCGCTGAGACTTCCATCGGTGTATCTCTCGAAGGTCGGCTCCACAATGCTGACAATGCGGGGGAGCATGTGATCCGTTTCTTTAATCGGCAGGAGATTACAGGGGAGACCCACTCGGTATGATGGCGGTCCGACACAATCCCGAAGTGCCTCCATCTTCTCCATGGCCTTGCGCGCTATAGTCGGTTCGAGAACGCCAAATGCCAGCGCGGCTCCGTTTACCCATGTGTAGGCCGCATCGTGCAATTCCTCATCCCGGCTGCGCCATCCCGCCACCCAGCCGGTTTCGGGATTGATCAACCGTTCCGCATAAACACTCTGAATTCCGTCGGCCAAGTCCTTGCACCGTTTCGCTAAATCCTGTTGTTTCAGGTCAGTCATCATGGCGGCAGCATTTCGAAACGCCCGGTATGCCCAAGCATTAACATAAGCGTCAATGTGCCCGAACCCGATCACATCCATGGAGTTTGTGCTCCAGCGATAGGAGCCGGAGTTCCCCGACAGATCCCTGCAGACCAATAGTCCTTCCGTCCCGATTTCCTGTTCCATCCGCCGGATGGTTTCGAGCAGTCCGGGTTCGATCTCATGGAGCCAACTCAGGTTTGGTTCCGCCTGATGAATTCGTCCGGCGGCGCTGACCAGGATGGGATCGGAATCCAGGTATAAATTGCGGCAATATCCATATCCGCCACCGTCTTTGAACGCTCGACCGATGGTGTACCGGGCAAGATCCAGCGGATCGGGTATGTCGGCCTGACGGCGGGTGTGGGCGGCGATCTCAATCGGTGGTCCCTGGGACAGGTGGCAATTCACCGATGCGGAGTGATTGGAGAATCCACGGTATTCCGGTCGAAAACAGGAGAACACCGTTGCCCAGTGCCGCTGGATGCCCGCGCTCGGTTTCGGAGAGCCTTCCGCGAAGTCCGGTTCGAGATTCGATAACGCGAATTCGAACGTAGCCTTCTGTGTTCCGGCGGGCAGACACAGGCATTCATCGGGAGCGGGATGTTTTGCGAAAACAAATCCACCCGTGACAACCCGGGAGTTCCGATAACTCTCCACTTGGACCCGCGCTTCGCCGTCCTGTTCCGGCATCCTGCAGGACAGGCATCCCACACCATCGGTGGCCCACTGGAACGGCAGTCGGATATCGCCGTTTCGTCCAGGCTCGAGAGTGGGCATGGCCGCCGCGCCGGTGATCCCCGCCTGCAAGTCCCAATTCAGACGCCATGCCTCTGCCTCCAGGAGCGGCATGTCCTTTTCACAGGTCTGGCTCAGTTCGATGAGGAGGCGATTCGCCTCAACGATGAAGATTGCATCGACGGTTACGCCCGGAATGGCGTGCAGATTCCGGTAGGAAACACGGTTACCCTGTACAGAGACCTCTCCGGTCCAGCGGTGCGCGCCGTAATCCTGCCCGAATGTGCGGAGAATCGGGCCACTCAGTCCGTTTCCGTAGAAGGCATGTTCCCGTGGGCCGGTTTTAGCGATCAGCAGGCGGTTGTTTGCGGCCTGACCCTCTCCCAGAATGTCCCAGCCCAGGTGATAGAGCATCGGGCGACGGAGCGAGAATCCGATTGACATGTGTTTCCCCTCGAACAGGAGCATTTCCGGCAAGTCGCACACCTGCATTCCATCCGGCGCTTTCGGGGAGAACTCCGCCGTTTTCAGAATGGGAGTATAGCTCGGCCAGGGCGGTTCGGGGCCGGTGAACTCTCCATACGCGCGCAGTTCGTTCAACGC
>JAKPYU010000716.1 GCA_029568995.1 Candidatus Omnitrophota bacterium | reverse complement strand
ATTCGGTTCTCCGGTCATGTCGCGACAAATCCGGTTGATGCCGGTGGGCGGTCGGCCCGTGCCCGGGGTGAACCCCGAAATCAGGCCGAGAGCCCTGTCGCTTGGATACCTACCGGAGACCGTCGAAAAGTGTCGGAGGGGGAATCAGGAGATGCGGCCCGACTTTTTGGTTTGACACGGAATGTGCCGGATGTTATCATTCTTTATCGTCGTGTGGCGAGGACGCGAGCATGAGCAGAGGATTCCAATGGACCGAACAAAGTGGTTGACGATAGAGGAACTGGCCGAATACCTGAAGATGGGCCGGACGAAGCTGTATAGCATGGCCCGAGACGGGGACATCCCGGCTTCCAAGGTCGGCAATCAATGGCGCTTCGACCGGGAGGAAATCGACCAATGGATGAAGAGTCAGAGGCCAGCGGCGGATAAGGAGCAAACCGGAGGAACGGAATGAACCCCTCCTCAGCTCAAAGCTCGAATGAAAAAGCCGTTCGATTGGTCGATTATCTGCTTCGATTGGCGTCATTGCGCACGAAGTTGATCCGCGACATTGCCGACTACGAGAAAGTACTTTGGATATCGGATCTTCCGCATGAGCGGGATTGCTTCACGCAGGCATGGGGACGTGAAGAGGAACACGAGCCGGATGAATGGCTGGAAGTACAGAATCGGCGGGAGCCGGAATTGCCCGTGGTTCCCGCTCAGTGCAAGGATTGGGTGAGCCTTCCATCGCTCCGAAACAAGAACGACCTGCCCGAACTCCTCACAGAGATTACCCGGCAAATCCCAAACCTCGACTGGCGCGAGGATTCGGACCAGCCAAAAACCATCCCGCACACCGAACATCTTGAAGAGCATCCCGAGATTCAACAGGCATGGGATCGGTATGTCGAAGACAAATGGCTGCCGTGGACGGAAGAACACAATTCATGGGAGAAAGTCCACAAGGTCTATTCCGCTCTCTTTGCCATTCATCAGGAGCAACTTCGGCTCGGCGAGGAATACGAATTGGTGCTCGGTATGGGGCTGCTGACATGGCAGACGCCCAACGGGCAGCGCGTCCGGCGTCATTTGGTTGTAGCCGACGCCATTCTGGAGTTTGAGGCCCGCTTGGGGAAATTCACCGTCCGTCCCCACACAGAGGGTGCCAAGCTGCGCCCCGAACTGGATATGCTGGATATCGAGGAACAACCGGCACGCGCTGAGGAGACTGCGAAGGGGGCACTGGCTGCAGCCCAAGACGATCCTTGGGAAAAAGGCTGTGTCGAAGGCGTCCTTCAAGCCTTGGTGCATTCGATCAGCTCACAAGGCGATTATGACAGCTCGCTGGAAGCGAAAAACGTCCGCGCCTCGGCGAAGCCCATAGTGGAATATGCTCCAGCTTTGATCCTGCGAAAGCGTTCCGCTAAAGGTCTTACCGAAACCTTAAAACGGATCAAGGAACAAATTGAGCACGGCGAAGACATCCCCGGCGAATTCGCGGACCTCGCGGAAATCCGTCCGAAGGACGGCCTCGAATTGCCAAATGGGCCGGAAGAGCAAACGCTGCATTCGATTGATGAAATCTTTTTCCCCAAACCATCGAACGATGAGCAACGCCGCATTGTTGACAAGATTCGAACTGCAAGCGGCGTACTCGTGCAAGGACCGCCGGGCACCGGAAAATCACATACCATTGCCAATCTGATTTGCCATCTGCTTGCCACGGGTCAGCGAACGCTCATCACGGCGAAAACGCCGCGTGCCCTTCAGGTTCTTGAAGGACTTATACCTGATGAGTTGCGGCCACTATGTATCAATCTTCTTGGCAGCGGACTTGAGGAACGCCGCTCTCTCGAATCCAGTGTTAGCGGCATTCTTCGCAAGAATGAGGAATGGAACGAGGACCACGCCGAGCAAGAGCGCACGGAACTTGAGGAACGCTTGCGGAAACTCCGTGAGAAGAAGGAGGAGGTCAACCGGCGGCTCCGTGACATCCGGGAGTCCGAAACGCATACGCAGTCCATTGCGGATGGAGCCTATCGAGGGACGGCGGCCAGAATCGCCAAAGCCGTGAGCCGGGATCGAGCCGACTATGAATGGTTCACGGATTCCGTTCCTTTGGACAAAACTTGCCAGATCGCCGCAAACGATTTACGAAGCGTCCTTGCGGCTTTGCGCGAATTCAC
>JAKPYU010000711.1 GCA_029568995.1 Candidatus Omnitrophota bacterium | reverse complement strand
TGCAAACAGGACTTGCTTGCCATATCGCATACGGGCTTTACCACCACGCCCCATCCACAGTTCGAATTGAATCGGCTCCGACAATGCGTCTTCTTTGAAATAGACGGTCGCGCTGAAGAAGGGAATGGAGCGAAACCGTTCGGCTACCTCCGCCCAGGTTGCCTGATTCGGCCCTCCCATCCATAAAGAGATCGCCGCAAGAAGGACGATTCCCACAGCGCTCGCCCATCGAAGCCGGTACGGCGATCGGAGGAAAGAGAGAAAGCCCGCATCGCCGTGTTCCAGGGATCGAATATACGGGTGTTCCGGCAATTTCCCGCGAAAGTCCGAAAGCCGATCCTCCATGCGGGAGATCAGGTCTGCTGGGGGATCATCCTTCATGCGATCTTTCAATAGATCCAGAATCTTTTCATCGTCATTATGAGAATTGGTCATTGGTTGATCTCCTTTCCCCACTCCGGAGCCGATAAGAGGGTGCGAAGGCGGGCGAGTCCCTTCGAGACATGAGACCGCGCGGTAGCCTCCGAGCATCCCAGCGCGCGTCCGATGGATTCGAACGACTGTTCTTCGAACGCGCGCAGAAGAACCGCCTCGGCCTGCTGCTTCGGCAAGTCTGCAATCCGACCTTGTATAGCGCGGACTGTCTCTCGCTCGTGAATCTTGGTTGAGACAAGGACCTCCGTTCCATGTAACGGGCTGTCATCGATCGGACGCTCACGCTTCTCGATGCGCATTCGCTTTCGCAGAAGATCCAGGGCGGCGCTTGCGCAGATGCGCAGAATGTACGCCTGCGGATTGGCATGGCGATGGATTTGTTTCAGGTTCTTCCAGATATAGGCCAGCGCTTCCTGAAAAGCGTCGGCGGCGTCGTCGGGGTCCTGGAGAATTCGGGTGACGGTACGCATCATTTTCCGTTCAATCGGCCCAATCAGGGCGGAATAAACCTCCTCTGCCTTACTCAAGGGAAGCTCCTTTCCGGGCTGTGCAACTGCGCTGTCTTATAAAGCGTTTCGTGGAGCAAGAATGTGTAAAACCGCCTGAGAATTTCCTGGGAAATCACACCAGCCCTGATGCGTTGGCGTTCTCTTGCGACCCGTCTTGACTGAGCAAAGGCGCGTATCTCTCAAGGTGCAACTTTATCCGGAGTTTCCCGAAC
>JAKPYU010000704.1 GCA_029568995.1 Candidatus Omnitrophota bacterium | reverse complement strand
TCCCGACATGCTTCGGAGAAACAGCTCTTTCTCAACCAGAAAGCCGTTGCAGCAGAATCGCCTGAACCTTCCCATCCTGCCGACAACCACCATTGGCTCGTTTCCGCAAACCCGGGAAGTCCGGGCAGCACGCGCTGCGTTTCGTGCGGAACGAATACGGGAGGATGAATATGAGTCTTTTCTGCAGGATGAGATCGAGAAGGCGATCCGTTTTCAGGAAGAGATTGGACTGGATGTCCTGGTGCACGGGGAGTTCGAGCGGAACGACATGGTGGAGTATTTCGGCGAGCAGTTTTCCGGGTTCGCCGCGACTCAGAACGGCTGGGTCCAGAGTTACGGTTCGCGCTGTGTGAAACCGCCGATCATCTATGGCGATCTCCGGCGGCTTCAACCGATGACCGTCCCCTGGTGGCGGTACGCGCAATCTCTGACGCAAAAGCCGGTCAAAGGGATGCTGACCGGGCCTGTGACCGTTTTGCAGTGGTCTTTTGTTCGGGATGATCAATCCCGCGAGGAAACCTGCCGCCAGATTGCCCTTGCCATTCGCAATGAGGTCCAGGACCTGGAAGCCGCTGGATGCACGATCATCCAGATCGACGAGCCTGCCATCCGTGAGGGAGTTCCTCTGCGCCAGGCTGACCGTCCGGGGTATCTGGCTTGGGCGGTAGATGCGTTTCGACTGGCCTCCTCCGGTGTGCGGGATGATACCCAGATCCATACCCACATGTGCTATTCCGAGTTCAGTGAAATCATCGAGGCCATTGCCGCGCTGGATGCGGATGTCCTTTCCATTGAGACTTCCCGCTCGCAGCTGGACCTACTGAGGATCTTCGCGGAGTTTCACTATCCCAATGAAATCGGGCCGGGAGTGTACGATATCCACTCACCGCGTGTTCCATCCGACCAGGAGATCGAGTTGCTTCTTGAGGAAATCCTGAATGTGCTTCCGGCAAGACAGGTCTGGGTCAATCCCGACTGCGGCCTGAAGACGCGCCGGTGGGAAGAAGTGAAGCCCGCTCTGGCGAATATGGTCCGCGCGGCAAAAACAATTCGTGCCCGATGCATCCCGTAGTGCTCAAGTTCCTTCAACACGCCGTCCAATCTTTCGGCACAGCAATCCGCCTCAACGGCTGCCGTTCCGCCAATTGTTCCGCCCGCTCCGACACGGTCCGGTCGAATCCCGGCGGGATCAGGTCAGGGGCCAGATCGCTCAGCGGTTGCAGATAGAAGCGCCGGACAGCAATTCCTGGATGCGGGATTGTCAAACGGGGCGTGGAGATTTCCCTTTCTCCCCATAGCATAATGTCGATATCAATCACTCGATTCTCGTAGCGAATCCGTGGACCAGGCTCCCGGCCGAGCCGGACCTCGATTTCCTGCAACCTGTCCAACAATACCTGCGGCTCCATCTCAGTGCGAATCCCCACCGCCGCGTTCAGAAACGGCGGCGTGTCATCCGTCATGAACATGGCAGGGGATTCGTAAATGGAGGAAATGCCCAGCACCGTCAGATCGGGGTTTCTCCGCAATTCCGCAATCGCAGCGGAGAGAAATCCCTTTCGATCCCCCAGGTTCGATCCCAATGAAAGAAAGATCCGTTCGGATTGCATTCCGGTTTCCTGTAACTTCGCTGGCCGCTTTGGCCTGATGTGATACCACGTCACAGGCTGGAAGCCCGTGCCACCCTCTTCTCCCTCTCCATCCGGGAGAGGGTCGGGGTGAGGGTCCTTCTGGGCAGGCCAAGCGTCCCTGCCCCTGTCCGCCTGTCTCGCCCCACTCCTTCTTCAATTCTTAATTTTTAATTCTCAATTCTTAATTGTCCAACCCTGCCTTGACGTGCAGTGAAAGGTTGGATAGATTTCTTTATTGGGAATTGAGTAAAAGAACAATGACACACATCATAGAGATCATCGGCATTATTATCGGCCAGGGCGGTCCTGGTCCGATGCCGTGACGATCTCTGGCATAGGACAGGTAAACCGCCCGAAGAGTACAGAACCTTCGGGCGGTTTTTTTGTATCCGGGAACGCGGTCGGTACCACAAGGCGTCCCATAGATCACATGGAGGTTAATACAATGGGTCAACGGGTCGAAATCTTCGATACAACATTACGCGATGGAACACAGGGCGAGGGGGTAAATCTTTCCGCCGAGGATAAGATTCGGGTTGCCGTCCGGCTGGATGAGTTCGGTATCGACTTCATTGAGGGCGGGTGGCCCGGCTCCAACCCGAAGGACGTCGAGTTCTTCCAGAACGTCCGCAATGTCAAACTCAGTCATGCCAAAATCACCGCGTTCGGAAGTACGCGACATGCGAAATACCCCGCCGACCAGGACCCCAACCTTCTTAAGATGATCGAATCGGGAACCGAAGTGGTGACGATCTTCGGCAAGACCTGGGACCTTCATGTCACCACCGCCTTGCAGGTGGATCTCGATACGAACCTGGAGATGATTCGAGATTCCGTGGCTTTTCTGAAGAGCAACGGGCGCATGGTCATTTACGATGCCGAGCATTACTTTGACGGCTGCAAAGGCAATCTCGAATATGCACTCAAGACCATCAAAGCAGCGGAAGAGGCAGGCGCAGACCGCATCGTTCTGTGCGACACAAACGGCGGATCGCTTCCCCACGAAATCGCGCAATACACCCGCGAGGCCGCACAGGTCTGTTCGGTCCCTCTTGGCATTCATTGCCATAACGACGGAGGACTGGCGGTGGCCAACAGTCTTGTCGCCGTTCAGAACGGTGTGACCCATGTTCAAGGGACCATGAACGGATACGGCGAACGATGTGGCAATGCCGATCTGTGCGCCGTGATTCCCAACTTGGTGCTCAAACTGGGTTATGAAGCCATTCGAGAGGGGGAATTGCCCAATCTGACCGGCCTTTCGCGGTATATCGAGGAATTGGCCAACCTTCCCCGCCGTGAAGAACGTCCGTTCGTCGGCATGTCCGCCTTCGCCCACAAGGGCGGTATTCATGTCAGTGCGGTTCAGCGCGAAAGCCGCACCTATGAGCATGTCGATCCCAAACTGGTCGGCAACCAGCAGCGTATTCTTGTTTCGGAACTCTCCGGCCAGTCCAACATCATCCACCAGGCAAGGTTGATGGGAATCGATCTCGAAAAGAGCCGCGAGGGATCAAGAATTGTCCAACGAATCAAAGAAATGGAGAATCAGGGGTATTTCTTCGAGGCGGCGGATGGCTCTCTGGAACTGCTGATCCGGCGGGAACTCGGTCAGCATCGCAAGTTCTTCGAAACGATCAGTTACCGCGTCACTGTCGAGGACACTGCCGCGGGCAATCTCTGGACCGAGGCCACCGTTCGGGTGCGGGTCAACGGCGAGGTGCTCTATGAGGTATCCGATGGGGACGGTCCGGTGAATGCGCTGGATACCGCACTTCGCAAAGCCCTCACTCACAAGTATCCGCAGCTGTCCAGAGTCCGCCTGCACGATTACAAGGTGCGCATCGTCAATTCCCAGGCGGGAACCGCCGCCAAAATCCGGGTCCTGATCGAGTCCGGCGATGGCGAACGGGATTGGATCACCATGGGGGTCTCGGAGAACATCATCGAAGCCTCCTGGGAAGCCCTCACGGACAGCATCGACTATCGTCTCCTTCTCGACGAATTAAAAAGTTCCTGACCCGCGAAATCAGGCATTTTGCTCGTTGACTCCTGGAATGGCGTGGACTACACTACCGCGTCGACTCACTCTGTATTCATCGTACAAAAGTCACAGGAGATTGCCATGAAACAGGACAGGGCTACCGGCTTTCCCGCAAGATGGATTCTGCTTTGCGCACTGGCACTGGCGCTGATCGTTCCGTTCAAAGCGTATTCCGCCATGACCCCGGGCGATCTTGCTCAGTCTCTTATTCAGACATCCGGCAAGAATACGGGAATCTGCGCCATCCTTGGATGCGATGACGGCAACCTGGCGGTGGAGATGGCCCATGTCGCGAGTTTCCTGGTTCATGTGCAGGATCCCCGACAGTCGGCGGTGGATGCTGTCCAGAAGATCATCGACGCGGAAGGACTTTTCGGAACCCAGGTCCTCGCCGAAAAGGGATCGTTCAAGCCCCTGCCGTATGCCGACAATATGATCGATCTGGCCCTCGCGATCAATCTCCGCGATGGCGACCTCAAAGAGGTCTGCCCGAAGGAGATTCTTCGTGTGCTTTGCCCGGAGGGAACCGCTGTCCTGGGCGGCCCTAAGGAGGGCCTTTCCTCGAAGGAACTGAAGAACTGGCTGAAGGAAGCGGGGATTGATAATGCCTCCGAGGCGAAAGACGCGGATCGGACTTTGTTTATGATCCACAAACCGCCCCTGGAGGGTGTGGACGATTGGAGCCATTGGGAACACGGCCCGGATAATAATCCCGCCTCTACGGACGCCGTGATCAAAGCGCCGTATATAACCCAATGGTTCGGCAAACCCTACTACATTGCCATGCCCGCGATTACCACCGCTGCAGGCGGGCGGGTCTTCATTGCCATGGGTCATATCGCCCACCATCAACGCGAAGAACTCTGGCTCAACACCCTCCTTGCCGAGAATGGGTACAACGGGGCACTCCTCTGGAGACGCAAACTGCCGGATGGATACCTGGCCCATCGGTCGGCGTTTGTCGCAACGGACGACAAGTTCTACTTGATCGATCCCACCGGAACCGGTTGCCTGGTACTTGACGCGCAAACCGGCGAGGAAGTGGATCGCATCTCCATCGCAGAGGCGAACGGCGAGTGGAAATGGATCGTTCTTCAGGACGGTATTCTCTACGCGCTGGCCGGAAAAGAGAAAGATCCTGCCGAGACCACGATCGTTCGTAGTACCTATACCCACTGGAGCTGGGGGGAACTGAGCCAGGGCTATTATGAGAAAAGGGTTCCCTGGGGATTCGGCGAAACCCTGGTGGCGTACGATATCCACGGAAAGAAAGTGCTGTGGACACACACGGAAGAACAGCCGATGGACTCCCGCGCCATGACCATGGGGGGCGGGCATCTGTTCTTCTACGGACCGGACTCCCGGATCGGATGTCTCGATGCGAAGAATGGCGAACTGCTTTGGACGAACGAAGATCCGCAGCTCCGCACCTTGATCGAAGAGGAAGGGCGCGGGCTGAGCTCCACACCCGGATTCAAAACCACCTGCATGTGTATTTACACCCCCGATGCTCTGTATTATCAGGGCCAGACCCTGATGAATGTGGTGGCCGTATCGACGAAAGACGGCTCCCTGATGTGGCATAGAAAGAAGACCTCCAGCAATCCCAATACTCTTTATGCGGACGGCCAGCTTCTGGTGGGAATCGGGCCGGAGGGCAGCACCCTGGTGGTTAATCCGCTGACCGGTGAGACCATCAAGGATCTGGGTTTCGCCAAGCGCTCCTGTGCGCGGCTGACCTCCACTCCCGATTCGTTCTTTGTCCGTGGAATGCCGGAAGGACTTACCCGGTATGATCGCAATCTCAACAAGATCTTTTACAACGCCGCGTTTCGACCGTCGTGTAATGACGGGGTGATCGGAGCGAACGGCCTGCTGTATCTGGGGCCATGGGCGTGCGACTGCAACTTGTCCCTCATGGGCCGAGTGGCTTTATGCTCATCGGGCGATTTCAAGTTTGATGTCAAGGCAACGGAATCGGACCGGCTGGAGATCGGAAGCGGGGACCTCTCCCGTGTGGCCGATTTCGATATTGATGACAACGACTGGAGTGTCTATCGTGGGAACAATGACCACAGCGCCTCCACAAAAGTAGCCGTCGCTGAACAAATCAGTAAGATTTGGGAGTTTGTTCCAGGCAGGCAATTCAGCCCTACAACCGCGACGGCGGCGGGGGGGCTGATCTTCCTGGGCGGCGATGATGGGAAAGTCCGTGCGTTGGATGCCGCCACGGGTACAATGGTCTGGACGTATTTGACCGGCGGCCCCGTAACTCAACCGCCGACTCTCTGGAACGGTCGGGCCTATATCGGTTCCGGAGACGGATACATTTATGCCCTGGAGGCGGCGACGGGACGCCTGTTGTGGCGATTCCGGGCAGCGCCGGTCGAGCGGCGCATCATGGTCTATGGATCGCTCTGCTCCACCTGGCCGGTCAACAGCGGAATCCTCGTGGAGGACGGTGTTGTCTATGCCGCTGCAGGCATCATCGATTATGACGGCACATATCTTTATGCACTGGATGCTGTCACCGGCGAGATCATCTGGCAGAATCATTCCAGCGGCCATCTGGACAAGGAACTCCGCAAAGGCGTCTCCGCCCAGGGAATACTTGCTTCGGCAGGCGGACGGCTCTGGATGCCGGGCGGGAATGTCATCTCGCCTGCTGTCTATGACATCAAAACCGGCGAGTACCTCGGCAAAGGCGCCGGCAACGGTTCGCCGGACATGAACGCCAATCGCGGCGAGGAAATCGGGATATTTCGCGACAAGTTCATCATCCTGGGCGGAAGGCTTCGGTACTCCGCTTCGGAAAATGTGGTCAATCCGGGCAGATTCGACGGGCATGCCATTGGGGCCGGTAAAGACTTCGGACATGCATCAATTGTTGCCAACGGCAAGATCCCGCCGGCCTGGAACGATCAACACATGGCTTTCGTCGATGGCCTGCACACAAAACTGGCCTGCTATTCCGCAGACAGCCTCGAACAATACTTAGGCCAGGGAGACCGGAAGACGCCCCCCGAACCGCTGTGGCGGGCGGTCACTCCGCAGGAGACCGATACCATCGCTACCGTGATGGCGCCCAATGTCGTGCTTTCTATTTATGATGCCCTGCTGCCGCGCCAGCTGGTGACGGTTTCCACAGTGGCCGCATTCAGCCCGGAGGATGGGACTGTCGTCTGGCAGAGCCAGCTCGCTTCCCCCGCTATCGCAGGCGGCTTGCTGGTGGACCGTGACGGACGTGTGATTGCCGTGCATGAGAACGGCTCGCTTACCTGCATTGCCGGGGATAATGCCCTCAAAGGATATCTGGACTCTGTCGCCAGGATCGCTCAAAAGGGCACCGAAGGCCGCGAAAAAGCCATCGCACTGCTGAACGAATCCCTCAAGCGAGTCAATACGTTGGACGGTAGGGATCTGCTTATTGGGCACATAGAAAAACTTGGCGGCAAGCCGGGGGAAATCGCCGAGGCAAATGGTTGTGTAACCCGCTGGAAAATCATCGGGCCTGTGCCGTGGGATTACGGCCGGAACAACGTCGACAAGGTCTTTGTGGATGAACCCAATGTCGATATCAATAAAACCTACACCATCGATGGACGAACGCTGAAATGGAGAAACTACTTCACGGTCCATCCCGATGGGATGGTGGATCTCGCCAGTGTCTATGGAACGGATGAAAATCTGGCAGCGTACGGGTATGCGGAAGTGGAACTTCCGAATGACCAGAAATATTTCTTGAAGATGAGCAGCAACGATGGATACAAGGCCTGGTTCAACGGGGAGGAGGTCTCCCGTTTCGATGCCGGAAGAGGGTGGCATCCCGACCAGGACACCAGGGAAGTGATGGGCAAGAAAGGCGTCAACAAGATCCTGATGAAAATCACGCAGATGGGGTCGGCCTGGGCTTTAAGCGCCCGGATCACCGATACCAATAACAAACCGATCGACCTGACACACGCGCAACGCAGTTTTTAGTGTTGTGCAACGCAATTGGCTTTACAGAGTCCCGTCATTGCGAGCCTCCCTCCAGCGGGGCCGGTGATTGGAAAAAGAAAGCATGGCCCACCGGGGCCGCCGCCGACCCGTCATCGCGAGCGGCACTCCGGCGGAGCCGGTGATTGGGATCAAGAAAGCATGGCCTCACGGAACCGCGATGACCCGTCATCGCGAGCGCGACTCCGGCGAAGCCGGTGATTGGGCAAAGAAAGTGGGGGAGAGGTCCCTCCCCCGAAGATCGGGGGAGGTTAGGTGGGGGTTGACTGGGTACCACAAAACTCCCCGGCCTGCCTGTCGATGACCGAGCTTTCTTAGGAGCCTGCCTCCGGCGGAGCCGGTGATTGGGAAAAGAAAGCCTGGCCTCGCGGAACGGCGATGACCCGTCATCGCGAGCCTCCCTCCGGCGGGGCCGGTGATTGGGCAAAGAAAGTGGGGGAGAGGTCCCTCCCCCGAAGATCGAGGGAGGTTAGGTGGGGGTTGACTGGGTACCACAAAACTCCCCGGCCTGCCTGTCGATGACCGAGCTTTCTTAGGAGGAGCCGCCCGGAGTCTGCGGAGGGCGGCGACGTGGCGATCTCAGGCTTGCGTTCGATCCAACGGCGAGATTGCCACGCTTCGCTCGCAATGACGATAGGGTAAAGACTATTCGGCTACAGGCCACGGGGAACACGGATTGCCGGAATCGCGGTCCTCCATCGCGCGCCGTTTGCATCACGTGTACCATCGAAACCGACTTCAATGGATTTTTCTCGATGATTTGAGTTCTTGATGACCTCTTCATTCAAAAGACTGGCCCTGACCACTCTCTCGATCTCGCTTTACGGAGTCGCCATCGGAGTGGCGATGTCGGCCTTCAATAATTTCCTCAGCGACAGTTATCGGCTTAATCCCGATACCCGTGGCTGGCTGGAATTGCCCCGCGAGTTTCCGGGATTCATGACCAGCGTCACGGCCAGCCTGTTCTTTTTCCTGTCCGACCGACGGATGGCGATCCTGGCATCGTCCATCGCGGCATTCGGTCAGCTGATGATGGTCTCGGCGGGATCGGTGTTCTCCTTCATGATCTTGTTTATGATGATCTGGTCGGTCGGAGATCATCTGTATTTCCCGGTAAAATCCGCACTGGTTCTGGCGTGCAGTCGGGAGGAGAACCGTGGCCGGATTTTAGGGATGACGGGCAGCTTTGAGGTGGCGGGGATTATTCTCGGCGGGGTGATCACTCGTTTTCTTGCGCCCCGCGCGGATGGGTATTTTTTGATGTTTGCGGTGGCCTCCTCTGCCAACCTTCTGGCTGCCTTGGTATTGCTTTTCCTTTCAGAGGACACGCAAACGGTTACACGGCGATCCCGGATCGTCTTTCGAAGACAATATGGCCTGTACTATGTGCTGGAGTTCCTTTTCGGAGCGCGCAAACAGATTTTCCTGACCTTTGGCCCCTGGGTGTTGATCCAGGTGTACGGCAGGGGTGTGGAGACCTTCGCCATTCTGACCATTGTGGGGCACGTTCTTGCGCTGGCGGCGAGACCTCTTGTGGGCTGGGCAATCGACCGTCTCGGCGAGCGCCTGGTGCTGACGGTGGATTCGATGGTCCTCATTTTCGTCTGCCTGGGGTATGGATTCGCCGATCGCATCCCGGTTGCTGCCTGGTGTCTGCCGGTTGCGCTGGCGTGTTTCCTTCTGGATCAGTTGCTTTTCTATGTGGATATTGCACGGACCACTTACCTGGCGCGGATTGTGCGGGATCGCGGCGAACTTTCCGGCTGCCTGTCAACGGGGGTATCCATCAACCATATCGCCTCGATGACCGTCCCCATCTTCGCCGGAAGCCTCTGGACTGTGGCGGGACATAAAGCGCTTTTTATCGGGGCTGCTGTTCTCGCCCTTACGATGGTGTTTGCCGCATCCAGGGTCCCCGCGCATGTCTCGCCATCTCGATAGACAACAACAATAGTGACATTGCCCCGGACGCACAGAGAAAAAGGTTGGTGAGGGCGTGAGCGCGACTCCGGCGCGGCCGGTGATTGGGTGAAGAAAGCGTGGCATATCACGGCATAGGCGAAGGACTGTAAGACTCGGACAGATTCCTCCCCCGAAGATCGGGGGAGGTTAGGTGGGGGTTGACCGTATAGCACAAGACTCCTCGGTGTGACGGTTGCAGGCGAGCTTTCTTAGGAGGAGCGGCCCGGAGTCTGCGAAGGGCCGCAATGTGGCGATCTCCGGCTTACGATGGGACCGGCTTCCTCAAGTGGCCGCGATTCATTTCTTCGCTTGCGAAGTCCCGGCGATTTTCGTGTAGAACGGGAAATCAGCCTTTTTCGCGAACGATTCCGAAGCACAGCCGATACAGGGCGCTCCGGCCTTAATGCAGGTATTGGTGCGGGAGTTCCAGTACCGCAGCGTGCAATCCGCATGGGTGTTCGGGCCGAGACATCCCAGTTTGAACAGGCAACCATCTTGCGCAAAGGTCTTGGCGAATTTCTCCCGTTCGTAGTCGGTGAACCGGGGACATTGTTCATGGACAATCTTGCCGAAGAACACCTTCGGACGTCCCTGGTCGTCCAGTTCGGGAAGACCGAATTTCAAGACGTGCGCCAGTGTGCCGACAAACCAATCGGGATGACAGGGGCATCCGGGAAGAGAAATCGTCGGAACCGCAATCCCCTCACTCTTCAGGAACTCGGGCACACTGACCGCACCGGTGGGATTGTTGTCAGCGGCGGGGATACCGCCGAAAGTCGCACACGAGCCAATGGCGATCACCGCCTGCGCTTTCCGGGCGGCACGAGAAACTAGAGCCGAAACCGGCTCATGCCCCATCAGGCAAGCCTCGGACATTCCGGCAGGGATCGCTCCCTCCACCACCAGAAAAAATCCCCCTCGCTGCGTGGTTTCCTGGACAATTTCCATCGCCGTATGGCCGGTTGCGGTCGAGAGAGTCGAATGGAACGCCAGCGAGATGAACTTCGTGAGAATCTCGGCGGGACCGGGATCATCCGAGTTCAGAAGTGAAACGGAACAGCCGGAACAACTGAGTCCCTGCAGCCACAGGACAGGCGGATTACCGGCAGTGAGCTGCCCCAGGGCTTCGGCCATCTGCGGAACCGCACCGGCTCCAAGACCCATCATGGCACACAGTTTCGTGCTGATACTCAAGAATTCGCGACGGCTGAGTTTCGACATGAGACGTTTCTCCATGGTTAGTGAACGGCGCAGGCTAGGCACGGATCGAACGAGCGGACCACTCGGGTGGCTTCAATCGGGTTGTTCTCATCCTGAATGGGAGTCCCGACAAGAGCCTGCTCTACGGGACCGGGAACGCCCCGGTCATCTCTCGGAGAGCAATTCCAGGAGGACGGCACGACACATTGATACCGCGCGATCTTGCGGTTCTCGATGGCAATCCAATGGCCCAATGCGCCTCGCGGCGCTTCCGTCAGCCCGTAACCGTTTCCCGATTCGGGAATCTCAAAGTCCTGGAAAGTAGGCTGGTCCGGCACAAGTTCTTCCACCCATTGCGCACACTGGTCGGCAACGATCTTGCATTCAATCGCTCGCGCGGCATGACGACCCAACGTGGATACCAACGCATCCGGCCCTTGTCCCAACCGACTCAACAGAGCGTCAATTTCCTCCTTGACTTGCGGTGGATCGCCTTTCCGGTAGGCCACAAGCATCCTCGCAAGAGGCCCGACCTCCATGGGAATCCCCTCATACCGTGGAGCCTTCACCCAGGAATAGGCCCCGCTTTTCCCTGGAGCCGGAACGGTCTCCCCATTGGACGGAGCCAGGCCCGATGCCGAGGAGAACAGTGAATACTGCACATCCTCCGCAATTCTCTTGTGATCGAATGACCGGAAATCCGTGTTCGTAAGGACACCGGATGGAAAGAACGTATTCTGCGAACCGTCGGAATTCGGGAAAACCCCGTAAACGAGAAAACTGCCGCACCCTTTTCCGATCTGGAAATACTCCGGAAAAGCGGAAGCCACGGCCACGACATCCGGCAGGTAACATTCACTGATGAACGTCTGCAGTTTTTTCAATTTCGACCGGTATTCAACGATCTGCCGGGCGGTGACTCGTTCCGTGACTCCTCCTGGAACCAGGGCAGGGACGTGGGGAATCTTCCCGCCGAAGATCGCAGCCATCTGATGCGCCAGAGCGCGCATGTCCAGGGCCTGAAGGTAATTCTTCACAGCGAGGATATTCGCCTGCGGATCTTCCAGGTATCGTCCCGCGTATCGCGGAAGGAACGGTGCGGAGGGATACACAACATTCGCGGAGGTTTGCGACTGCACCCAGGCTTTCATGTCGCACAATAACGGATCGTTCCCCTGGTATTGAGAAATCGCCTCAATGTCCACGAAATCCAACGCTGAAAGCTGGTAGAAATGAATCAGATGAGATTGAATGTAGTTCGCCCCCAGAATCAAATTGCGGATCAATCGGCCATTCCTGGGAACGGTCACGCCATACGCCATATCCTGGGCCAGAATGGACGCCGTGCCGTGCGAGACAGGGCAGACTCCACAGATTCTTTGTGTGATCTGTTGTGCGTCCATTGGATCGCGCCCACGCAGAATCACCTCGAATCCACGAAACATTTCACCGACGCTGTAAGCATCCGTCACGTGATTCGCATCAATCTCCAGACGAATAGATAGATGGCCTTCAATCCTCGTGATCGGATCGATCGTCACTTTTTTCGCCATAATGTTTGGATCCTCGGATCTGTGAAAACGCACCGGATTCCCCATGGAACCGGATGCATTTATCGAACCCGGTCAGAATAAGGAAGACAACCGGCTCTGTCAAGGCGGAATCCGGGAGCCTGTGAATGATATAAACCTTTATTTACAAGGATATTTGCACCCCAGTAGGACAGGCGTCCCTGCCTGTTAGTAGGACAGGCGTCCCTGCCTGTTAGTAGGTCAGGCGTTCCTGCCTGACAACAACCCGAATGAACAGAATCTGTCCTAAGTAATTGAAATCACTAACCATTTGCTTCTTGCGCCAGAGTAGAAGATGTGCTAATTTCCAATAAGTGCGATTTGTGGAAATCATCTGCATTTGTTTATCCCATAACGGCGGAGACTGCTGAAGATTCGGAAACTCTGGAATCGGATTCCACGACAACTTGTCTCCGTCGATGCAAAACAGAGAAATCCCGGAGCGGACATCCATGATGAAAACATTGATGAAAACATTCCCTCGGCGGTCAGTATTCAGTGCCCAACACGTCCACACGGAAACCCGCTTAGGCCGGACAGGCATCGGAATATCTGTCGGATTCCGATGCCTGATCGGAGCTTTTTGCGGATGGCTGATTCTTTCTGCGCTGCAGCCGGGGCCGTGTTCGGCAGATGCCCCAAACATACGGGGTTTTCGTGTCTCCGACGGCCTGGCAGCAGAAATCGTGCGGGATATCATCCGGACGAAAGATGAATCCGTATGGTTTGCCACCTGGGGAGGGGGGATCTCACGATACGACGGAACCAATTGGAGAACATACCAGCAGGCGGATGGACTGCCTCATAACTATGTACGGGCATTGCTACCCGACGGGGACCGAGGAATCTGGGCCGGAACCCAGGTAGGAATTGGCTATCTGCCGAGACAGGACGGTCAAGGTCGCTGGCAGCCCATTCCCACCTCCATTCCGAATCATGCAACAACCTCTGTGTATTGCATCCTGCAACGAAGCGACGGCGCATTCTGGTTTGGAACGGCAAAAGGAGAAATCCTCCAATTCTCGCCTCGGTCCTCGTCACCCGATCAAGATGCCTCCGGCGAGGCAACCATGCCGGACGGCGATTGGTCGATTGTGTTGGACGCCGATCGAACAAAGGGCAACAGTGTCCGAGATATAGCCCAGATGTCGAATGGTGAGGTGTGGGCCGGTGTCAATGAGTATGGGATTCTTGTATACACGGGGACCCAGTGGGAACACCGTTGGGGGATAGAAGATACCGGTGAAAAAATCTATTCCCTTTTGGAAAGCCGTGATGGTTCCGTATGGGTTGCGGGTGAGGATCAGTTGTATCAGTACAACGGGGAGACATGGAGCCCTGCTCCGAAGCTGGGAGGAAGTTCCACTTGTGTGAACGAGACGCCGGACGGGGAGTTGTTTGTCGGAACGCGAGAAGGGATCTGGGTACGACGGGATGGGACTTGGAGGAATCCCGTTCTGGATTACAGGATTCCGAATCCACGGGTGGAGTCGGTTTCCTGTTTTTCGGATGGGTCCACGTGGATCGGGACGGAAGATGGAGCGTATCAACTTGTCCCGACTTCCTGGGCAATTCAACGTCACACGGTGGATGGCGTGTCCCTGTTGGGGCTGACCGTTTGCGGCGATCCCGATATGCCCCCATTGACTACGGACGAACAGGGCCGGCTGGTGCAGTTTAACGGCAGTGTTTGGGAACCGATTGCACAGCTTCATGCGGGGAACCAAAAGGGATCTGTGATCACACGCCCCTGCGAGGGCCGGATCTGTGTGTGTTTCCCGGACTGCGTCGTTGAATTCTCCCTGGATCGGAAAACCATCCTCCGCTCCATCCCTATTCCCAATGAAATCCAGGGCATCAATGGATTGTTCCAGACAAGGAGCGGTCGGCTGTATCTCGTGACCCAGAATGGAGCCTATGAGTGCGTTGAGGATCGATGGGAGCGTCGCCCGAAGAAATCAGGCGCTCCGACAGGGGCTGCACGAAGCATGGTAGAGGAACCGGATGGCAGCGTGTGGGTGGAATTTGAGAACCATGTGGAACGTTGGAAGGGAGATGAGGTTCTCCGGTCGATGACGAAAGAGGATCTGAAGATCGACCATCGCATTTCCGCGATTGCCTGCGGAGAGGACGGACGGACGTGGTTTGGGTCCGCCGGAAGCGGATTGTTCTGTTGGGATAATGAAATTCTTCAGCGATACACAACCAAAGAAGGCATGCACAGCGACCTGGTCGATCGAATCTTTCTGGCAAGCGATGGAACCGTTTGGGCAGCAGGCAGAGCGACCAATCTGTCCTGTTATCGCGATGGACGCTGGGTGAACTACACGTACGAGGATGGCCTGGAAGGGCGGAGTATCCATGGGATTTGCGAATCCCCGAAAGGAACGATCTGGCTGGCGCTGCAAAATGTGGGAATGGCCTGTTACCGCCCGACGGATGATCCGCCCATTACGGAGATCCAGGAATACCCGCGAACCATTGCGCCCGGTGACGAGGGAGTGTTCTCCTTCTCAGCAAAGGACAAATGGAATCTGACCTTGGCAAAGGACCTTGTCTATTCATGGCGCATTGTCCCCGTGGCGGAAGAGAACACGGAGAAGATCCCCTGGATGCCATTTGAGCGTGCCACCACAGCGGTCAGCCCGCCGTTGAAGCCGGGAGGGTACCTATTCGAAGTACGGGCGGCGGACAATGATCGAAACATCGATCCAACTCCTGATCGCGCTGAATTTGAGATTCTTCTGCCAATCTGGCGCACACCCGCATTCTACATTCCGGTAGCGATCTCGCTCCTGTCCGCAGTCGTTGCCGTGGTCCTCCTCTATCGGAAACACCATTCCCTGGAAGCCTCGGAAAAGAAATACCGCGACTTGGTGGAATCACTGAATGATGTCATCTACGCGGTCGATACACAGGCAATCATTACCTATGTGAGTCCGGCGGTCAAAATGATGATGGACTATGATCCCGATGAATTGACCGGTTGCCTGATCGATCCGTTCTTTCCCCCGGAGGATCTGGAACGTGCCCAAGCCACGTTCCAGCAGATTCTCGTCGGCAAGACAGTAACCGATGAATATCGATTTCGCACAAAGTCCGGCGACTATATCTGGATCCGCACTTCCAGCCGTCCGCATATCGACCAGAAGGGACAGATCGTCGGTCTGTCCGGCGTGGTCACCGATATTACCGCCCGCAAATACGCGGAAGAAGCACTCAAAAAGGCCAATGACGAATTGGAGCATCGCGTGGAGGAACGCACGAACGAGTTGGTCAAAGCCAATATCGAGCTGGGACGGTCCGAGCGGGAGAAAGCGGTAGTGCTGGACGCGACACTGGATATCATTACCTTTGTCGACACGGATTTTCGCATTGTCCTCGCAAACAGGGCGGCTTGCGAGGTCCTGGGGGTTGCGCGGGATGAAATGATCGGGAGATACTGCTATGAACTCTGGGAAAACATCTCGGAGCCATGTACCGGCTGCCCGATCCTTGAGACCCTTCGGACCGGCCAACCCTGTCAAGCGGAACGAACGAAAGATGACGGCACGGTTTGGCTGCATCGGGGGTACCCGGTCCGGGATGACCGGGGAATTACCGTCGGCGTTGTCGAAATGGCTCAGGACATCACCGAACAGAAACGCTCGCGAGAAGCATTGCAGCAAAGCGAAGAGACCTTGCGAGTCATGTTGAATGCCTTCCCGGAAGTGGCCTGCCTGCTCGATATCCAAGGGAGTATCCTCCAGGGTAACCAGGCGCTTGTAAACCGATTCCGTACCGATCTCCAGGATCTGATCGGTACAAATATTACCGATTATCTGCCCACGGAGCTGGCGGAAAGCCGGATGGAACAGATCGACCGTGCCTTCCGAACCAAGAAATCTGTTCATTTTCAGGATGAACGCGACGGACGGATTTTTGACAGCTACCTGTACCCGGTCCTGGACGAGAAAGCCGAAGTCACACGGCTTGCAGCTCTTGCTATCGATATCACTGACCGGAAACGAAGTGAGGAATCCATCCACGCATTAACTCAGGAATTGATTAAAGTACAGGAAAACGAACGCCAGAGAATTTCTCGCGACCTTCACGATAACGTGGCCCAGGACCTGAGTACCGTGCGGCTCGGCATTCAAATGCTGCACGAGCAGATTCCGAATCTTGCCTCCCAGCATTCGAAACGGATTCAGGATCTGTGCAGTGTCCTTCAGAACGCAATTATGTCGGTCAGAGACCTGTGCTATAATCTACGTCCCGCTGGCCTGGATCAACTGGGTCTTTCCAAGACCGTCTTCAATTACTGCGAAGAATTCAAGGAAAAAACCGGCATTGCCGTCGATTTCCATTGTGCGGGAATGGAAGACATCACGCTGGACTTCGATACCGAGATCAATCTCTACCGCCTGGTCCAGGAAGCCCTGAACAATGTAAAGAATCATGCCGAGGCGACGCATGTTACCATCCGTCTGGCAGTCTCCGTTCCAACGATTCTTCTTCGGATCGAGGATAACGGAAAAGGATTCGATGTTCAGCAGCGCATGATCTCCGCCCTTGCAGAGAGGCGAATGGGCCTCAGGAGCATGGAGGAACGGGCTTCCCTTCTCCGGGGGACGTTCGAGGTGCAGTCCCAAGTCGGAGCGGGAACGACCATTCTCATCACAGTGCCGCGACTTGGCGATCTCAGATAGGTAGGATGGGCTTGAGCCTCTCTGCGGGCTAGCCCACCACGTTGCCTCCGCCGGAGCCGGTGATTAGGTAAAGAAAGTGGGCGAGAGGTTCCTCCCCCAAGCTTGGGGGAGGTCAGGTGGGGGTTGGCCGGATCGCACAAGACTCCATCGTTCGGAATGACCCTATATGGCAAGACTATTCGTCCACCCTAGTCTTTGATTTCAAAAATGCGACATTGGCCTGGAGCAGCCGGGATCTCCAATGTCTTTCCGGCAACCTGGATCGACACCGGTTTCTTGTCATCGGTGAAATCCGTACGGCGCACCAAGACTCGATTTCCCATACGCAACCCGGAAATAACCGGACCCGGCTTTGAGGGAACATCAAAACAAATTGGAGTCCCTCGCTCCAGGAATCCGCCGTATTCCTGCGCGGCTGCCCAGACCGGATGCAACAATTCCACCTCTTTGGCATTCTCTTCAGCCGTACACCACAGGAAAAAGGTATCCGAACCTCTCAGCAGAAGATGCCAGAGAATCTCCTGGTAGGCCCATTCGCTCATCTGCTCTGCCTTGGCGGATTTCGCCGGAGAAGGCGTTGCCTCTTCACAGGTTCCAACATCGACAGTGTGCCAATGAACAAAGGGAATAATGGGAATATTATTTGGCGTGTGGCGTCCCGCATTGCCTCCGACTAAAAGACCGTTATAGAACCACCGATAATCGCCCGGCTCGAAATCGTACCAGTTCCAGGTCCAGGACCAGGGATAGACCACCGGCATGGCAAAGGTGAATCCGGTTCCCTCGAAGTCGTTGGACCAGTGCCGGTAATGCGCTTTCTGATCGTGTAACGCCGGTTGACCGTCTACATAGCGTTCGAAGTAGTCATACCAGTAGCGCCACCCGTTGTGCGGGTACACGGCATAATTCCCGACCAGAACCTTCGGGAATGTTTCGAGAATCGGTTCCGCATAGGCCACCCGCTGCAAGCGGCTGCGGATCTGACGCAGGGCGTCCTGGTACGCCAGGAAATCGTCGATCTGCGGAATATGCTCCCGACAGACTTTGCAGCGCTTGGAGGCGTCATAAGCGCGATTCCACTCCAGCGGGCCGTCAATCTCCCAATCGGTAAACACAAAATCCAACGGCAGACCTTCCTTGTGGTAGGCATCGACAAATGGCTGGAACCGTTCGCGAATGGGCGCAATGCGGTGCTCCAGCCGAAACGGGCAGCCCATGGTTTTCGGGCCAAATGTCTCATCGAAAAACGGCTTGCCGTTCTCATCAATGTGCGCGGTTTCATCCGTGCCGTCGCAAAAACTATAAATCAGGCTGGATGCGTTGATATTGACGCGAAGGCCGAGTTTCTTCTGTGCGCGGGCGACCGGAAGGCATTCCGCGAGACTCTCATCAATGTTCCCATGGTTCCAGGAGCAGACGAGACCCACGCCACGCTCGTCCAGCAGACGTACCAGTTCTTCCGCCTGCGCATCGTCCACTTTGCCGGGATTCATGGCAGGCCACAAATACAACGGCAATCGCTGTCCCCGATCGAATTGGAGCGGTTTCGCGGTGTCCAGGACTAATTGGATCGGTTCGGGCCAGGTCATTTTCTTGCTGTCATCCGCGTATCCCGTCTGGAATATGGCCGACAGGACCACAATCCCACAAAAAAACACGTTGTTCAAATACTTCATAGTACAAGCCTCCCATGTTCGATTTCTGCCTTCGTTACTTGCCTGTATCTCTTCGCTGTACACGAGCGTTCTGTAGCTGAATTGCCTTTACAAAGTCCCCTCATCGCAACCTGGCGATCTCAGGCTTACGACCAGCGAGCGTTCGCAGGAGGAGCCACCGTAGGGTGGGGTGAGGGTCTTCCTCTTCGTGTCTCCTTCGTGCCTTCGTGTCTTCGTGGTTCACTCCACCACCGTCAACGCCCGTCCGTGTCCGTCCGTGCCCCCCCCCGCCGTCATCGCGAGGAGCAGCCCGGAGTCTGCGAAGGGTGGCAACCTGGCGATCTCAGGCTTACGACCAGCGAGCGTTCGCAGGAGGAGCCACCGTAGGGTGGGGTGAGGGTCTTCCTCTTCGTGCTTTCGTGTCTCCTTCGTGCCTTCGTGTCTTCGTGGTTCACTCCACCACCGTCAACGCCCGTCCGTGTCCGTCCGTGCCCCCCCCCGCCGTCATCGCGAGCGGCACTCCGGCGGAGCCGGTGATTGGGGTAAAAAAAGTGGGAGAGAGGTTCCTCCCCCGAAGATCGGGGGAGATAAGGTGGGGGTTGACCGGATAGCAGGAGAAGTCACCTTCCCCCGTCCGTGCCCGTTCGTCTCTGTCCGTGCCCCATCCGCCGTCATCGCGAGCGGCACTCCGGCGGAGCCGGTGATTGGGACCAAGAAAGCATCGTGTCTCGCGCGATAGGCGAAGGAGTGCCGGATGTGCACAACCCCCTCTCTGTCTCCCCCACACTTTGGGCGAGAGGTCCCTCCCCCGAAGATCGGGGGAGGTCAGGTGGTGCGCCAGGCATGGCGTGGTTCTCGGAGGTGAAAGTCCTCTACAGGCCCGGATGGTGGGAACTGTGAGTTGAAGGCAAGGGCGTCGCCGCGAGGCGGGGTCTGAAGGAAG
>JAKPYU010000695.1 GCA_029568995.1 Candidatus Omnitrophota bacterium | reverse complement strand
GTGACCGACCGCACTCTTTTCCGACTGGTCAAGAGGATCTTCCTCGATTCCAAGAATGTCCCCGCAATGAGAGACAATATCAAAAGGTTTCTGCTGATAGGAATTGTTGAACACACCCAACAAATAATCTCCTTCACCTTTCCGACAAGTAATCCATCCCAGCCCATCCCCGGCCTCGAATAACATCTGACTACGAAGATACTCATCAACCAATACGCGAACATGTTCGAGCAGCGGATACGGCTTCGGTAATGGTTTGTCGATTTCACTCTTCACCGGACTCTCACAGGCAGGTTTCGATGAAATTCCGAACGGGCTGCCAAGTACCGTGATAGCACCTTGGCCATGCTTAACTCGCACAGCAACAGGCTTCCCTTTGCACGACGCCAGGACTTGAGACGTTTCCGGAGACTCCAACTCCATCACTTCAAATGGTTGTTCTTCAGTATATTCGCGATTGTTGACTAGAATCTTTGTTCCTTGCGGGTATATCCTTGGCAGACCGCCTGCTCGAATTCCGCCGATGCCCTGTGGAAATTTCATCAGATTCCCTGCCGTAATCAACAGGTGACCGCCGTTCTGTACATAATTTTCCAAACGATCCCGAATCTCCGCTCTCCCCTCCAATTCTCCGGCAACAATCAGGAGTTGGTATTGGCGAAGAATCCAATCCGGCGCATCGCTCAGTATGCAATCCGCCGCATCTCCATAAGGCGTGGGCGTGAGGAATCCGGTTTCATCATGGTAATACGACGAATCCTGATATCCGGGATAAATCATATCGAGTACATGATCCGCCAAATAATCGCCTGGTTCGTATGGAAGATTTCCCCATACACGATAGACATGGTCGGTATAGAGATGTCGCGGGAAGGACCAGCCGGAATAAAAGTCCTGCATCACCGCAATGGGCGTAATCATTGTACCCGGCTGTCCGTTCTTGCTTACCCACTCCTGCGCGGCCTGTTGAATTCGTCCGATGGGCGAGAACTTGCCTTCCGAATCGAACCAGGCACTTTCAAATCCGACGGTTACCGAAT
>JAKPYU010000694.1 GCA_029568995.1 Candidatus Omnitrophota bacterium | reverse complement strand
CTTTCAAGATTGGCGAAAAGACATACACACACGGAATCGCGTTTAATTCCTCGAAGCGGCTTGCGATCCAGCCGGGCAAACCGGCCGCAAGATTCATAGCGGAAATCGGCCTGGAGAATAACGACGATACCCAACGTGGGGTCGCGATGGGCAACGGCTCGGTAACTTTCCATGTCTCCGTCAATGGAAAAGAGGTCTATGCCTCGCCGGTTATGCGACTCGCTGACGGCCCCATTCCAATTTCTATCCCGCTTCATGGAGCCGAGGAATTTGAAATTCGAGTCGGGAATGGCGGTGACGGGCGTGGCTGGGACCAGGCATTGTGGGCCGAGGCTGTCGTCGAATTGACGGACGGTTCCCGGATTCGCCTGCAGGATTTTCCCCTGGCCGGTATAGCCATGTACAACCCATACATGCTTTCCTTTTTGTTCCAGAATAAGCAAAGTCGTGAGATTCTTGGCGAATGGCAGCGAACGGTCACAGAAGATCAAAACGGACCCGACAGACTGAACCGCCAAATACTCTATCGCGATCCGAAGACGCAACTTGAAATCCGGGCGGAGATTGCGCTATTCCGCGACTTCCCCGCGATGGAGTGGATTCTCTATTTCAAGAACACAGGTAAAGAGAATACCCCTCTCATCGAGAATATCCTCCCGTTGGATGCGGTACTCGGGACTCCGGGACCGGACTGGAATGTGTTGCATTGGTCCAAGGGAGGGGTAGCCAGTTTTGATGATTTCGCGCCGCAGACAACGGTAATGAAAGCAAACGAGACAATTCACCTGCAACCCGGCGGCGGACGCTCCTCCAGCCAGGTTCTCCCGTTCTTCAACCTGAGAACCGCTAACGGCGGCACGATTGTCGCCGTCGGCTGGACCGGCGAATGGGCAACCGACTTCATCAGCGACCCGGCGGGAAATGTGACGGTGAAGTCGGGGATGGCAAATACCCATCTGGTCCTGTACCCTGGTGAGGAAATACGAACACCGCGAATGCTCCTCCTGACCTACGAAGGTGACCGCTGGCGCGGGCAGAATCTCTTCCGTCAATTCATCCTGACCCATCATCGCCCGAAACGGAACGGAGAGCCGTTGATTGCACCGATTACCAATGGAAACTGGGGTGGCACTCCTGCGGATATCCACCTGGATAATATCGAAAAAATCATCAGGCACAACCTACCTGTTGAGTATTACTGGATCGACGCGGAGTGGTACGGCAAACCGGGAGGCCCTGAATCCTGGCCCGTCAACGTCGGCAGTTGGACTTTCAAG
>JAKPYU010000683.1 GCA_029568995.1 Candidatus Omnitrophota bacterium | reverse complement strand
AAATTACACTGGCTTAGACTAACCTGACCGGTTCCCTCAATGACTACATTTTCCGCACAGGGTCCCCAGAAGGAACAATTGCTGAATTGTGCAGCTCCCGCGAATTCATTCGTTGTGCGAATCATGACCGGGTTGTCCCCGCGCATCGCGACAAACTCACCGTTTGTGAAGAGCAATCCGCCCGTGTATTTTTGGGAATCCTCAATCAAGACACACGTCTTCCCCCCATCCGCCCCACAACCGATAAAACTGCCGTTACACGAACCTTGTTCGGTTTTGGTAAACCGATAGCAGACATTGAATCCCCAGGCGAACGTGTTGAACACGTATTCCCAATCTGTTCTACCGAAGATAAACACCTCCAGGTTCTCATTGAGATAATTGACAAGATTGTCCCACGCGCCGGGCTGACCTTCTTTAATTTTGATTTCGGGAACGTTGGCCCGCGCCCAGTAATGGGGATTGAAATGGACGTTCTCAATCCGTCCGATATCGGTGCACTGATTGATGTAAATCCCACGACGAAGCACACACCCATACAGATACCGAATTGTATGGAGCTCGTGAGCCTTGCTTCCGAAGTCGATCCCCTGGTACACATTGATGAATGTAACATTCTCGACGGTGGGATTCATTCCCCGGCCATGAATGGCATAGGAATATGGGATTATCTTGTCGGGGGATTGTTCGGGGTAATAGATTGTAACTCCGCGCAGCGCGGAAGAGGGAGATAAGTCAATTGCCGCCGGGCCGTCTTCCTGGTTTTTACCGTGCTTGATCCACAGAGCACTACCGAGGGTGATGGTCGAGTGGTGTGGTGCATTCCAGATCCCCTGAAGTGTGACACCGCTGGGGATTCTCACGCTTGATTCAAGCACATAATTTCCAACCGGCAGAAATACCTCCCCTCCGCCGTTCTCCCCAGCGGCATCAAGTGCATTCTGAATCGCCCTGGTACTGTCGGTCTTACCGTCACCGACAGCGCCGAAATCGGTTACAATCCATCTTGCAAGTGTTTTCGATTCCGTTGAGAGAATGTCCTGGGCGCATACGACACCAATCGCTGATCCGCAGAAGAATAGAATAGAGCTGAGAATGGCGAGACGAGCTGTTCCTGAACGACGGACGACCATGGTTATATTCCTCCGGATTCGGATATGTTTATTGAGATCTATTATTGCGTTTCCCCATGATTTGTCAGTGTCTGTGCGATTCGCGCGAGAATCCATACGGCCCGTTCAAACAGGCCGGTCACTTCCAGAAAGGCCAGACGATCTTTGGAGGTCATACTCTCCTCACGCGAAAGATAGGTGCGGCGCATTTTCTGCATCATGTCTCCTCTGTCGCTTGTGAGTCGTTTAAGAGTTTCGCAATCTTCAGCAGTCCGTGATTCCATCGCATCGCAGGCCATAAGAAGAATCGTATCGAGACACTCAAGAAAAGTATTACGAAAGGGTCTTCCGGCAGGAGTACTCGACCATTTCTCCAGGGCGGAAGCGAGATCGAAGACTACCCCGTTCAACGCAGTAATGAGATCCTGACGTTTCTTCAGGTGGATGACCTGCTCTGCGATATCGGGGGCACGATCGCAATGGGACAGAAGTTCTGAAGCGAACATCTCGATTTCTTTTGAGACGCTGAAAAATGCTTCATTCAGAGGTCGCAGAGCGGGTTTGTTTGCCGATTGATCGGCAGTGCGGATTTCGTCCATGTATTTCGGAAGTTGAGTGAACAGGCGGATTTGCTCCTGGTTAAGAAGAGCGACAGCGGTAAGAGGTTCTTTGAGTGCCTGCTCGTTGAGGTATTTCACCTTGGACCATTCCTCTTCTGTTGTGGCGGGCCAGAAATAGGCCAGCATTCGAGTATAGGGGCCGAAGCAGAACGACAGCGCGATCGCTCCGGCAAGATTGTATAGAATGAACACCCAGCCCATCTGCTGTTCAAACCGGTCGGATAACTGAAAGACGAGCGCTTTGATTAAAGGGATACCCGCCTGAGTTTCCAGGTAAAAGAGCGGGAGCAGAATGGCTGCCGCGACTCCATTGAACAAAACTTGTGCCATAACGAGTTGCCGGGGCGTCCCTTTCAGGCTGGTGGCGAGAATGCCCGTGCTGATGCTGGAGCCGAAATTGGCGCCATAGATAATCATAATGGTTTCCTCTACCGAGAACTGTCCGGCATGGGTCATAGCGATTGCCAGAATCGTGACGGCAGAGGAAGTCTGGGAAATGGCCGTGAGGATGGCCCCGATTAAGAAACCGAGGAAATAGGAATTCCGGCATTGAGTCAGGATGTATTTGAACCATTCCGTCTCGCCGAGCGGGGCGGCTCCGGTTCGAATCATAAACAATCCGTAGAAAAGAAGACCCATCCCAAGGAGGGCTTGGGCAAGGTGACGATACTTCAGTGGTTTCTCGAAAGCATAGGAAATTCCGGCTATTCCCAATACGAAGAGTATGGCCACCTGGATATTCAGAAAGGCAATCAAGATTAAAATCCCTACACCGGCGTTCGCCCAACACATGACCGGGACGGTCTGGCGAACGGTAATCATTCCGACAGAAATCAAACTGGCCAGAACAAAAGACAAACCGGACATAGACTGTGTCACGGCTCCAATGAGACAGCCCACCAGACCCCCGCGAAAATCGTCCCCGGTCCATTTCGCCAGAAGAACTTGCAGACGTCGCCCGGTAATCTGTTTCAGTCCGAGCGTGAGCAGGTGCATTCCGACAAAGAACACGCCGATTCCGCCAATGAGATAACCGAGGATTTCTGACAATAGATTTCTCCTTTGCAGTGAGCCACGGGATAACAGAATCGACGATTCGCAAATGTTATGCCCGGTACCGAAGCGTTACCAGACGAGTTCTTCGCGATGATAATAATACAAACGTCCGTCCTCGCCGCCAAAGAGCAGGCCGGGATTCTTGTCTCCAAAAAATGATGCGATATCGGGTGAAATGGTATGGTCGCCCAAGTCGATCTCTTCGCCAGACCGCAATCGGAATGGTTTGGGGAACTCAAATACGGCATCATTTCCACCCGTGACTCCTTTCAGAAATAATACATAGGAATGGCCCTCGCGCCCGGCGGCAAGCGCCCATGGGGTTCCACCTTTCACCCCAATCAACAGGTCGTATTTTCCGTCCAGATCCCAGTCGGCTAATGTAATTTTGGCGCGACCTTCCATACCATTCTCACCGATGGGCTTGATGGGTTTGCCATCCGAGAGTGTCCAGACTCTCCAGCCGGTTCGTTCGTTCCATATACCTTGGCTTGAGCCGGGGAAAATCCCGACCTCGCCGCGATGATCGAGGCAGATATAGTCCAATACTCCATCGCCATTCCAATCGGTCATAAGGGGACGGGTTCGCCAGACTGTGCGCAATGGTTTCCCATCGGCCAAAATCGAAATCGGAGGAGACCAGCTCAGGGCCTTTACCGTTCCGACATTGAGAATGCAGGAATGATAGCCGTTTACGGAGTTGTAGAGAATATCATAGTCGCCATCTCCATCGACATCGGCTACCGACGGCGAGATGTATCCCCAGGAGGCCTCTCCCGGTCCCTGGATCGAGCCATTGTATCCGGCGATCAGGCGGAAGGTCTTGCCGTCGATTACAATTCGTTTCGGTTCCCCGAAAGAGGGAGATTCGTTTGTGCCTTCATTCCATACGAGGTAGATTTCGCCCGCCGCATTTCCGATCAGCAGGTCGTTATCGCCGTCGGCATCGAGATCGCACGCGCCTGGGATCGCCGCGACACCGACATCCAGCGGAGGTTGTTTCTGAACTGCTCGAACGGGGGGATCGAATACCGGCGGTCCGGATTTCTTCCATTGATTCAGGCATACATAGACAAATGCATCTTCCGTGCCGAACACGAAATCCATGCGACCGTCTTTGTTCCAGTCGACGGCCTGCCCGCGCGCCATACACTGCGGCGAGCGGAGACGTTCGCCATTCGTGTCGGACAATGTAATCGGATCTTCATATTCCGGTTCAAGATCGGAACCCAGGTTTACGGCAAAGAAGAGATTCCCGACGAAATCAAAATACAGCAGGTCATGGTCTCCGTCGCTGTCGAAATCAATCGCGACAGGAGAGGCTGCCAGATGCCCGAACAGGGGAGCCAGTTTACCTTTCAACAGAATTGGCGGTGGAGGGAATAGCGCCCGACTCGTCGGCTGTCGGTAACGGATCAAATATCCCAGTCTTTCGTCACCGCGCCATTTCCCCATTTCATCATAGCCTTGCCACATTCCGATCCGACTGTCGCTGATGCTGGTTCCTTTCGGCCAATGTCCCTCAAATCGGTTCTTGGAGACAATCAAATCCATCCAGTCGCCATAGCAATAGGCAGTCATGTAATCGGCCTGTACGTCCGGCCACCTCGAAATGGGCTTGGAAAAAGCTGGGGGATTCCCACCCTGGCAGAGGAACAACGAAACGCCGCGAACCAGGATGTCCATCAAGCCATCACTGTTGTAGTCGATTCCCGTGATTGCGGTGGACGGGATGTCAATCTCGATTCCTGGTTCGAAGATGAGATTCCCG